>NZ_JBHUTX010000033.1:0-82062 GCF_042671245.1 Streptomyces sp. NPDC057099
CACATGCAGGGGGGCGGGCCGTCGTCGGCGCGTGTGGTGCCGGTCAGAGAGTCTTGCCCGTCGCCGGGCCCACGATCAGGCCCTCCTCGTAGCGGTCCACCCGGACCGTGTCGCCGTCCTTGATCTCGCCGGAGAGGATCTCCTTGGCGAGGCGGTCGCCGATGGCGGACTGGACGAGGCGGCGCAGCGGGCGGGCGCCGTAGGCCGGGTCCATGCCCTCCTCCGCGAGCCAGGCCAGGGCCCCGGGCGTGATGTCCAGGGTGAGGCGCCGCTCGGCGAGGCGCTTGGCCAGGCGCTCCAGCTGGAGCTTCGCGATGCGCTCCAGCTCGGGCTTGGTCAGCGCGGCGAAGACGACCAGGTCGTCCAGGCGGTTGAGGAACTCCGGCTTGAAGGAGGTCCGCACCACCTCCAGGACCTGCTCCTTCTTCTCCTCCTCGCTGGTGATCGGGTCGACCAGGAACTGGCTGCCCAGGTTCGACGTCAGCACGAGGATCGTGTTGCGGAAGTCGACCGTGCGGCCCTGCCCGTCCGTGAGCCGGCCGTCGTCCAGCACCTGGAGCAGGATGTCGAAGACCTCGGGGTGGGCCTTCTCCACCTCGTCGAGGAGGACGACGGAGTACGGGCGGCGGCGCACCGCCTCGGTGAGCTGGCCGCCCTCCTCGTAGCCGACGTATCCGGGCGGGGCACCGACCAGCCGGGCCACGCTGTGCTTCTCGCCGTACTCCGACATGTCGATACGGACCATCGCCCGCTCGTCGTCGAAGAGGAAGTCGGCGAGGGCCTTGGCCAGTTCGGTCTTGCCCACGCCCGTCGGGCCCAGGAAGAGGAAGGAGCCGGTGGGCCGGTCAGGGTCGGCGATTCCCGCGCGGGACCGCCGTACGGCGTCGGACACCGCCCGCACCGCCTCGGTCTGCCCGATGAGGCGCTTGCCGAGCTCGTCCTCCATGCGCAGCAGCTTCTGCGTCTCGCCCTCCAGCAGACGCCCGGCCGGGATGCCGGTCCAGGAGGCGACGACGTCGGCGATGTCGTCGGAGCCGACCTCCTCCTTGACCATGGTGTCCTTCGCCACCTCCTCCTCGGCCTCGGAGGCGGCCTCCAACTCCTTCTCCAGGGCCGGGATCTCGCCGTAGAGCAGCTTGGAGGCGGTGTCGAAGTCGCCGTCGCGCTGGGCGCGTTCGGCCTGGCCGCGCACCTCGTCGAGGCGTTCCTTCAGCTCGCCGACGCGGTTGAGGGACTGCTTCTCCTTCTCCCAGCGGGCGGTGAGGCCGCGCAGCTCCTCCTCCTTGTCGGCGAGGTCGCGGCGCAGCTTGTCCAGGCGCTCACGGGAGGCGGCGTCGGTCTCCTTGCCGATCGCCAGCTCCTCCATCTTCAACCGGTCTACGGCGCGCTGGAGTTCGTCGATCTCGACGGGGGACGAGTCGATCTCCATGCGGAGGCGGGAGGCCGCCTCGTCGACGAGGTCGATGGCCTTGTCGGGCAGGAAGCGGGAGGTGATGTACCGGTCGGAGAGCGATGCGGCGGCGACCAGCGCGCTGTCCGCGATCTGCACCTTGTGGTGGGCCTCGTAGCGCCCCTTGAGCCCGCGCAGGATCGCGATGGAGTCCTCGACGGTCGGCTCGGCGACCAGCACCTGCTGGAAGCGGCGCTCCAGGGCGGGGTCCTTCTCGATGCGCTCCCGGTACTCGTCGAGGGTCGTGGCACCGACCATGCGCAGCTCGCCGCGCGCCAGCATCGGCTTCAGCATGTTCCCGGCGTCCATGGCGGAGTCGCCGCCCGCCCCGGCCCCGACGACCGTGTGCAGCTCGTCGATGAACGTGATGATCTGCCCGTCGGAGTCCTTGATCTCGGCCAGGACGGTCTTCAGCCGCTCCTCGAACTCGCCCCGGTACTTCGCCCCGGCGACCATCGCGCCCAGGTCGAGCGCGACGAGCCGCTTGTCCTTCAGGGACTCGGGCACATCGCCCTTCACGATCCGCTGGGCGAGCCCCTCGACGACGGCGGTCTTGCCGACACCGGGCTCACCGATCAGCACAGGGTTGTTCTTCGTCCTGCGGCTGAGCACCTGCACGACCCGCCGGATCTCCTGGTCCCGCCCGATGACCGGGTCGAGCTTGCCTTCCCGCGCGGCGGCGGTGAAGTCGGTGCCGAACTTCTCCAGGGCCTTGTACTGGCCCTCGGGGTCGGCCGTGGTCACGCGTCGCTGCCCCCGCGTCTTCTGGAAGGCGGCCTGCAGCTTCCTGGCGTCGGCGCCCTGCTGGGCCAGCACCTCGCCGGCCGCGCCGCCCTTCGCGGCGATGCCGATGAGCAGGTGCTCGGTCGACAGGTACTCGTCGCCGAGCTCCTTGGCGCGGGCCTGCGCGTCGGCGACGACGGCGAGCATCTCGCGGTTGGGCTGGGGCGGCGCCACGGTGGAGCCGGTCACGCTGGGCAGCCCGGCGAGCACGCGCTCGGCTCCGGCGCGGACGGCCGCCTGGTCGGTGTCGACCGCCGCGAGCAGATCGGTGATGTTCTCGTTTTCTCGGGGGCCTCGGCCCTGGAGCAGCGAAAGCAGCAGATGGGCGGGGGTGAGGTCGGGGTGTCCCTCGGTCACGGCCCGGTTGCTGGCCGCGTTGATCGCGTCCCGGCTCCGGTTGGTCAGCTCGGCGTCCACGTTCGCGTTCTCCTCCTCCTTGCACTGACCCGATCAGCACACCGACTGAGTGCACTGACTCAATCAGCGTACATAAAGTTGAGTCTATTCCACTCAAGGCCGGTTCCGGGAGTGCGTGAGGGGCTAAGTTCCGAGTCATGGCCACCAAGTACTCCGTCGATCCGGGCGCCCCCGACGAGCCGTACCTCGCCTTCTGGCGGGAGCGGCACGTCTGCACTCTGACGACTCCCCGCCCGGACGGCACTCCGCACGTGGTACCCGTCGGAGTCACATACGATCCCGACGCCCGTCTGGCTCGGGTGATCGCGAACAAGGCGAGCGCCAAGGTGCGCCATGTGCTGGCCGCCGGGGAGCAGGGGGCGGCCGTCGCCGTCTGCCAGCTGGAGGGCAAGCGGTGGGCCACGCTGGAGGGACGGGCCTTCGTCCACGCCGAGCCCGACCGGGTCGCGGAGGCGGAACGCCGCTACGCGGAGCGCTACGGCCGGACCCCGTCGCCCAACCCGGCGCGCGTGGTGATCGAGATCGAGCTGACGCGGGCGATGGGGCGAGGGTGAGCGGGGTTGGGCGAAGTGAAAATCCACACCGGTGATCGATTGCTTCCGGCCACCGCGTGACCAGGTCGATTCCCGGAAATGTCCCTCAAAACTGCAGCGGCGTCACCGTGTTCAGGTCACGGTGACGCCGCTGCGGGGGGAAGCACCTGAGCGATCTGTTACGACGGGGGAATCGCGTCAGGCACTGCGGGGGGTGGCAGAGATGGTCCGCGGGGCAGGGGATTCGGCGTCCACCTGCTCGTGGTCCCTTTGGTCCAGGTTCACAAAGATCATTCCGTACCGTACGGCGCACCGCACCGGCTGCGGCGCCCCCCGAGGCCGCCGCAGACACCGGTAAGCCCGTACGTCCTCGTCCTCGTCCCGCGTGACGACCACCGGCTCGCCGAAGACGGTCACCATCAACGAGTCACCGCTGTGGGGGATGGCGGTGACCAGGTCGATGAAGTGCCAGCCGGAGCGGTAGGCGGTGGCCATCTCGCGACGGAAGGAGCGGTCGTCGGGTGGAGTGGTCACATCAACGCTCCGAGTCCGCGACGATCGCCGGCCAGTGACTGTCCGCCAGGACATTGGTCTCGGCATCGTTCGCGACGCTCTCAGGCCAATGACTGTCCGCCCTGGTGTCACCCTTCACGCCGGAGTAGTCACTCACTCCGATGAGCGCAACGGCGGAGAAGGCGGCAGCAAGCACCGAGCGAAGCAGTCTCTTGCGCATAGTCGGCTTCGTCCTCACTTGTGAGTCCCCTCTTCCCCCGTCAGGTAAGACGATGGCTCATTCGAACACGTCATGGCCACACAATCGGTGCATCATGTTCCTGCATGTTCAGGACCCTGGGGGGTGTAGATTTCGTGGCAAATCAGACTAAGGCGACGCATCCCCATGCGGTCACCGAGCTGTGCGACGAAGGTAACCGACTCTATGCGTACGCGCTGCGTGCAGGGCGGATCGCACGCACAGACGTGATCTCGGCGCCTTGCCTGGTGGAGTTCGCCCTTCTTCAGCCGGACCCGGGCGACGAGGACTGGTTGCGACCGGTCCCGCCGACGGTCGCGCTCGCCGAGCGTCTGCACCCCATCGAGCGCGACATCGCGGAACGCAGACAACTGTCGATCAAGATCGCGGACGCCTTCGAGCCGTTCATGGCCCTGGGCACCCAGGCGACAGCGACAGACCACTCGCTCACGGTGCTGGAGGGCGGCGACCGGATCAACGCGGCCCTCAACCTGGCCACGGCCCAGTGCCAGAGCGGGATGCTCACCATCCAGCCCAGCGACGACCGGTTCTCCGAACGAAGCCTCACGCAGGGGCTCGAGAGAGACCGGGCGATGATCGAGCGGGGAGTCCGGATACGGACGCTCTACCAGCACACGGCACGCTACAGCCCTCAAAAACTGGCCTATGTCGCTCAACTGGCGAACGGCAAGGCGGAGTACCGCACGATCGACGAGGTGGTGGAGCGTCTCATCGTCTGCGACGAGACCGTGGCGTTCATTCCGGCCCGCGACGACCAGCAGGTCGCCCTGGAGCTCCGCCACCCCGGACTCGTCCGGTACCTGGTGAAGGTCTTCGAGTTCATGTGGAGTCGTTCCGTTCCGCTGACCGCCGGCGCCCCGTACGAACCGACGGCGGACGGCATCACGGACATCCAGTACTCCATCGCCAAACTCCTCGTGGAGGGGCATGTCGACGAGGCCATTGCCCGCCGCCTCGGCATGAATGTGCGCACCTGCCGGGCCCACATCGCCAAGCTCGCCGCCACCCTCGGCAGCGGCAGCCGTGCGCAACTCGGCTTCCTCATCGCCCAGTCCGGGATCCTGGGGCGCGAGGGAGTGACCGAGTGACCTCGACGCCGCATCAGCGGCACAGCGCGGAACAGCTGTGCCCGGCAGGAACAAGACTGTACGAACAGGCTCTCCGTCAGGGGTACTTACCCGTCGAGGAAACGGAGGCGTCCCCCTGCCTGATCGACCTGGGGCTGCTCCGCCCAGGTGCCGACGGCCTGAGCCGATGGGAGCCGGTCTCGGCGGCCGTCGCTCTGCACCGGCTCCTGCGGGACTCCGAGGAGCAGATCGCCCACGAACGGCGGCGTGAGGCGCGACTGGCGGAGACATTCGATCCCCTCATGCGACTCGACGGCAGTCCGGAGGCCACCGATACCGCCCACCTCCGCGCGCTCTCCGGCACGGAGCAGATCAACCAGGCCATCACCGACGCCATGGCGACAGCGTCACGAGAGGTGCTCACGGTCCAGCCCCGCACCGGGCTCACCGGACGACGCGGTGAGGATTCCGACGCGATCGCCCTGGTCCGGGACCAGGAGGTGCTGGATCGCGGCGCACGCGTCCGCACTCTGTATCCGCACACACTGCGCCACTTCCCGAGCATCGCGGCCCGCCACGAGCGGTTGGCGGGAGACGTCGAGGCCCGGAGCCTGGACGAGGTCACCGACCGGATGATCCTGATCGACGCCGCTGTCGCCTTCATCCCTGTGGACCCGGACGGCACCGTCGCGCTGGAGATCCGGCACCCGGCGATCGTCCGCCACCTTGCCACCGCCTTCGACCGCTTGTGGCGCCTGGCAACCCCCATGTACCCCGAAGCCGTCCCCCCGCCCTCCCTCAACGGCGTCACCCCCCGCCAACGCGCCATCGCCACGCTCCTCGTAGAAGGCCACACCGACGCCGTCATAGCCGACCGGCTCGGCATGAACATCCGTACCGCCCGCGTGCACATCGCCAAGCTCGCGGCGACGCTGGGCAGTCAGAGCCGGGCGCAGCTGGGGTTTCTCATCGGGCGGTCGGGGATTCTTGACCGGGAGCCGTGAGGGACGCGGCGGAGCGCGGGGGGCCGTCCAGGCCTGCCTGGGCGATGCGTACGCCCAGTTGCGTACGGCTCGCCGCCCCGAGCGTCTCCGAGAGGCGCGCGATATGGGCCCGGCACGTCCGGACGCTTATGCCCAGCCGTTCCGCGATCACCGCGTCCTGGTGGCCCTCCGCCAGCAGGGCCGCGATGGACTGCTCCCGGTGGGAGATGCCCTCGATGCCGGTCTCGGGGAGCGGCGCGGTCAGGGGGATGGCGAGGCGCCACAGGCGCTCGAACATGGTGACCAGGTACTCGACGATCGCGGGGTGCCGCAGCTCCAGGGCCATCGTGCGGTCGGTGTTGGCGGGGATGAAGGCCACCGTCCGGTCGAAGAGGATCAGCCGGTCGATCACCTCGTCCAGCGTGCGCGCCTCCACGGCGTCGCCCATCAGCTCCAGATACGTCAGCAGCCCCTGCCCGTGCCGGGCGACATGCGTGTAAAGGTCCCGCATCCGCACGCCCCGGCCGCGCAGCGCCAGCGCCCGGTGCAGGCCCTCGGAGAGTTCCGCCTCGCGCCGGATGCCGCCGGGCTGGACCGTGAGCACCTCGGTCGTGCACGCCTGGGTCGCCTCGTCCACCGCCGCCTGGATCCGGGCGAGTCCGTCCAGCACCCGGATCGCCGAGCCCTCCCCGGCCGACGGGGCCGGCCGCACCTGGCGGCCGAGACCGGCGTACCGCTCGACGGCCTCCACCGCCGAACCCACCCGCCGCTGACTCGCGTTGACCTCGTCGTACATCCCGCGCAGCAGCCGGGTCATGACCTCCTGCGGGGAGGTCGGCACCAGCCAGTCCATGTCGTCGGGGTCCGGGTGCAGCAGGGCGAGTTCCAGCAGACAGGGCACCGGTTCGGCGTCCCCGCGCGGCACGCGACCCCGCCGTACGGCCCGGGAATACACGCGATCCCCGGCCTCGCACAGTCGGTCAGCACCGTGTGGATGCTCCTCCGCCCCGTGCCCGGCCATCGCCCATCCCACCCCCGGTCGCCGTCTTTCCGCAGCGCAACTATGCGCGGACCGGCCCTGCTCCGCAACACGGCTCCCCCGCACCCAAGGCCCTTTTCCAGCCGTTTTGACGCCGAATACACCCCCCTCACGGGCTGCTGAATCATGAGGGGGTGGTACGGGCGCAGCCGGCGTGTGACCCTCTGTGAGGGCGGTCCCGGCCGGCCCCGTCCACGGACATCTCGGAGGCCCCGTGACCGTCAACACCGGGGTGGACCCCCGGCGTCTGCCCGCTGTCGACGCGCTGCGGGGTTTCGCCCTGCTGGGCATCCTGGTGGTCAACAGCGCCCAGATGATGGACCCTTACCTCACGGAGGGGATCCGCCGGCCTGACGCGCCCGTGTGGGACCAGGCCGCCGTCCGGCTGGTGACGGCGCTGGCGACCACCAAGTTCTACCTGCTGTTCTCGTTCCTCTTCGGCTACAGCTTCACCCTGCAGCAGGCCGCCGCCGAGCGGGACGGAGGAAACCCCACCGCGCGCTTTCTGCGCCGGTCCCTCGGCCTGGTTCTGCTCGGACTGGCGCACGCGATCCTGCTGTACAGCGGCGACATCCTGCTGACCTACGGCCTCCTCGGCCTGATCCTGCTCCGCGCCCGCCGGATCGGACCGGCCACCGCCGTGAAGGCCGCCGCCTGGATCTACGGGGTCTACGTCGTCATCCTCACCGCACTGGGAGCGCTGGCCACGCGGGTGGACGACGAGGAACCCCCGTCGCACCAGCCGATCGCGCAGTCCGTGGCCGCCTACCGAGGCAGTCCCGGCACCGTCGTCCAGGAGAACCTGGACCGGCTGCCCGAGGCGCTCCTCGGTTCCCTCCTCATGGCTCCGGGCGTGCTCGGCGCGTTCCTCCTCGGTCTGGCCGCGGGGAAGCGGCGCCTGCTCGCGGCCGGCGGGGCGGACCGCGCTCGACTGCTGCGGATCACGGCCGTCGGGCTGTCCGTCGGAGTCCCGGGCGCCCTCTTCTTCGCCTCCGCGGCGGACGGTCCGCTGGACGCCCGGTGGCAACTCCTGGGCATCGGCGTCGGCATGCTGACGGCACCCGCCCTGTCGGCCGCGTACGCCTGCCTCCTGCTGCTCCTGCTGCGCTCGTCATGGGGACACCGGGTGCGGCGGCTGTTCGTCCCGGCGGGGCGCCTGGCGCTCACGAACTACCTCGGGCAGTCCCTGATCATGATGTTCGTGGCCACGGCGTACGGGCTGTCCCTCTACGGGCAGGTGGGCCCGGCGGCCGTGCTGCTGCTCGCGGGCGCCGTGTACGCGCTGCAGCTCGCCCTCAGCACGGTGTGGACCCGGCGCCACCGGCACGGGCCCGCTGAGTGGCTGCTCCGGGCGATCACCCTGGCCGGACGGCCGGGCAGGGCCGGCGCACCGAGAGCGCCGGAGCGCGCGGCGGCCCACCGGGGCTGAACGGCTCCGTACGCGCGAAGCCGCTCGTACGCACGAAGCAGCTCACCGGGTCACTTCAGGCCGATCGCCCGGCACGCCGCCTCGTACTTGGCCGTGCAGATGTCCGACAGCTTGTAGATGTCGTCCGCGACCACCGTGTCCTTGATGTTGCCCTTCGTCAGCGCGACCACGGGCACGAGCTGGGCGGGGATGGCCTTGTGGGTGGGGCTGTCGACCTTGTCGCGGGTGAGGGCGGCGAACTGGATGTCCCGGCCCTGGACCTTGGCCACGGCCATCTCCGCGGCGTTCTCGGCCTCCTGCGGGTACGACTTGTACACGCTCATGTACTGCTCGCCCGCGATGATCCGCTGCACCGCCGGGAGCTCCGCGTCCTGGCCGGTGATCGGCGGCAGATCGGTCACGCCCGCGTCCTCCAGCGCCTTGACGATGCCGCCGGCCATGCCGTCGTTGGCGGAGTAGACGGCGGCGATGTCGTCCTTGCCGATCGCCTGGATCGCGTCGGCCATGTTGGCCTGCGCGTTCTCCGGCTTCCAGTCCTTGGTGTCGAAGGACTGCGCGATCGTCACCTTGCCGTTCAGCTCGGACATCGCCCCCGCCTTGAACTGCTTGGCGTTCGGGTCGGTCGACGAGCCGTTCATCATGACGATCTTGTCGGAGAGGCTCGCGTCCTCGCCGATGGCCTCCAGCAGGGTGCGCCCCTGGACCTCGCCGACCAGCTCGTTGTCGAAGGAGATGTAGGCCTCGATCGGCCCCTCGGCCAGCCGGTCGTAGGCGATGACCGGGATGCCCGCGTCCTTGGCCTTCTTGACGCCGCTCGCGATGGCCTGCGAGTCGACCGCGTCCAGCAGGATCACATCGACCCGGTCGTCGATCATCTTCTGCATCTGGCCCGCCTGCGTGTCGGCGTCCGCCTCGGCGTTGGCGTACTCCACGCGGCCCTTGTTGTTGGTGAGGGACTCGACCTTCGTCTTGATGATCGGGTAGTCGAAGTTCTCGTACCGGGTGTTCGCCTTCTCCGGGAGCAACAGGCCCACGGTGATGTCGTTGCCCTTGGCCGGGCTCGCGTCGTCACTGCTCCCCGTCGCGTTGAGCGCGCCGCACCCGGCGAGCGTGACGGACATCGCGGCCGCGGCCACGGATATGGAGATACGACGACGCATGTCGGGAGCTCACTTCACGTGTGATTCGGACGTGGGCACAGCTTTGTGGCCCATGTGACTGAAAAGCCAACGCGGACGCGGCCCCCAGCGTCAAGCGGAAGCACTTAACGAGATGACAACACCACGCTCCGCGAGTGTTGTGAAGACTCTGCGGAATCATCTCCAAGTTCCCTGCACGGGCCACCCATCGGCAGGAGACCGAGCGAAACCGGGCCAAGACATGCGAAAGGGGCCGGGAGTTGCCTCCCGGCCCCTTCACAGACTCTGGACAGGCAGTCAGTCGGACTGCTGCTGCCGCTTCGGCCGCCACACCACCAGCGCGCTGCTCTGCTGTACCTCCTGGTACGGCACGAGGTCGCGGCGGTACGACGCGTGCACCGCCGCCTCGCGCTGGCGCATCGCCGCCGCCGCGCCGTCGAGCGCGTTCTCCAGTTCGGCCGCACGGGCCTGGAGCGCGGCGACCTGGTTCTCCAGTTCGATGATGCGCTTGATGCCGGCGAGGTTGATGCCCTCGTCCTGCGACAACTGCTGCACCTGACGGAGCAGTTGGATGTCGCGGGCCGAGTAGCGCCGGCCCCGGCCGGCGGTGCGGTCGGGGGACACCAGGCCCAGGCGGTCGTACTGGCGCAGGGTCTGGGGGTGCAGGCCGGACAGCTGGGCCGCCACCGAGATGACGTAGACCGGGGTTTCCTCGGTCAGTTCATACGGATTGCGCCGACGACCGTCCATCTGACTCATGCTCCCTTCGCGGCCTGGAACAGATCCGCCCGCGGATCCTCACCCGAAGTCGCCTCGCGATACGCCTCGAGCGCGTCACGAGCCTTCCCCGTCAGGTCCGTCGGAACACTCACTTCGACGGTGACCAGAAGGTCCCCGCGGGTGCCGTCCTTGCGGACCGCGCCCTTGCCCCGGGCGCGCATGGTGCGGCCGTTGGGCGTGCCCGGCGGGAGCTTCAGCGTGACGGGCGGGCCGCCCAGCGTCGGCACCCGGACCTCGCCGCCGAGGGCGGCCTCGGCGAAGGTCACCGGGACGGTGACGGTGAGGTTGTCGTCCTTGCGGCCGAACACCGGGTGGGCGTCGACATGGACGACCACGTACAGGTCGCCCGCCGGGCCGCCCCGCTCACCGGGTGCTCCCTTGCCGCGCAGCCGGATCCGCTGGCCGTCGCTGACGCCCGCGGGGATGCGCACCTGCATGGTCCGCGAGGACTTGGCCCGGCCGCTGCCCTTGCAGACCTCGCAGGCGTGCTCCGCGATCAGGCCGCGGCCCTTGCAGTCCGGGCAGGGGTCGGTGAGGGAGAAGCCCCCGCCGCTGCCCCGGGCGACCTGCCCGGTGCCGACGCAGGTCGGGCACACGCGCGGTGTGCCGTTCTTGTCGCCGGTGCCCGAGCAGGCCTTGCAGGGCGACTGCGAGGACATGCGCAGCGGAACCGTCGCGCCCTCGATCGCCTCGGTGAAGCTGAGCGTGACCTCGGACTCGATGTCCTGGCCGCGCCGCGGGTTCGTGCGCGTCCCCGCGCCCGTACCGCCGCGGTTGAACAGGCCCCCGAAGACGTCACCGATCCCGCCGCCGAAGCCGCCGGCTCCCTGGCCGCCGCCCTGGCCGCCCTGGGCGCCGCCGAAGAGGTCACCCAGGTCGAAGTTGAACGAGCCGCCCGCGCCGCCCGGCCCCGGGCGGAAACCGCCGTTGCCGAAGAGGGCGCGTGCCTCGTCGTACTCCTTGCGCTTCTTGGGGTCGCCGAGAATGTCGTTGGCCTCGGAGATCTCCTTGAAGCGCTCCTCCGCCTTCGCGTTTCCCGTGTTGGCGTCCGGGTGGTTCTCGCGGGCGAGCTTCCGGTACGCCTTCTTGATCTCGGCGTCGGTGGCGTCCTTGGGGACGCCGAGGACCTTGTAGTAGTCCTTCTCGATGAAGTCCTTGGTGCTCATCCTCGACGCCCCTCCTTCCTGTCGTCCGTGATGACGTCAGCCCTCGTCCGGGCCACCGCTCTCCTTGTCGTCGGCGTCGGCGGACTCGTCCGCCTTGACCGTCTGCGCCCCCGGCTGTGGTTCGGCCACGGCCACCCGCGCGGGGCGGATGGTGCGCTCGCCGATCCGGTACCCGGGCTGCAGAATCGCCACGCACGTCGTCTCGGTGACGTCCGGTGCGTAGCTGTGCATCAGGGCTTCGTGGATCGTCGGGTCGAAGGGCTCGCCCTCCTTGCCGAACTGCTGCAGGCCCATCTTCGCCGCGGTGCTCTCCAGCGACTCGGCGACGGACTTGAAGCCGCCGACCAGTTCGCCGTGTTCGCGTGCGCGGCCGATGTCGTCGAGCACGGGCAGGAGCTCGGTCAGGAGGTTCGCGATGGCGATCTCCTTGACCGCGATCCGGTCGCGCTCGACCCGGCGGCGGTAGTTCTGGAACTCGGCCTGGAGGCGCTGGAGGTCGCCCGTGCGCTCGTTGAGCGCCGTGCGGGCCTGGTCCAGCTGGGCCACCAGGGCCACGTCCTGTCCCGTGTCCCCGGCCGGGGCCGCCGCCTCCTCGGAGGGGGCGGCCTTCGGCTCGGCGTCATCGGAGGTGGCGCCGGAAGGGACGTCGGGCTGCTGCTCGTCGAAGCCCGGGGTCTCCTCCGTCACGCGGCACCGTCCTTCCGGTCCTCGTCGACGATCTCGGCGTCGACGACGTCGTCGTCGGCCTTGGCGTCACCGGCACCGGCACCCGCGCCGGCTCCGGCGGCGCCGTCGGCCTGCGCGGCGTTGGCGTCGGCGTACATGGCCTGGCCGAGCTTCTGCGAGACGGCCGCGACCTTCTCCGTGGCGGTGCGGATCTCGGCCGAGTCCTCGCCCTTGAGCTTCTCCTTCAGCTCAGTGACGGCTTCCTCGACCTCGGTCTTGATCTCGCCCGGGACCTTGTCCTCGTTGTCCTTGAGGAACTTCTCGGTCTGGTAGACGAGCTGCTCGCCCTGGTTGCGGGACTCGGCGGCCTCGCGGCGCTTGTGGTCCTCCTCCGCGTACTGCTCGGCCTCCTGGCGCATGCGGTCGACCTCGTCCTTCGGCAGCGAGGAGCCGCCGGTGACGGTCATCTTCTGCTCCTTGCCGGTGCCGAGGTCCTTCGCCGTGACGTGCATGATGCCGTTGGCGTCGATGTCGAAGGACACCTCGATCTGCGGGACGCCGCGGGGCGCCGGGGGCAGACCGGTCAGCTCGAACATCCCGAGCTTCTTGTTGTACGCCGCGATCTCGCGCTCGCCCTGGTAGACCTGGATCTGCACGGAGGGCTGGTTGTCCTCGGCGGTGGTGAAGATCTCGGACCGCTTGGTCGGGATCGTCGTGTTCCGCTCGATGAGCTTGGTCATGATGCCGCCCTTGGTCTCGATACCGAGGGACAGCGGGGTGACGTCGAGGAGCAGGACGTCCTTGACCTCGCCCTTGAGGACACCGGCCTGCAGGGCGGCGCCGATGGCGACGACCTCGTCCGGGTTGACGCCCTTGTTGGCGTCCTTGCCGCCGGTCAGGTCCTTGACCAGCTCGGCGACGGCGGGCATACGCGTGGAGCCACCGACGAGAACGACGTGGTCGATCTCGGAGAGGTTGATCCCGGCGTCCTTGATGACGTTGTGGAACGGCGTCTTGCAGCGCTCCAGCAGGTCCGCGGTCAGCTGCTGGAACTGCGCGCGGGTGAGCTTCTCGTCGAGGTGCAGGGGGCCCTCGGCGGAGGCGGTGATGTAGGGCAGGTTGATCGAGGTCTCGGTGGACGAGGACAGCTCGATCTTCGCCTTCTCGGCGGCCTCGCGCAGACGCTGCAGGGCCATCTTGTCCTTGCCCAGGTCCACGCCGTGGCCGGACTGGAACTGCTGGACCAGGTAGTCGACGATGCGCTGGTCCCAGTCGTCACCACCGAGGTGGTTGTCACCGTTGGTGGCCTTCACCTCGACGACGCCGTCGCCGATCTCCAGCAGCGAGACGTCGAACGTACCGCCACCGAGGTCGAAGACCAGGATGGTCTGGTCGTCCTTGTCGAGGCCGTACGCCAGGGCGGCCGCGGTGGGCTCATTGACGATGCGCAGGACGTTGAGGCCCGCGATCTCGCCGGCCTCCTTCGTGGCCTGACGCTCGGAGTCGTTGAAGTACGCCGGGACGGTGATGACCGCGTCGGTCACCTTCTCGCCCAGGTAGGACTCGGCGTCCCGCTTCAGCTTCTGGAGCACGAAGGCGCTGATCTGCTGCGGGTTGAAGGGCTTCCCGTCGAGCTCGATCTTCCAGTCCGTGCCCATGTGCCGCTTGACGGAGCGGATGGTCCGGTCCACGTTCGTGACCGCCTGGCGCTTGGCCACCTCTCCGACGAGCACTTCACCGTTCTTGGCGAAGGCGACGACGGACGGCGTGGTCCTGGCGCCCTCGGCGTTGGTGATGACGGTGGGCTCGCCGCCCTCCAGAACGCTGACGACGGAGTTAGTCGTGCCCAGGTCGATGCCGACCGCACGTGCCATGGTTGATTCCTCCAGCTGACTTGAGTGGAACGGACTCAAGTGTGCACGACGACCCCCGACCGGTCAACAGAGGTGAGTCGACCGGACTCAACTCTTATCCGTTCCTTACACGCAATGGGGCTCTGACCTGCGGCGACATCTCACGCCGAGGGGCCCGGGGGCCTCGGGAGGGGGACACCGAGACGCGTGACACAGCGAGGACGACGACGAGCGCCGCCCCCGCCACCCACCACAGCACGTCGTTGCCGACCCAGCCGGCGTGCGCGAGTACCCCGACGGCCACCCCGGACAACGCCCCGGCCCCCAGCAGCAGGCTCGCCCCCGGCGCGGTCAGCCCGAGCCGCCGCAGCCGGTGCGCGAGATGGTCGGGGCCGCCGCGCAGCACGGCCCGCCCGGCCAGCCGCCGCGACAGCAGCACCAGCCCGGCATCGGCGCACACCAGAGCGGTCAGTGCGAACAGCACCCCCGCGCTCTCCCCGACCCCGGACCCGGCCCGCGCGTACACGGCCCCCAGGGCGATCACGAACCCCGCGGGCATGGACCCGCACGCCCCGAGCGCGACCCGGGCCGGATGCCAGTTGTGCATGAGGAACCCGGTCAGCGCGGCGGCCAGCACGCTCATCAGCACGGCGATCCCGTCCATCACCTCGACCGCGGCGCAGACCCCCACCCCGAAGGCGGTCACGACCCCCACGGTCCCGGCGAGCCCGTCGGCGTGATCGACCCCCCGGAACCCGAGCGTCAGCCCCGCCACCCACACGACGGCCAGCAGCCCGGTCCCCACGCCCGTCTCCCCGTACGGCACGACGCACGCGGCCGCCGCGGCCGTACCGGCGAAGAGCACCCGCCGCCGCAGCCGCCACACGTCGTCGACCAGCCCGAGCAGGGCGACCACACCCCCGGCGACGAGCAGCTCCCGCACCTCTCCCCCGGTCGGCACACCCTCCACCCACCCGTAGCCGCACACCACCACCCCGGTGGCCACCACGACGGCCACACCCCCGGACAGCGGCACCTCCCGCTGCCGCCGCCGGTCGACCAGCCGCGACCAGCGGGCGGGCGTCCGGAGGAGGGCGGCGAGCAGGGCGGTGAGCAGAAGGGCGATGGCGGCGGCTGCGATCCCGTAGAGCACGGATCTAAATTAGGCGGGACTATGACAATTCGGTACGACTAACACGACGGATTACCCGACCGGATTCCGACTGAGCCCTGGCTGGATCCGTATGCGTTCTGAGGCAACCCTCAGCGATTCAGATCACCCCCCACCCGGCTACAGTGCGGCGGAGGATAGGGGTAGTCTCAGACGGACTGCATAAGTTACCGCTTAGTAATTTCGGGAACCCTCTGAAACGGAGAGGGTCCCGACAGAAACCCCTCGCAGGCCCGAGGAGCCCCCATGCAACTCGCCGCGATCATCGTGTCGCTGGTTCTGACCGTGGTCGGCGTCGCGCTGCTCGCACGCGCGATCGGCCAGTTCGTCCGGTACTTCAAGCTGGGCCAGCCGGTCCCGGCAGGCGCCCGGACCGACAATCCCTACCAGCGCAGCGTGACCCTGGTGAAGGAGTTCCTCGGGCACACGCGCATGAACCGGTGGGGCATCGTCGGTGTCGCGCACTGGTTCGTGGCCGTCGGCTTCCTGACGCTGCCGCCGACCCTGGCGCAGGCCTTCGGGCAGCTGTTCAAGGCCGACTGGGTGCTGCCGGTCATCGGCGGCTTCCTGCCGTTCGAGCTGTACATCGAGTTCATCGGTGTGATGACGGTCCTGGGCATCGCGGTGCTCATCGCGATCCGCCTGCTGAACCTGCCGTCGCGCCCGGGCCGCAAGTCCCGCTTCGCGGGCTCCAAGGCCGGTCAGGCCTACTTCGTCGAGTACGTCATCCTCACCATCGGCCTGGCGATCTACGTGCTGCGGGGCCTGGAGGGCGCGCTGCACCACGTGGAGCACTACGAGGCGGCGTACTTCGCCTCGTACCCGCTGGTCCTGGCCTTCAAGGGACTGAGCGTCGCGGCGCTGCAGAACCTGGTCTACCTGGTCGCGACGATCAAGATCGGCACCTCGTTCGTCTGGATGATCGTGGTCTCGCTCAACACCAACATGGGTGTGGCCTGGCACCGCTTCCTGGCGTTCCCGAACATCTGGTTCAAGCGCGAGGCGAGCGGCGGCACGGCCCTCGGTGCCCTGCAGCCGATGACGTCCGGCGGCAAGCCGATCGACTTCACCGACCCGGGCGACGACGACGTCTTCGGCGTCTCCCAGGTCGAGCAGTACTCGTGGAAGGGCCTGCTGGACTTCTCCACCTGCACCGAGTGCGGCCGCTGCCAGTCGCAGTGCCCCGCCTGGAACACGGGCAAGCCCCTCTCCCCCAAGCTGCTGATCATGTCCCTGCGGGACCACGCGCACGCCAAGGCGCCGTACCTGCTGGCCGGCGGCGGCAAGACGATGGAGGGCGAGGAGAAGGCGTCCGAGGAGCAGCTGGCCGATGTGCCCGCGGCCGCCCTCGCGGAGGCCGAGCGCCCGCTGATCGGCACCGCCGAGGAGAACGGCGTCATCGACCCGGACGTCCTGTGGTCCTGCACCACCTGCGGCGCCTGCGTCGAGCAGTGCCCGGTGGACATCGAGCACGTCGACCACATCGTCGACATGCGCCGCTACCAGGTGATGATCGAGAGCGCGTTCCCGTCCGAGGCGGGCACGATGCTCAAGAACCTGGAGAAGAAGGGCAACCCCTGGGGCCTGGCGAAGAAGCAGCGTCTGGAGTGGCTGAAGGAGCTGGACTTCGAGGTCCCGGTCGTCGGCAAGGACATCGAGGACCTGTCCGAGGTCGAGTACCTGTACTGGGTCGGCTGCGCGGGCGCCCTCGAGGACCGCGCCAAGAAGACCACCAAGGCATTCGCCGAGCTGCTGAACATCGCGGGCGTCAAGTTCGCCATCATGGGCGGCGACGAGAAGTGCACGGGTGACTCCGCCCGCCGCCTGGGCAACGAGCCGCTGTTCCAGGAACTCGGCATGGAGAACGTCATGGCGCTCAACATGGCGTTCGGCGAGGAGATGGACGACGAGGGCAAGGTGACGCCCGAGTCGGCGAAGCCCAAGTCGGCCAAGAAGATCGTCGCGACCTGCCCGCACTGCCTCAACACGCTCGGCAACGAGTACCCGCAGCTCGGCGGCGACTACGAGGTCATCCACCACACGCAGCTGCTCCAGCACCTCGTCGACGAGGGCAAGCTGATCCCGGTCACGCCGGTCGAGGGCATCATCACGTACCACGACCCGTGCTACCTGGGCCGCCACAACAAGATCTACACGCCCCCGCGCGAGATCATCGCCAGCGTCCCGGGCATCCGCAACGAGGAGATGCACCGCCACAAGGAGCGGGGCTTCTGCTGCGGTGCCGGTGGTGCCCGGATGTGGATGGAAGAGCGCATCGGCAAGCGCATCAACAACGAGCGCGTCGACGAGGCCCTGTCGGTCAACCCCGACATCGTCTCCACGGCCTGCCCGTTCTGCCTCGTCATGCTCACGGACTCCGTGAACGGCAAGAAGAACGACGGCAAGGCCAAGGAGTCGATCACCGTGGTGGACGTGGCCCAGCTCCTGCTGGACTCCGTCAAGACCCCGGTCCCCGCGGAGGTCTCCGACGGCGACGACGATGACAACGACGACGGCGAGCCGCCGGCGGGCGCGTCGGACTCGGAGAACGCGCCGGAGCCGGAGCCGGTGAAGTAACCGGCCGTCACGGCTGTCGCCGACGCCCCCTGTCCTGAATGGGCAGGGGGCGTCGGTGTCTTACGGCCTACTCGCCCGGAGCTGCAACGGCGAGGCTCATGGGACTGCCCGCCCCGACGATCCGCCGCCCCGCTGCCCTCTGCACTCGGCGACGCGAAGGGTGTCACGCAAGGCTTCGGTCAAGCGCACTGCCAGAAAGCGCAGTTGCACCTCTGTGGCGTTCGGGAGCATGTCGTCCGCGTGGGCGAGGAGTTGCGTGCCCATGGTGAGCTGCGTTTCTTCCGTGATGTCGGCCAAGCGGGACAGGCGCCCTCCACACGCGTCACTGATCAGGTAGCTCGACTTGCCCTCGGGTGTCGACCAGGGCAGGAGACGCGCTTCGCGCAAGTGCCGCACCGCCTTCGACTCCGGCGCTTCGGTTTCCCCATCCATCAGGCGACCTCGGTCCCCTCATGCCAGTAGGGCCCCGGCATGCCCGGCCTCAGGGCCGCCATGGCCAGTTCGCGCCGGCGTTGGCGTAGCTCGTGGGCGACCAGGTAGGGGCGTACGGCGACGGTCGCGGTGCCGTCGAGGGCGGTGTCCGTCCCGTTCGGGCTGCGGTGAGTGGGAAGTGGAGCCCGCTCCGGGGAAGTGTCGGCGGACCAGGATCGCGGCGGGTGTGCGGGGCGGCGGCACCCGCTGCGGGGGAAGGCCAAGAGGCCCGCCCACGTGAGGAAGCGGCAGATAAGGTCGGTCACGTCATCAGCTCCGTTCGACTGTGGCTGGCGGCCATGCCCCCGGACGGCTCCACCCGTCGCGGGGGTCTCCGCGTTCGTTCCTTCTCCATCGCGGTCTACCGCAGTCTACTGCGGTCGCGCGGTCTACCGCAGAGTTTTAGCGTCCACTGCATGAGTCCCGAGCTTGATCGCACGCGCCCTGTCTGGCGGCAGGTGGCAGCAGCCATCGCCGACCGCATCACCGAGGGGACGTACCCCGTAGGCAGTCGAGTGCCGTCCGTCGTCGAGCTCTCCACCGAGTTCGGAATCGCCGCTTCGACCGCGCAGAAGGCACTGACCCATCTCAAGACGGAAGGACTCATCCGGGCCGAGGTCGGTCTCGGCTCGTTCGTCGCGGAGCGCCCCGAGGAGCCCTCGGACGACGGAGCGTAGGCGGGGACCGCAGGGCGCGGTCAGCCATCGCGTGTCTACGGTGCTGCTGAACAGGCCTGTTGTCACCTTCAGCTGTACCGGAGGGCACCGTGAGCGCGAGCAAGTGGATCAGCACGTCGATGCCGTACCTGACGCCGCGCGAGCGAGACCAGGGCGATGCCTGGAGCGCCGACGCGGCCGCTCAGGGCCGACGAGGATCCCAGCGGATCGTCCATGCCGGAGAGGTGCCCGCTCCCGCCGAGGTGGCGCCCCTGCTCGGCGTCACCGAAGCCGAACCCGTCGTCGTACGGCGCCGCCTCATCCTCCTAGACGAGGAGCCGAACGAACTCACCGACACCTACTACGCGGTCGACATCGCCCGGGGAACCCCACTCGCCGCAACGGCCAAGATCCGCGGCGGAGCCGTCACCCTGCTCGCCGAGCTGGGACATGTCGGCGCGCTCGTCAGGGAGGACGTCACGGCCGCCCTGCCCGGGGAAGAGGAGCAGCAGGCCCTGCGGCTGACACCGACGCAACCCGTCCTGCGCCTCACCCGGCTCACCCTGGACCGCGACGACCGGCCGATCCAGGTCGACCGGATGGTGATGCCCGCGCGGCGCCAGCAGTTGCGTTACGAGATCAGGATCGGATGACCGTGCCCAAGGCCGAACCGGAAGCCCACGGCCGCCGCTCGCTGCACGAACGGATCGCGGCCGACCTGCGCGACGACATCATGACGGGCGAACTGCCGCCGGGCGCCAACCTGCCCTCCACCGCGCAGCTCAGGATCAGACACTCAGCCGTGGACTCGCGAATGTTGGTGCCGTATTCTTCTATGTACATCACCAACATCGCGAGGGAGATGCTGAATGTCTGTAACTCAGATCGACATCGACGACGACGCTCTGGAACGCGCCATGGCTCTGTCCAAGGTCAGGACCAAGAAGGAGGCGGTCAATCTCGCTCTGCACTTCTACGCCGAACAGCAGGAGCGGGCGGCGCGCATCAGCCGTCACTTCGAGCGTGCGGGTGAGTGGGGTGCCGTCGAGGATGCCGAGCGGCTGCACCGGGCGGAGAAGCACAGCCGGTGATCTATCTGCTCGACACGTCCGGCCTGGTCCGGCTGCTCCGTGACCCGAAACTGCGATCGGCCTGGTACGACGCGATCGACGCCGGGGCCATCGCATCCTGCTACGTGCAACGCGCCGAGTTCTTGTACAGCGCCCGAAACGGTCGCGAGTACGACGAGATCGCGGAAATGTTCTCCGACCTCTATCCCGACGCAGCGGTGCCGAAGAACGCAGGGCGTTGGATCAGCGCGGTGCAACACCGTATGGCCCGGGCCGGGGAGCATCGCAGTGCCTCGGCAGTGGACCTCGTCATCGCCGCTACTGCCGCCCACCACGGCCTGGCTGTCCTCCACGACGATGCCGATTACCGTACTGTCGCCCGATACGCATCCGACCTGACCGAGCACAACGTCCACGACATCGCCTGAGGCGCTTCCCCCGCCGGACAGATTGCGGCGGGCGCGCCGCCTCCGACGCAGACACCCCCATCAGGTGATCAGTAGAACACCTGCCCGGTGAACCCGCGCAGCCATCTGGCTCATTCGTTCGAGTCGAACCCCTCGAACGAGGTACACGCCATCGATTCTGCGATGCGTGATCAAAAACCTCAGGCGTGCCGCGCTCGCGGTCGCACTCGTAGTCCTTCCCCTGCTGGTATCCACCCCGGCCCAGGCGCACGGCCGGGCCGCCGAGCCGCGCACCCTCCCGATGGCGACCGCGGTCGGCGTCCTGCCCCTGGCGGAGGAGGTGCGGGAGGGCTACCAGCGCACGAGCTTCCGGCACTGGAACGCGGGCCAGAACCCCACCGACGGCTGCAACACCCGCGCGGAGGTGCTCATCTCCGAGGCGGTCGACCCGCCCGAGATCCTCGCCGGGTGCAGGCTCTCCGGAGGGCGGTGGTGGTCGTACTACGACGCGAGGTGGGTGACCGAGGCCGGCGGTCTGGACGTGGACCACATGGTGCCGCTCGCCGAGGCCTGGGATTCCGGGGCCTCGCAGTGGACCGCCCAGCGGCGTGAGGCATACGCCAACGACCTCGACGCCCTGACCTCCCTCATCGCCGTCACCGCGGCCTCCAACCGCAGCAAGGCCGACAAGGACCCGGCCGAGTGGCTGCCGCCGGCCGCCGGCGTCACGTGCCGGTACATCTCGGAGTGGGTCGGGACCAAGCTCCGCTGGGGCCTCACCGTCGACACCGTCGAGTTCGAGGCACTCACCCGGCTCGCGCAGGACTGTCCCGACACCACCGTGACGTTCGATCCCGCGCCGTAGGACCGTTACCGTTGGCCCGCCTCGGCGACGGGGCGGGGCCACCAACGCCCTCAGGTTTCCCCCGGGGCTACGGTCCCGGGGCGGGCGGTACGTCTCCGTGAGGTGCGGGGCCGGTTCCCGGCGGGGCGACGCCGCCCGGGACGCCGTAGGGGTGGCCGGGCATGGCCCCGTACGGCATGGCGTACGGCGGGTACGAGGCGTACGGCGGAGGCTGGGCGGGCGGCGGCATCGGCGGGGCGAGGCGCTGCGGTCGGTGGCGTCGGGCCAGCCACAGTACGAGCGCCGCGTACATCAGGGTCGTCACCACGTCCGCGAGGGCCAGCGGCCAGGGCGAGTCCGCCGCGGTCTCCTCCGACGTCAGCCCGTCGACGACCGCGGCGAGGGTGCCGAAGGCCACCAGGTTGTTCAGGACGTGCAGCGCGACGGCGGCCTCCAGGCCACCGGTCCGGATGGTCAGCCAGCCCGCCACCCCACCGAAGACCAGCAGGCCGACGAAGCCCCACGTGGTGCCCCAGCCGTGGGCGGCGGCGAACAGCACGGCCTGCGGGAGCACCGCGAACCAGGGGGAACGGGCGAACGCACCGACCGCCTGCGTCAGCCAGCCCCGGAAGACGTACTCCTCGGCCGCGGCCTGCACGGGGACGAAGACGGCCAGCACGCCCAGGGACGTGAGGAACGACCCCCAGCCCACCCACACCGCCTCGGACTCCCCCGCGCCGGTCTCGCCGCCGGGCACGAGGAATGCGGTCCCCGTCAGCACGGCCACGGGGAGCACCGCCGCCAGCAGGCACCACCCCAGCCAGCGCCACCGCAGCCGTCCGGCCACCGACGACAGCGTCCCGGCCGGCCGCCGCCCCGGCCACAACACGGCCAGCAGAACCAGCGGCAGGACGATCGCGATGTATGTCAGGTCCAGTGCCGTGTTGCTCAGCAGCCCGAAGTCGGGTCCGCCATCGGGTAGTTCGGGGCTGCCGGCCAGCTCCCCGAAGACGTAGGCGAGGCCGATCAGCAAGAGGCTGAGTATGAGATAGGCGACCATGAACAGCAGCGTGCCGACCACGGGCCGCCACCAGCGGTGACGGCCCGTGAGGTGGCCCATGCGGTGGTAGGGGAGGCCGTCGGGGCCGGGCGGCGGCAAGGGAGTTGTCATGATCGACAGCCTCCCAAGGGCACACCGCCCCGGGCGTCCGCCCGGAGCAGGAGCGGCCGCTCGGTCTCAGGGTGGACGCCCGGGCCGCCACGAGGAGACCTTCCGGCGCCGACCGCGTGCCCATCGCTTCCGCCTGGGCGAACCCTGGGTAACCGGCGACGGTCCGGAGTTGTGGTGTGGGGGCGCATCAGGGGGCGCATTGGGCCGGCGTGCGGGATTCGCGACTGCATCCATGCCGACGTCGCCCCCAGCAAACTCGACGCCCTGGAAATGTGAAGATCCCTCCGCCACCTCCATCGGCGCCGACAGCCCTCACACCCCCTTGCGCCAGCAACAACAGACCTCGTCAAGAGGCAGTTGATTAGGCCTCACACCTCAACACACGGCACCCCCGCCACACTTCACAGGTATCAAAACAGTAAAGAGGGTTCCGCCTAGCGAATTTTTGTTGAACTATGAAGGTCCACAAATGAGGGGGGTTTGTGAAGATCACCGGTTGCGCTTCGCGCAGCTTCGGGCAAGGGGGCCCGGCAGACCGGTGACGCGGTGATGGTGCCGTTCCCACACCGCTTCTCACGCAGTACCACGCCACGGCCGCCTGCTTCAGGAACAGGCGGCCGTACTTCAGGGGTGAGGAATCCACCATGCACATATGTGTGCTGGGGCAGGGCTATGTCGGCCTGCCCCTGGCCGTGAGGGCCGCCGAGGCCGGTCACAGCGTGACCGGCTACGAACCCGACCGGTCGCGTTGCGAGAGGCTGGCCGCCGGGTCGTCGTACGTCGAGGACATCGAGTCCAGCCGCCTCCAGGCGGTGCTGAGTTCGGGCGGCTACACCGCCACCTCGGACCCGCAGGACCTCAAGGGCTTCGACGTCGCGGTCATCACCGTGCCGACGCCACTGACCGACCGGGCCCCGGACCTGAGCTGCGTGCGGGACGCCGGGCGGGTCCTGGCCGCGTGGATCGAGCCGGGCGCCACCGTCGTGCTCGAGTCGACCACGCACCCCGGCACCACTCGTGACGTGCTCGTCCCGCTGTTGGAGGAGGGCTCCGGCCTCGTCGCCGGGCGCGACTTCCACGTCGGCTTCAGCCCCGAGCGCATCGACCCGGGCAACGCCGACTGGCGGCTGGAGAACACGCCGAAGATCGTCGCCGGGATGACGGACGACTGTCTGCGGCACGTGAAGGCGTTCTACGACTCGGTCACCGACGTCACCGTGCCCGCCTCCGGGCTGGAGGAGGCCGAGCTGGCCAAGGTGTTCGAGAACACCTACCGGCACGTCAACATCGCCCTGGTCAACGAGCTTTCTCGGATGGCCCACACCCTGGGCGTGGATGTGTGGCACACCCTGGAGCTGGCGGCGACCAAGCCCTTCGGCTTCACCAAGTTCCTGCCCGGGCCCGGTGTCGGCGGGCACTGCCTGCCGATCGACCCGGTCTACCTGAGCCACCACGTCAAGGCCCGGCACGGGCAGACCTTCCGGCTCATCGAACTGGCCCAGGACATCAACGAGTCCCAGCCCGACTACGTCGTACGGCGTCTCCAGGACTCCCTGAGCCGCCGCTTCCGCCGGAGCGTGCACGGGGCGCGGATCCTCGCGCTCGGGGCGGCGTACAAGCCGGGCACGTCGGACGCCCGCCAGTCGCCGGCCGTCGAGGTCACCGACCGGCTGCGGGCGATGGGCGCGGACGTCACCGTCGTCGACCCCTATCTGCCGGTGGCGGACGGGGGTTGCCGGGAGATCCCCTTCACCGCGGCGGACGGCGGCGTGCGCCTCGCCGACTTCGACGCGGTCGTCCTGCTCACCCCGCACGGCGAGTTCGACCTCGTACGACTCGCAGACGAGGCCGCCTACGTCCTCGACACCCGCGGCGTCATGGCCGCCGCACCCCACATCGAACGGCTCTGACGAGAGCCGCCCCGAAACACCCGAAAACCACGGAAAGAAGAGGGACCAACATGTACGGACAGAACGGTGTGGGCGCGGCGATCGGTACCGCCACCGGTGGAGCCGCCCTGGCGGCCACGGGCGGGACGGGTCTCGGGTGGATCGTGCTCGGGGCCATGCTCTTCGTGATCGGCGGTGTGGTGGTGTTCCGCACGGCCACCCGCGGCAAGCGAGTGACCGCTTGAGCACCTCGCAGACCCGCGGCGCGGGCCTCTCGGTGGCCCGCGCTTCGCGGGGGAGATTCACCGCGGTGACCGCCGTGGTGGTGACGGCTCTCGCCACCGCCACCGTGGTGGTGCACCTCCAGTCGAAGAGCCCGATCCTGACGTTCTACTGGTGGCTGGGCATGCTGGTCATCGTGCTCTGCCTGGTCTCGTTCCTGAAGGGCCGGTCCTTCACCCACCTCCCGGTGGCCCCGGGCCGGACGGTGGCGATCATCCCGGCGTTCGAGGAGCCCACGGAGAACCTGCACCGCACGGTGCGGTCGCTGCTGGCCCAGACGCATCCGGTCGACGAGATCCATGTGATCGACGACGGCTCGCGGCAGCACCCGGTGGAACCCTTCGACCACCCCCGGGTCTTCTGGCACCGGCAGGAGAACAAGGGCAAGCGCGGAGCCCAGGTCACCGTGCTCCGGCACCTTCAGGAGCGGGGCGGGCACTTCGACTTCGTGCTCACCATCGACTCGGACGGCGAGCCCTTCCCGGACGCGCTCGAACAGCAGCTGCGGGCCATGAGCAACCCGAGGATCCAGGCCACCACCGGCATGATCTACGTCCGCAACTTCGAGGAGACCTGGGTCTCCCGGGCCGCGGACATCGACATCGGCACCTCGTGCGTGATGATGCGCTCCTCGCGCTCCATGCTCGGAGCCCTGGAGACGACCTCGGGCGCACTGGCCCTCTACCGGGCCGAGCTGCTCTACGACCACCTGGACGCCTACGAGGTGGAGTGCGGCACCGGCGACGACCGCTGGCTGGCGCTGCGGGCGCTGATGCGCGGTGAGGTCGTGGCCGTCAACGAGGCCGGCGTGGTCACCGACATGCCGACGACGCTGAAGAAGACCTACCGTCAGCGTCTGCGCTGGGCCCGGTCGTGGTGGTGGATGCTGCCGTTCGTGTTCGCGCGGCTGTCGCCGAAGCAGCTCATATCGCCGACCTTCGGGCTGCTCCAGCTCGTCATCACCCCGGTGATGCTGGCCTGGACCGTGGTCATGACGCTCATGACCCTGGGCGGCCGGTACCACAACCCGGGCGTGGCCCTGGTGTATCTCGCCGTGTACCTGGTGGTCCGCTACGGCCAGTCGGGGCTGTACGTCCTCATGCGGCCGGACATGACCGCGCGTCAGCGGTGGCACTCCTGGCTCGTCGGCACCCCGACGGCGGTGTTCATGAACATCGTGCTGCTGTGCCCGACCCGCTACTGGGCCCTGTTCAAGCTCCGCGACAACGCGTGGCAGTCGCGCGGGCTGACGGCGAAGACGGCCCTGCCGAAGGGCCGGCATCGCGGCGCCCCGAAGCAGCCGCTGAAGGTGTGACCGCTCCCCTGTCACGAGCCCGGGCGATGACTTCCGGGCTCGTGGCAGGGCGACCGGGTGCTGCACCTGCGCTACCGGGTCCGCCGGCGGCCGTGACCGTCCGGACCGTATGACCCGGCGCCTCCACCTCAAGAAGTAACCGAATTAACCGAACTCACGTACAACCCTTACGTCCCCACACAGGTCTCCTGATCGCCGACCACCCGTGAACGCCCGTCCAACCACCGGCGAACACGGACGGTCCCGGCACTTCATCGACGGTGGATGCCCGCCAGGCATCCCGCGTGCCGCAGGAGACTCCCGCATGGACCAGGACCAGCACCGGCGACGACGCACGCAGCGGCGTCCGCATCCACGCCCCGCCCTCGCGACGGCCACCGCCTTGGCCGTGCCGACGGGCGGGTTGCTCATGCCCGCGACCGCCGGCACGGCGACGACCGGCACCTCCAGGGCTACGACCGGCATCACCACGGCTACGACCGGCATCACCACGGCTACGACCGGCAGGGCCACGCCCCCTTCCCGGACGCCCCGGATGACCCCGACGCCCCCGCCGCCCCAGGCCCCCACCCCCACCGCCTGACCTGCCGCACGCCCCGCGCCCCACCCTCCCCTCCACACCGGGAACGACCCTGCCCTCACCCCCCCCGGTCGCCCCCACCCCACTCCACCCAACCCTCCCCACCCGGAGCCCCGCCTTGCGCACCCGTACCTTCCTCCTGGCCGTCGGTCTCACCACCGGCCTCCTCACCACCGCTCTCCCCGTCGGTACGGCCGCCGCCGCGCCCTCCGGGCTCGCCGGTGACTTCAACGGCGACGGATACCGGGACGTGGCCATCGGCGCGATGAGTGCCGACGTCGGCTCGGTGCAGAGCGCCGGTGCCGTCGTCGTGCTGTACGGCTCGGCGTCCGGCGTCTCGGCGGCGAAGAAGACCGTGATCACGCAGAACTCCGCGGGCGTCCCCGGCACCGCCGAGTACGGCGACCGCTTCGGCAACAGCCTCGCCGCCGGTGACCTGGACCGTGACGGCTACTCGGACCTGGTCGTCGGCGCCCAGTACGAGGCGATCGGCGACCGGGACGGCGTCGGCTCGGCCACCGTCGTCTGGGGCGGCAAGAACGGCCTGTCCGGCGGCAAGGGCCTGCCCCAGCCGTCCACCCTCTCCGAGGGAGGCGGCTTCTCCTCCGGCGTAGCGATCGGCGACTTCGACGGTGACGGCGCGACGGACGTGACGCTCACCGGCCAGAGCCACACCCGCCTCTACAAGGGCCCCTTCAGCCGTACGACCGGCCCCACCAGCCACATCGGCATCAGCGAGTTCGGATCGACGTACGAGGTGTTCGCGGGTGACATGAGCGGCGACGGCGCGGCCGAGCGCGTGTACCCGTTCCTCGTCGACGGCGACGAGGGCGGGGAGATCAGCTACCACCGCTGGACCGGCACCAAGTACGCCCGCACCTATCTGCCGCAGGCCGACGGCGAGGAGGGCACGATCGCCGACGTCAACGGCGACGGCTACGGGGACCTCGTGCTCGGCGACTACCAGGACCCGAGTCCGGCCAGGCCCGCCGGCCACAAGGGCGGCCAGATCACCGTCTGGTACGGCGGCCCCACCGGCCCCGACCCGGCGCAGAAGCCGACCGTGATCCACCAGGACACCGCGGGCGTGCCCGGCGCCGGTGAGAACGGCGACCTGTTCGGCTCGGCCCTCAGCGCCGGTGACGTCAACGGCGACGGCTACGCCGACATCGCGGTCGGCGCCTGGGCCGAGGACATCGGCACGGTCGAGGACGCCGGCTCGGTGACCCTCCTGTACGGCTCCGCCTCCGGACTGAGCGGCAAGGGCGCCAAGTCCTGGTCGCAGGACACCGCCGGCGTCCCCGGAAGCAACGAGACGATGGACGCCTTCGGCATGTCGGTGCGTCTGGTCGACCTGGACAAGAACGGCAAGGCCGACCTGGTCAGCGGCGCCGGCTACGAGAACGGCTACGGCGCGGTCACCGTCCTGCGCGGCGCCGCCTCCGGCCTGACCACCACCGGCTCGAAGTTCCTCTCGGCTCGCGACGTCTCCCTCAAGGGCGGCGACCCCAACTTCGCCTGGGCCATCGCTCAGTGACATACCGTCAATCCGCGTACCAGGCAAGGACACCCATGCGTCTGCGCAGCGCCGCTCTTCTCATGGCGGCCCTCACCCCTCTCACCGCCGCCCTCACCGCGCCCGCCGCCCATGCCGCCACGGCCGCCGCCCCGTACGACTTCAACGGCGACGGCCGCACCGACCTGGCGATCGGCGCCCCGGGCGCCACGGTCGCCGGGAAGGCGAAGGCGGGTGCCGTGTCCGTCGTCTACGGCAGCGCGAGCGGGCCGAAGACCTCGACGCGCACGCTCCTCACCCAGGACACCGCCGGGATGCCGGGTGCCGCCGAGGCCGACGACGCCTTCGGCTCGGCCCTCGCCTCCGCGGACCTGAACACCGACGGTTACGCCGACCTGCTGGTCGGCGCGCCCGGCGAGGACGGCAGCGACACCAACGACGGCACCGTCACCATCGTCTGGGGCGCGAAGTCCGGCCTGTCCGGCGCCCGTTCGCTGTTCAGCTTCTTCAGCACCGACTACGACCGCTACGGCCAGACCCTCGCCGCGGGCGACTTCGACAACGACGGCGACCCCGACGTGGCGGTCGGCTCCACCGGCCCGGTCACCCTCTCCCTCGTCTCCGGCCCGATCACCAAGACCGGTGCGCACAACGGCGGTTCGGGCTCGCGCAAGGACATGTGGTCCACGTCGTACGGCATCACCCACCTGTCCTCCGGCAACGTCACCGGCGTCGGCCACCCCCGGGTGGTCCTGCACGGCCGCGCGGGCGGCACCGACGACGCCGTCACCGCCCTGGCCGACATGGAGATCGGCAACTACACCGACTGGCTGCAGGACCTGCCCGCCGGGTACGTCTCCGCCGTGGCGGACATCGACAAGGACGGCTACGCCGACATCGCCGTCGGCAACGACCGCGAGACCTCCGCCGACCCGGCCGGCGCCCTCGGCGGCAAGGTCACCGTCGTCTACGGCGGACCGGACGGCCGGGACACGAACCGCGCCCCGCTCGTCCTCACCCAGGACACCGCCGGTGTGCCCGGCGCCTCCGAGAAGGGCGACCGCTTCGGCAGCGGCGTCTCGCTCGGCGACGTCAACGGCGACGGGTACGCCGACCTGGCCGTGGGCACCGCGGGCGAGAACTCCGCCGCCGGTGCCGTCACCCTGCTGTACGGCTCGGCGTCCGGACTGACCACCAAGGGCGCGACGTCGTACAGCCAGAACACCGCGGGCGTGCCCGGCGGTTCCGAGAAGGGCGACCGTTTCGGCGAGCGCGTCACGCTCACCGACCACACCGGCGACCGCCGCGCCGATCTGTCCGTCTCCGCGCCGGGCGAGAACGGCGACGGCGCGGTCTGGTCCCTGCGCGGCGCCGCTACCGGCCTCACCGCCACCGGCTCGACGAGCTTCGGCCCGGGCACGACGGGCGTCTCGACGGCCGGCGCGCCGGGCTACGGCACGGCCCTCAACTCCTGACCATCACTCCACGCCGAACTCCATACCGAAAACGGGGACTTCGATGCGCAAGCGCACCCTCCTCCTGGCGACGGCCCTGACCACCGGCCTGCTCACCGCCCTGCCCGCGACGACGGCCACCGCCGCCCCCGCCACCGGCCCGGCCGCCGACTTCAACGGCGACGGCCACGGGGACGTCGCCTTCGCCGCCCCGTACGCCAAGGTCGACGGCAAGGGCATGGCCGGCTACGTCGCCGTCGTCTACGGCGGCGCCACCGGCCTCGACCCGGCCCAGCGCACCGTGATCAGCCAGAACACCGCGGGCGTGCCCGGCGAGGCGGAGGCCGAGGACACCTTCGGCGACGCCCTCGCCATGGCCGACCTCGACGGCGACGGCTACACCGACCTCGCGGTCGGCTCCACCGGCGAGGACGTCGGCACCGATGTCGACGGCGGCTCCGTCACCATCCTGTGGGGTTCGGCGAGCGGCCTGAAGAACGGCACCACGGTGAAGGACCCGGCGGTCTCCGCGCACGACAACTGGGGCAAGCTGCTGACCGCGGGCGACTTCGACGGCGACGGCAAGGCGGACCTGGCCGCGGGCGCCTACGCCGACACGTACGTCATCCGCGGCGGCTTCACCACCACCGGCACCACCGGCGCCGTCCAGCACCTCCCCACCCCGGAGGGCGCGTACAGCGTCGACGCCATGGAGGCGGGCGACACCGACAACGACGGCAGGTCGGACCTGGTCCTCACCTACCGCGTCCCCCTCGACGAGGGCGAGGTGAACAGCTGGTCCAAGGGCGTCGCCTACCTCGGCACCGCCACCGGCCTGGACACCTCGGTCCCCCGCCCGCTGAACGGCGGCACCTCCCTCGCGCTGGGCGACATCGACGGCGACGGCTACGACGAGATCGCCATCGGCAACGTCTTCACGAAGGAGGACGACCACAGCGGCTCGCTCGGCGGCGAGGTCGTCGTCATCCGCGGCTCGGAGGGCGGCCCGGTCAACGGCGACGCGCCCCTGGCCGAACTCACCCAGGACTCCACCGGCGTCCCCGGCTCCGACGAGGCGAACGACGGCTTCGGCAGCTCCGTCTCCATCGGCGACACCAACGGCGACGGCTTCGGCGACCTCGCCATCGGCGTCGTCTTCGAGGACATCGGCACCACCGAGGACGCCGGCGCCACGATCCTGATGAACGGCGCGGCCTCCGGCGTCTCGCGCACCGGCGCCCGCACCCTCACCCAGGACACCGCCGGCGTCCCGGGGGCGGCCGAGGCCATCGACTACTTCGGCTCCGACGTCCTGCTGGCGGACGTCACCAAGGACGGCCACGCCGAGTTCACGATCACCGCCGGCTTCGAGGACGAGGGCATCGGCGCCGTCACGGCCCTGCGCGGCTCCGCGACCGGCCCCGTCACCGACGGCGCCCGCACCTTCGGCCCCGGCAGCCTCGGCCAGACCCGCTCGTACGGCGCGTTCGGCGCCAACCTCATCGGCTGACCGGCCAGAAGGACAGCATCATGCGCAGATCCACCACGACCGCCCTGGTCACCGCCCTGCTGGCGACCGGCCTCACCCCCGTGTTCCTCACCGCCCCCGCCGCCGCGGCGCCCGCCGAGTACGCCGACGACTTCAACGGCGACGGCTACCGCGACCTCGCCGCAGCCGCGCCCTACACCCTGGTCGGCGGCAAGACCGACGCGGGCGCCGTCGTCATCACCTACGGCTCCGCGAACGGCATCAGCGCCGCCCGCCGCACCGTCCTCACCCAGGACACGGCCGGCATCCCCGGCACCGCCGAGCAGGGCGACCGGTTCGGCAGGACCCTCACCTCCGGCGACCTGAACGGCGACGGCTATGCCGACCTGGTGATCGGCAGCACCGGCGAGGACGTGGACTCCGATGCCGACGGCGGCTCCGTCACCGTCGTCTGGGGCGGCAAGAGCGGCCTGTCCGGCGGCCGCGGCGTCCCCGACCCGGCCGTGGCGGCCCACGACGAGTACGGCATGTCCCTCGCCGTCGGCGACTTCACCGGGGACGGCCGGGCCGATCTCGCCGTCGGCAGCACCGGCAGCGACATCTGGATCCACGAGGGCATCGCCAAGGCCTCCGGCTCGGGCACCCACCAGGAACTCGCCACCGGCCTCCAGACCGGCAGCGGCCTCACCGGCGCCCTGAACCTCACCTCCGGTGACCTCAACGGCGACGGCACCGACGACCTGGTCATCACGGGCAGCGAGGCGTCGACGTACGACGCCGGCACCATGATCTACCTCGGTTCCGGCTCCGGCCTCACCTACCAGACGTTCCTCAAGAGCCACGCCTGGGACGTCGCCGCCGTCGGCGACCTCAACGGCGACGGCTACGACGACGTGGTCACGGCGGCCCCGAGCACCGACGGCAAGAGCCTCGGCGGCTCCGTCAGCTCCTGGCTCGGCAGCGCGAACGGCGTCCGCACCCAGCCCCAGGCGGTGATCAACCAGGACACCCCGGGCGTCCCCGGCGCGGACGAGGAGAGTGACGCGTTCGGCAACGACCTCTCGGTCGCCGACGTCGACGGCGACGGCTACGCCGAGGTGGCCGTCGGCGTACTCCACGAGACCGTCGGCGCCGCCGAGATCGCGGGCAGCGTCATCGTGCTGCGCGGCTCGGCCGCCGGACTGACCGGCACCGGCGCCCAGTCGTTCACCCAGAACACGGAGGGCGTCCCCGGCACCGCCGAGTCCGCCGACCGCTTCGGCGCGTCCGTACGCCTGTCCGACCTCACCGGCGACGGCAAGGCGGACCTGTCCGTGGGCTCCGACGGCGAGAACCACCCCTCCGGCTCCCTCTACAGCCTGCGCGGCTCGGCCTCGGGCGTGATCACGAAGAACGCGATCAGCTTCGGCCCCGGCTCCCTGGGCATGTCGACGACGGACTATCTGAGGCTGGGCCAGGACATGCTGCGCTGACGTCGCGATGCGGGGCCCTGGGGCAGAACCCTGACAACCCATGAGTTCCTGAAGGGGCTTACCCCCTAAGGGATGTCACAGCTCGGCCGCAAAGCCGGGCCCGGAAGCCCGGGCCCGGCACGCCACCGCCCGGGACCAGGTACGTTCGAAGACGTGGCTGGATTCAGGATCGGACGCGGCCGGAACAACGGCGCTCCTCAGACGCGACCGCAACACCCCCCGCACGGGCAGCAGACGCCGCAGGGACCGTCGTACGGTTACCCGCCGGCGCCGCAGCCGTACCCGCAGCAGCAGCCGTACGGCAACGGCGGCGGCCCCACGTGGCCGCAGGCGAACGCCGGCCCCGGCGGCCCCGGTGGCGGCTACGGCGGACCCGGCGGCCACGGCGAGCCGGAGTACTTCGGCGACGGCGCGTACCCGCCCGGCCCGCAGGGCCCGCCGGACCCGTACGCGGCGAACAACCCGGGCCACACCCAGGCCTTCTCGGTCGGCGATGACCCCTACAACCAGGGCGACACCTACCGCGCCGGCGCGGCGGGCCCGCCGCCCGGACCGGTCGGCCCGCGTCTGCACTGGAAGGCCCTGCTCCGGGGGATCGTGCTCTCCCCCAACCAGACGTTCCTCCAGATGCGCGACTACTCGATGTGGGGCCCGGCCCTCATCGTCACGCTCCTCTACGGCCTGCTCGCCGTCTTCGGCTTCGACGGCGCCCGCAACGATGCGATAAACGCCACACTGTCGAACGCGATCCCGATCGTCCTGACGACGGCCGTCGCGATGGCGATCAGCGCGTTCATCCTGGGCGTGGTCACCCACACCCTGGCCCGCCAGCTCGGCGGCGACGGCGCCTGGCAGCCCACGGTCGGCCTGTCCATGCTGATCATGTCCCTCACGGACGCGCCCCGCCTGGTCTTCGCGATGTTCGCCGGCGGCGACGCGACGTTCGTACAGCTCGTGGGCTGGGCCACCTGGATCGCGGGCGGCGCCCTCCTGACCCTCATGGTCAGCCGCTCCCACGACCTGCCCTGGCCGAAGGCGCTGGGCGCGTCGGCGATCCAGCTGATCGCGCTGCTGTCGATCGTGAAGCTGGGCACGGTCTGAGGTTCCGCGTACGAGAAAGGGGCTCCCGGAGGAGCCCCTTTTTTGCCGCCTGTCAGGGCTGCCCGTCAGGCGTCGAGCACCTGCCCGGCGCGCCGCACGACCGGCGGTTCGACACTCCACGGGAAGTTGATCCACTCATCGGTCCGCTTCCACACGTACTCGCACTTCACCAGCGACTGGGACTTCTCGTAGACCACGGCGCTGCGCACCTCGGCGACGGTGTCGAGGCAGAAGTCACGGACCAGCTTGAGGGTCTTGCCGGTGTCGGCGACGTCGTCGGTGATCAGCACCTTCTTCTCGGAGAAGTCGATCACGTTCGGGACGGGGGCGAGCATGACGGGCATCTCGAGGGTGGTCCCCACGCCCGTATAGAACTCCACATTCACGAGGTGGATGTTCTTGCAGTCGAGGGCGTAGGCGAGACCGCCGGCCACGAAGACACCGCCGCGGGCGATGCTGAGCACGACGTCGGGCTCGTACCCGTCGTCGGCGATGGCCTGCGCGAGCTCGCGCACGGCGACCCCGAACCGCTCGTAGGTCAGATTCTCCCGCTCGCCGCACATGCTGATGTCGCTCACACCTGGGTCCGATGGAAATTGAGGAAGGACCGGGAGGCCGTCGGCCCCCGCTGCCCCTGGTACCGCGACCCGTACCGCTCGCTCCCGTACGGGAATTCGGCGGGCGAGCTGAGCTTGAACATGCACAGCTGCCCGATCTTCATCCCCGGCCAGAGCTTGATCGGCAGGGTGGCGAGGTTGGACAGCTCCAGGGTCACGTGCCCGCTGAAGCCGGGGTCGATGAACCCGGCGGTGGAGTGCGTCACGAGCCCCAGCCGCCCCAGCGAGCTCTTGCCCTCCAGCCGGGAGGCGAGATCGTCGGGCAGCGTGATGACCTCGTACGTACTGGCGAGGACGAACTCCCCCGGGTGCAGGATGAACGGCTCGTCCCCCTCCGGCTCCACGAGCCGCGTCAGATCACTCTGCTCGACGGAGGGGTCGATGTGGGGGTACCGGTGGTTCTCGAACACCCGGAAGTAGCGGTCCAGCCGCACATCGATGCTCGACGGCTGCACCATCGCGTCGTCAAACGGATCGATACGCACTCGTCCTGCGTCGATCTCGGCCCGGATGTCCTTGTCTGAGAGAAGCACGCCCCGAGGATACGCAAGGCGCGCGGAGCGACCACAACCGGACGACTCCGCGCGCCTTATGCCCTACTGCTATGTCTTTGTCCGCTGTTCGCTACAGCCGGCTGCCGATCGCTCCGCTCGCTACCGCTTCTGGTGGCTGACGGGTACGACGCTCCGGAGCCGCGTACACCGCGGGCACCGGAGCAGCCGGCCGGGGCCGAGTCGCTCGGCCTGCTGCATCGGGAACGAAGCGGTGGTGAACACGTGCCCATCGGCACAGCGGACGACGGTGCGCTCCATCAAGTCCAAGAGTCCCTTCCCCAAGAGCCGCGTCTGGCTGGTGCTTGCCTGACGACAAAAGCCACAGTACGGGATAAAAGGAACAGCCTTCGAGGCGGCGCTCCGGTCCCGCCCGACCCCTCGCCGACGCCCCCACCGTACGCCCCAACTCCGCTGCCCCGCAGCCGCATCCCACCCCTGAAACGCCCTCAGGCCCCAAGGCATCAACACCCGGGGCCGGACATGAGGTAAAGTGGCGCACGTTCGCACACCGACTCCGTCGGCGTCTTACGCGGGTGTAGTTTAATGGTAGAACATCAGCTTCCCAAGCTGAGAGCGCGAGTTCGATTCTCGTCACCCGCTCCATGTGAAACCCCAGGTCAGCGACCTGGGGTTTGTTTGTTGTCTAGTCCAATTTGAGGGCTGCGTGCCCTCGGCGTGCCCTAAGTCGAAGTAAGGCGACCACATCCGGGCCACTTGAGGGCCGCTCCGGACACCTCGCCCCACATAAATCTTGAATGGCGAGACGTATTTCGGGTGACCTGCGCCACTATTGCGAGTGGAGCTCGCGAAGTCACTTACGCAAAGCGGCAGTTCGTGCCGGGGCCGCGCCGGCCGAGTGGCGGCCCAGGCCCAGGCGCCGCATGGTTTCTGCGGGCGGAGGAACTACGGCCTGTCAAGGACTCCCGGGGTGTCATGCAGGACCACGCTCCGCTGCAGCGGAACCCGCTCCGTGCGGAGCGTGTTCACCGGTGCCGCCGGGTCGGCCAAGCCGAAGGAGATGCCGAACAGCAGCTTGAGCTCCGCGGGGACGCCCAGGAACTCGCGGACGGTGTCGGCGTAGACGCCGAGTACGGTCTGCGGGATGCCGGCCAGCCCCCGGGCCGCCAGCGAGAGCAGGAAGTTCTGCGCGTACATGCCGATGTCGCCGGCCGTCCGCACCCCGTCGCCGAGGGCCGGCATGAACAGGAAAGCGGCATGGGGAGCGCCGTAGAACTCCAGGTTCTCGCGGACCGCCGTCCTCCTGCCGTCCCGGTCCGAGCGCTCGACGCCTCGGACCCGGTAGACACTCGCGCCCAAGGCCCGCGACCGCTCGAGGTAGAGGCCGTCGCCGTAGCCATCGGTGAAATCCGGGGAGGCCCGCCCCTCCTCCTCGGCCCGGAGCAGCTCTTTGGCCAGGGCGTCCCGCGCCGCACCTGAGACGACGTGCACCGTCCACGGCTGGGTGTTGCTGTTCGAGGGGGCCGTCTGCGCGTCTTCCAGCACACCGCGGATGTCCGAAGGCGACAGGGCTGTGGGCAGGAACTGCCGGGGGGAGCGGCGGGAGCGTGCGATGTCGGTGAAGGGTGATGCGGTGCCGGGCAAGGCGGTTCCTCTCCGTGGCGCGCAGTCATCTGCCATGCTGCGCTGCGCGGAGGCCGCCGCGGCTACGGACGCACCCTGCGGGTGCCGGCAGGCTTGCGGATGGTCGCAGGCAGCGGCGTGCCGAAGCTACAGCCCGCAGCGCGGGGGACTATGCGCTCTTCGTGTTCGTCGTATGTGTTCGTGGTGTGCCGGCGTTGCCGCCCTCGTGCCGTCGCGTGCGCGAGAGTCGCGTCGGGTGTCTCAGCGGTGGGCGGCGCGGTTCATCTCGACGATGTCGTCGACGGTGGGGTTGGCCGGGAGGGCGGCGAAGCGTTCCGGGAGGCTGTCGCGGATGGCCGCGTCCTTGACGCGGTCGGCCGCGGCCAGGGCCGCCGGCAGCTCGTCGAGGGTCAGCTCGGTGCAGTAGGCGGGACTGTTCGGCTGCTGGCGCCAGGAGTCGGCCAGCGTGCCGGCGTCATAGGGGTCGAAGCCGGTGTCGTCCACCAGGCTCATGGCCACCTTCCGCGCCTCCTCGGAGTCACCGGCGACGGGGATGGCGAGGCGGCCGGGCGTTCCGGCCGGAACGCCCTTGGTCCGCTGGGTTTCGGCCAGCGCGGCGTTCCACGCCTTGACCACGGGGCGGCCGAGCAGCTCGGCGGTGTACACGCTCTCCACCTGGCCCTTGTCCACCGCCTCGATCGGCTCGCTGAGCATGCCGGGGTAGTAGTTCGAGGTGTCGATGACCACCGTCTGGTCGGGCACCGACGCGAACAGGTCCGCCAGCTGGCCCGCCACCCCGAACGGGATCGACAGGACGATGACGTCCCGGCCCTGGACGGCGGCGTCGGAGAGGTCCGCCGCGCGGGCCCCGGACTCCAGTACCTCCGCCCGGATGGCCTCGGGGCCGCGGGCGTCGGCCACCTGGACGTCGTGACCGGCCGTGCTCAGCTTGGCAGCGAGGTTCCCTCCGATGGCGCCAGCGCCTATGACAGTAATTTTCATGATTTGTTCCTTAGGAGGTTGTGCCGCCCCTGGGGCAGCACGATGTGATGGATGGGTGGTGGTGCCGCCTGGCGTTGCGGGGGGGGGGAAGAGAGGAGTGCCCGGCGATTTACGCCTGGGTGTCCTGCTGGCGGTAACCGCTCGCGATGAGCATGCGGAGCCGGTCGAGCGACTCCTCCTCGGTACCGGTGCCCTTGATCCAGGCAACGGAACAGGCCGCGAGGAACAGGTCGTTCCCCCGCACCGACGCGCGCACGCGCCCCGCGAGCTGCGCGGCTCGCACGTATTGATCGGTGGCGGAGATGAGGATGTCGCAGGGAATGGTGAGCGGGTTGTCCGGTTCCTGCGCCCTGGCTGCGGCCATGAGCGGGTCGGGCAGCCCACTGAAGGCGCTGAAGTAGTCCTCCATCGCCCGCAGCCACTGCTCCAGCGCCTCAGCCGGGTCACCGAGTTGCTCGATGTCCGCCTGGCGGGCCACCAGTTCCTCGGAGCGCGTCTGCAGCACAGCCGCCAGGAGCGCCTCCCGGGTGGGGAAGTGCCGGTACAGGGTGCCGGGCCCGACGCCCGCCTCCTTGGCCACCGCCTCGAGGGAGGTGCCGACCCCGTGCTGCAGAAAGTGACGCTGCGCGGTCTCCAGGAGGGCAGCGCGGTTGCGCTGGACGTCCGCGCGGGGCTTGCGTCCCCGCTGTTCACCGGCGTTCATGCACCCTCCTGTCTGCCGTGATCCTGCGGCCGCATCAAAACGGATGCTGCCTCCGTACTTAGTAGAGAGTAAAACGGAGGCAGCGTCCGGTCAAATGGGCGGCCTGAGCGCGGAGCCCGGACATCGCAGGGGGCCGTCCCTCCTCACATGGAAATTGCGCGGTTCAGGCGGACAAGGTATTCCGCGTCTGGCTGCACGCCGGCCCCGAAGCGTTCCTGGACCGCGGCGAGCCCGAGGTCACGCCGCTTCGGTGATCGCGCCGCGTCCGCCGTCGCCAGTGCGTCCGGCAGTTCCTGACGGGTGAGATCCGTGCAGTAGGCGGGCGTGCCGGGCTGCTGCCGCCACGATTCCGCGAGCGGCCCCGCATCAAAGGCGTCGAACCCGGTGTCCTCAACGAGTGCCATTGCCAGGTCACGCTCTCGCGGACTGTCGGCCGCGACGGGGAGCGAGATGCGGTCCGCACTTCCCGCCGGCTTGTTCCTGTGCGCGAACGACTCGGCTCCGATCGAGTTCCACGCCTTGACGATGGGCCGCCCCAGCTGCGTGGCAGCCCACACGCTCTCGGCCTGGCCGGCCTCGATCGCCGCGATTCCGTTGTCGCGATGCGGGAAGTAGTTCGACGTATCGATGACAACCGTGTCAGCCGGCAGCTTGGCGATCAGTGGTGCGACCTGCGGAATGCGATCGAAGGGAATGGAGAGGATCACGGCGTCGACGTCCACTACGGCTTCCGCCGCGGTCACCGCGCGTCCGCCCGAGGACAGCACGTCCGCCTCGATCGTCTCCGGGCCGCGCGAATTTGCCGCCTTCACCTCGTGCCCGCCCGCGCTCAACCGCCTGGTCAACGTCTTGCCGATGTTCCCGGTGCCGAGAATGCCGATCTTCATGGTGAAACTCCTTGTCCGGAACGGAACCCCGGTTTCGGTGACCGGGATTCCCGGGCTTGGTCCCTGCGGCGCGACCGGGCTGCGGCCGACCGCGGACGCGGTGGTGTACGTGGGTGATGACGACCTTGCCGAAGTGAGCGCCGCTCTTCGTGTTCGTCGTGTGTGTTCGTGGTGTGCCGGCGTTGCCGCCCTCGTGCCGTCGCGTGCGCGAGAGTCGCGTCGGGTGTCTCAGCGGTGGGCGGCGCGGTTCATCTCGACGACATCGTCGACGGCGGCCGTGGCCGGGAGGGCGGCGAGGTGTTCCGGGAGGCTGTCGCGGATGGCCGCGTCCTTGACGCGGTCGGCCGCGGCCAGGGCCGCCGGCAGCTCATCGAGGGTCAGCTCGGTGCAGTAGGCGGGACTGTTCGGCTGCTGGCGCCAGGAGTCGGCCAGAATGCCGGCGTCATAGGGGTCGAAGCCGGTGCCGTCCACCAGGCTCATGGCCACCTTCCGCGCCTCCTCGGAGTCACCGGCGACGGGGATGGCGAGGCGGCCGGGCGTTCCGGCCGGAACGCCCGGGGTGCGCTCAGGAGAGCAGCGCGGTTGCGCTGAACGTCCGCGCGGGGCTTGCGTCCCCACTGCTCACCGGCGCTCATGCGCCGCCCTCCTGCCTGCCGTGATCCTGTGGCCGCATCAAAACGGATGCCGCCTCCGCATACCTGCGAGAGTAAAACGGAGGCGGCATCCGGTCAAACCGGCGGCCCGACCACGGAGCCCGGACAGCCCAGGGGGCCCACCTGCCTGGCCGCGGAGCGCAGGGCAAGAGCCGTGCGGGAGTGGGTGCGTGGGGCGCCGCGCCGCCGGTCCCGACGACTTCCGGCGTCCTGGACCGTGACCCGCATGCATCACCGGCGCCCCTGACCGGATTCGGCACACAGGTCTCCAACTTGTTCGGCCCCTCCCGCGCTGAGCCCGGACCCGTCCCCCGGCCCAGGACGTCAGGAAGCGAGCTGCTGGTGCCCTATGACGGAGAGCAGTTCGAGCTTGCTGTGGCTCTCCGTGCCGGGACGAGTGGTCAGCACCACCAGAGTCTGGGCGCGGTTCTCGGTGAACAGGAGCTGGGCGTCTACGTCGATGCGGCCGAGTTCGGGATGGAGGATGGTCTTGCAGTCGTCGTAGCTTTGGGCGACTTCCTGAAGTTCCCACATGCGGACGAACTCGGTGCTGTGTTCCTGGAGTTCGGCGAGGATCCGGGCGGCTCGGGGGGTGTCGCTGCCGGCTGTCAGCGCGGCCCGCAGGCGCGCTGCATGGGCTCGGCCGTGGTGTTCGTGGACCTCCTCGGGATACACCAGACGCTCGGCCGGGTCCATGAACCAGCGGTAGTAGCCGCTACTGGCCAGACCGGTGTGGCGAGTGTGGTCGCCGAGCAGTGCGACGGCCAACGGGTTCATCGCGAGGGTGTCGAGCAGGTCGGTCTGCACCAGGGCCGGGGAGTCGTCCAGACGGTCCAGGACCCGCATCAGGGTCGGGCTGACATGTTCGGAGCGGTGGAAGCGGGCCGGGGCGTTGTGGCCGATGAGGACGAAGAGATGGTCGCGTTCGTCCAGTGTCAGCCGCAGTGCCCGGGCGAGAGCCGCGGTGATCTGGACGGAGGGTTGCGGAGCGCGCTGCTGTTCCAGCCGGGCGTAGTAGTCGGTGGACATACCGGCGAGCTGCGCGACCTCCTCGCGGCGCAGCCCCTGGGTACGCCGGCGCGGCCCCTCGACCAGCCCGACGTCGCGGGGGCGCAGCGCCTCACGCCGGTACCGCAGGAATTCCGCCAGTTCCTTCTTGTCCATGGCCCCATCCTCGCCGTATCCCGCCCGGCTATCCAGAAACCGCCGATCCATGGCTGAGCCCTCCTCTTCTGTCCGCGCGAAGCCGCCCGTACGGCCGACGCGAGGGCGCTCGCGGCGAGACGACCCGCTGGTCATCTGCCCCTGCGTGACCCGCTGGGAAATTCGCCGACTGTCGGCGGTACGCCGCAGGCCGTCGGCATGGAAGGCGGCCTGCGGCGACGGTCTCCGTCGAGGACTCCTGACGCTTTGGACAGGCCCCGGGCCTCGTCGCCCGGCCTGGCCGACAGGACGAGGTTCGTCGTGTGACGGCGCTCGCCTGCTGTTGCTTCCAGTCGGAAACAACAGGTCGATCAGCTGCCGCTGATCATGGCGAGGACGTCGTCGTAGGAGCCGTTGGCCTGCGCGTCGCGGATGAACCTGGCGCGCTCGACGACCAGCTCCTTCGCGTCGGGCTTCTCCCGCAGCAGGTCGAGGGTCTCGGTGAGGAAGTCGTCCAACGGCATGGATTGGTCGCTGTCCTGCTGGCCCAGCAGGGTCGTTCGCACGCCCGGCGGGACCACCTCGATCACCTGGACGCCGGTGTCAGCACCGGCCAGTTGGATGCGCAGGCTCTCGGAGAAGGAGTGCAGCGCGGCCTTGGTCGCGCTGTAGGTCGGGGTGGTCTGATACGGGACGAACGCCAGCGCCGAGGTGACGTTCAAGACGACCGCGTCGTCCTTGCCCACCAGCAGTGGCAGGAAGGCGTACGTCATCCGGATCGTGCCGAGCAGATTGGTCGCGACGTGATTCTCGGCGACCTGGAGTCCGGCCGGATCGAGGAGGTTCTCCCGCAGCATGATGCCGGCGTTGTTGACCAGGACGTTCAGCCCCGGGTAGCTCGCCGCCACGGTCTCACGGGCCCGGGCAATCGAGTCGGAGTCCGCGACATCGAGGACGAGCGCGTCGATGCCCGGGTGCTCGGCCGTGATCTCGTCGAGGAGTTCCTTGCGCCGCCCGGCGACGATCACCTTGTTGCCGGCCTCGTGCAGACGCAGGGCCAGACCGAGGCCGATGCCCGAGGTGCCGCCGGTGATCAGGATCGTGTTGCCGGTCATCTTCATGGGGGTCCTGCTCCTTCGGTACGGCGGGCCGGTGAGCGCCCGCAGCCCCGACCGTAAAGACGCCCGCGCAGGGGCGGGAGAGGACGGCTTATCCATGGATCGGCGGTCTCTGCCTGGTGGAGTGGTCCCACCCAGCGGATCCGGTATCGCTTCGGCGTCGCGGCATCCGAGGCCGGCCCTGGACGCGCCCACACTGGCTTCCCCTTCTGACATGTCGGTGGGTGGCACCTCGCACGGGTCCTCAACGCCGCCGCGGCCGAGGGGCGGCTTCCGAACGGGTGCGGGCCAGGTGGCTGCCGGCACCCGCCGGGGACCCGGAGACGACGTCCCGGGTGCGGTGACTGAACCGCCCAGCACCTCCATCTTGGCTGTCCGTCGAAAGACCGCGTTGCCTGCCGCGGGGCTTCGAGCCGGATGGTCATCGAGTAGGAGACGCTGGGCGTGCTCGCGGGAAGGGTTCCTCAGCTGTCCTGGTGCACGGCGTGGAGGATGCCGCCGGTGGGTGCCGCATACGCCGTCGAGGGTGACTGCACTCGACGACGGGCCCGGCTACTTGTCGGCGCCGACCTTGGTGGTGTCCAGCTCGTCCTGCGGCGGCGTGTTGGTGCGGGAGTGCAGGACCTTGCGAGCCTGTTCGGTGTCGAAGTCGTTCTCCCACTTGCCGATCACGATGGTGGCGACGGCGTTGCCGAGGACGTTGATGAAGACGCGGCCCTCGTTGAGGATGCGGTCGATGCCGACTATGAGGGAGAGGGCGGCGAGCGGGATGTGGCCGACCGCGGTGACGGTGCTGGCGAGGACGATGAACGCGCCGCCCGCGATCCCGGCGGTGCCCTTGCTGGTGAGCATCATGACGCCGACCATGATCAGCTGTTGCTGCCAGGACAGGTCGATGCCCATGGCCTGGGCCAGGAAGAGGGAGGCCATCGTGAGGTAGACCGCGGAGCCGTCCAGGTTGAAGGAGAACCCGGAGGGGATGACGATGCCGACCACGGGCCGGCCGATGCCGAGGATCTCCAGTTTGCGTACCAGCTGGGGCAGGACGGCCTCGCTGGAACAGGTGCTGAGGGCGACGAGCAGTTCGGCCTTGAGGAAGCGGATGAGGCCGAACAGGCTCAGGCGGCAGGCCCGCATGATGGCGCCGAGGACGACCAGGACGTAGACGACGCAGGTCGCGGTGAACAGGACGATGAGGTAGCCGAGCTGTTTGAGGCTCTCGGCGCCGTAGGTGGCGACCACGGTGGCCAGAGCGCCGAAGGTACCCAAGGGCGCGAGCCGCATCACCCAGCCCACGATGCGGAAGACGACGTCCGACAGCGCCTTGATGCCGCGGGTCAGCGGTGCCCCTTCCTCACCGGCCATGTTCAGGGCCACACCGAAGACGATCGAGACCATCAGCGCGGCCAGGATCGCATCTCCGGTGATTGCGCCCAGCAAGGAGGCGGGGATCAGGGAGGAGATGAAGCCGGTGAAGGTGGCGTGCTCGGTGGCGGTCTTGGGCACGTCGTCGGCGTTCAGTGACGAGGGGTCGACGTGCAGGCCGGAGCCGGGCTGGAAGATGTTGGCGACGACCAGCCCGATCAGCATGGACGCCAGGGACAGCACCAGGAAGTAGCCGATCGCCTTCACACCGATCCGGCCGGCCTTGCGCAGGTTGTCCATGGAGGCGATGCCGGTGGTGACCACGCAGAAGACGACCGGGATCACGATCATCTTGACCAGCGCGATGAACCAGTCGTTGAGCGGCTTCAGATCCTCACCCAGCCCGGGCGCGAGGATGCCGACGGCGATGCCGAGGACGGCGGCCAGGACGACCTGGAACCACAGCTCCCGTATGAGACGGCTCAGCCGCGACCGCTGCGGGCGGCCGGCGGTGGTGGTGCTTGTCATCGTTGGTGCTCCCTTGCACGACGATCGTGAATAGCCCTGTCCCGTGGGGGGGGTGGTGCGGGGGACGCGATGCGGCTCGCGCGCCCCCGATCTCGTGTGCGGCGCCCGTATGCGACGGCGCCGGCCGACAGCGCCCGCCCGGTGGCGGGCGCGTCTGCGGTGGGGTGGCGGTCAGCTGTGCAGGGCGCGCAGCACCTTGTGGAAGGCTGCTTTGCTCTCGAAGCCGATGCCGGGGGTGTCGGTCAGGCCGACGCGGCTCTTCTCGACGACAGCGTCGTCGGCGAAGCCGCCGGTGGGCTGGAACTCGCCCGGGTAGGACTCGTTGCCGCCGAGCTTGAGGGCGGCTGCGATGTGCAGGGAGAACTGGTGCCCGCCGTGCGGGATGCAGCGCCTCGATGACCAGCCGTGCTGACGGAGCATGTCCTGGATGCGCAGGTACTCCACCAGACCGTAGGAGAGCGCGGGGTCGACCTGGATGGTGTCGCGGTCGGGGCGCAGGCCGCCGTAGCGGATCAGGTTGCGGGCGTCCTGGAGGGAGAAGAGGTTCTCGCCCGTGGCGATGGCGCCGGCGTAGTGCTCGGCGACGGTGGCGTTGAGGTGGTAGTCGAGCGGGTCGCCGATCTCCTCGTACCAGAACAGCCCGTAGGGCTCGATGGCCCGCCCGTACTCCAGAGCCGTGCGGAGGTCGAAGCGGCCGTTGACGTCGACGGCCAGCCGGGAGCCGTCGCCGTCCAGAACGTCGATGACGGCCTCGATACGGCGCAGGTCCTCCGCCAGGTCGGCGCCGCCGATCTTCATCTTGACGACGTCGTAGCCCAGGTCGAGGAAACCGCGCATCTCGTCCTGAAGGTCGGTGAGGGTCTTGCCCGGGGCGTAGTAGCCGCCGGCGGCGTAGACGAAGACGGAGTCGTCGGGCTGCCCGTCGCCGTAGTGCTCGGACAGATACCGGTACAGCGGCTTGCCCTCGATCTTGGAGGCCAGGTCGAACAGGGCCATGTCCACCACGCCGACCGCGACCGAGCGCTCGCCGTGCCCACCGGGCTTCTCGTTGTTCATCATCACGTCCCACGCCTTGGCGTGGTCCAGGCCGCCCTGCTCGTCGAGCAGGCTGCTGGGCTCGGCCCCGAGGAGGCGGGGCAGGACCCGGCGGCGCAGGATCTCGCCGGCGCTGTAGCGGCCGTTGGAGTTGAAGCCGTAGCCCACCACGGGCTTGCCGTCCCGGATGACGTCGCTCTCGATCGCCACGATCGAGCAGTCCATGGAGCTGAAGTCGATCCAGGCGTTACGGATCGAGGAGCTGATCGGAACGACGCCCTCGTAGACGTTGGTGATCTTCACTGCGAAACCTTCCTCATATCTTATAAGGTGCGACGGCTGTTAGACTGAGCCGGTCCGATGCGGGATGTCAAGGGGTGGGGGACCTCCGGAAAGGAACGGTCAGGGGGCTATGGCAGGCCAGAATCTGTTCTTCAGCAAGAGCGACCTCGCCTACGCGGAACTCCGCGACCGGATCCTCTTCGGCACTCTTCCTGCCGGGTCACGGCTCGCCCAGTACGACCTCGCCGAGTCCCTCAACATGAGCATCACGCCCCTGCGTGAGGCCATCCGCCGCCTCAGCAGCGAGGGACTCGTCACCGTCGATACCCACCGCGACGTCCGGGTCTCCGTCATGAACTCGAACGAGGCCCGCCAGCTTTTCGAGGTCCGCCTGTCCCTGGACCCGACCGCCGCCGAACTTGCGGCCCAGCGACGGACCGACGACGACATCGCCACGATGCGGGCCGCCGTCGACAAGCTCCTCCCCGTCACCCGCCAATGGGGGGAAGAGGCACTCACGGCCCACCGCGCCTTCCACCAGGCGGTGTACCGGGCCTCGCACAACGACGTCCTGATCCGTCTCCTGGACGATCTGTGGGACAAGTCCGACCGCTACCGTCGCCTCGGCCTCGAACTCCCGCCCGGTGACGAACCCCGCACCCGGGACCTACAGGAACACCGCCAACTTGTCTCCCTCATCGTGGACGGCCGCGCCGCCGAAGCAGCCCAGCTGATGCGAGGCCATATCACCCACAGCCTCACCGCCACCGCCATCAGCGCCCTCGAAGACCGCGAGGGCCTTGGCGTGACGTGACGCGCGGCGACCGGCGCAGTTGTGATGCATCCGGTGCAGCCTGGTCTCCTCATCGGCGAAGTCGTACACCGGGCGGTCTCGTCGGAGGGTTGAATGCGCCCTGCATGTCCTTTGTCGGCCCCACCCGCGAAGCCGACTGTGGCAGCGCCTCACCTCGAACCACTGCCGGACGGCGTGTCAGCGGACCACGGACGGCGTGCCGGGCTGGTCGACGTCACGCAGCCAGCCGTGCACCGTAACCGCCTCGAGCATGTGCGGCAATGCCCTGCGGTGCTCCGCCTGGGCCGCTCACCGTGATCACGGCTTCCAGCGGATGAGTCTCCACATGGCCGGCGTGGTGCACGAGGCGGTCGTGTCTGACGGCTCCGTATGGGTCACGGCCGAAGTGGGCGCGGTCCTCCCTCGACGCTTACAAACCGTCATCAACGGCAGGCCAACCTGGTTCGACAGCGCCCACACCGGCACCGAACACGTCGTAGCCATCGTGGACGACGTGGACGCCATCGACGCGGTCATGGTCGGGCGCCTCGTCCGCCACCACGCCGACCTTGCCTCAATGGGGACGAACGTCAACTTCGTCCAGTCCGCCGGTCAGCAGGCGCTGAAGATCCGCACCTACGAACGCGGCGTCGAAGCGGAAACCCTCTCGTGCGGAAGCGGGGCGACGCGCCGTTGGACCTGCTCAACAGCAGGCCACTGGTCAACGGTCTGGCACTGCTCGCACCCGGCATCGTCCCCCTCACGCGTCGGCGTCCCGACCCCGCGGACGCGGGCCGCACCCGCGACATCGACGAATTCTGCGCGGTAACCGGCAAGCCGTGACCTCGCGGGGGCCTTTCCTGAGCCGGGTCACATCACGGCGTCGGTCTGCAGCGGGCCCGCGGTGACACGGAGCGTCCTGATGCGCACAGGCTCTTCCTGGTCGAGGTAGAAGATGTGCATGAAGGGGGCGCGCACCACCCGCTCCGGTTCGCTCTTCTTGGCCATGACCGCCTCACCGCGCAGCAGGCGGACGCCGTCGCTCGCGGTCCAGAACTCCAGGACCTCGTGGCGGATGACCAGCGGTGCGTCGATCTTGACGAAGAACTCCTTGATGGCCTCGACGCCGTGGATGTGCGCGGTGCCGAAGTACATGTCGGTGTTGTCGGTCAGTGGCGCGAAGCCCTCGCCGAACTCCAGGGTGTCGATGGCGTCCATGAACTTCAGGACCCAGCGGGGGACGGCTGTCGCTTGTGCGGTGTCTGCCATGGTGTGGACTTCCTGATCGGACTGTGGCGCACGGCTCTTACCCACCGCGCCTTCCCACCCTCGCCGATCTGAACGCCGCCGTCCGGCGGGGACGTCAAAGGCCATCGCCGCGACGAGGGAAGAGAACAAGACGGCCACCGCTGTGCCATCTCATGACATTGGTTCCGCGCTGTCAGGCTCGGCGGGCATGGGACGTGAGGCGATCGGCGAGCGCGATGACGAGGTCGCGGAGTTCATCGGGGCGCTCGATGACGAACGGCTGGTCGAGTGCCGCGAGTACCGAAGGCAACCAGTCGAGCCGCTCCGCCCGCAGCTCGACGCGCAGCCAGCGCTCGGTCGCCCGGTCCTCGCCGGCCGCGGGCTCGTGCTCCTCCAGGCTCGCGACGCTGACGGGAAGGTGGGCGCGGATCTGCTCAACTGTCCCGTGGATTCGCAAGGTCACCTGATGCCGGTACGCGGCCGTGGCGAATCCTGACAACACGCGCTGTGCAGGAGCGGGACCCACGGGCGCTTCGAATGAGCCGGGCAGGGTCCGCGCGTCTGCGATGCGATCGAGCCGGAAGGTTCGGTCCTCGCCGATCTGGGCGTCCTTGCCCGTGACGTACCACCGGCCCGCATGGGCGACGATCCCGTACGCGTGCAGGGTGCGTTCGCTGGGCCGTCCGTCACGGTCGGTGTAGCGGATCGAGACCGGTCGGCGGTGGCGCACCGCATCGGCGATGGTGAGCAGGACCCCGGCGTCCGGGGTGTCGAACTCGCCGGGCCGGTCCGTGAAGGCGAGAGCTTCCAGGAGTGTGTCGAGCCGACGGGCGATGTGCTTGGGCAGCACCCGCCGGATCTTCGCCGACGCCGTCTCGTTTGCCGTGCGCTCCGTCGTCGTCAGCCCTGCCCGGCGGCCGGCGATCAGGCCGAGCAGCACGGCCAGCGCCTCGTCGTCGCTGAGCATGAGCGGAGGCAAGCGGTACCCAGGAGCCAGCCGGTACCCGCCGTAACGGCCGCGCACCGACTCCACGGGCACGTCCAGGTCGATCAGCTGGTCCACATACCGCCGCACAGTGCGTCCTTCGACGCCAAGACGGCCGGCGAGCTCGGCCACAGTCCGGGTGCCGCCCGACTGCAGCAGCTCCAGGAGTGTCAGCACGCGGCCGGTGGGTCGAGGCATGTTCGCAGCCTAACGCGAATACAGGACCGATTCTGTCCACTATTTCTCCTAGCCTGCGACGTGCACGCCTCAAGCACAGCCAAGGAGATCCCCCATGGACTTCGTCTCGATCCGCATCATCACCAGCGACGTAGCGCGCCTCGTCGAGTTCTACGAGCGAGCCACAGGGGCGCGGGCGACGTGGGCCACCGAGGACTTCGCCGAACTCAAGACAGCGGGCGCCACCCTCGCGATCGCCGGCACCCGCACCGTCCCGCTGTTCGCCCCGGGCTCTGCCCACCCGGCAGACAATCACAGCGTGATCACCGAGTTCCTCGTCGACGACGTGGACAGCGTTTACAACAACCTGACCGGCTTCGTCACCGACTTCGTCACCAAGCCCACCACGATGCCCTGGGGCAACCGTTCGCTGCTGTTCCGTGACCCCGACGGCAACCTCGTCAACTTCTTCACCCCTGTCACCCCAGCGGCCATCGAAAAGTTCGCACGCTGACGCCACGCACAGCCGCCGAGTCCAGGAACGCCACCAGCAGGGGGCATCGGAACGCACCGCTGACCCTCGAAGGACGTCTGCGCTTGTGTCTGCGGATCGACGCCCGGACGTCCGATCGCGCACGTGGCTGCGGAAGCCGGGATCTCCCGCCGCGGTTTCTTGGTTATCCAGTCCAATTTGGGATCGGCGGGTTGGCGCGGCCACGGAGAACCGCTGAAGGCCTGGCGGTTCCTCACCAAGCTCCGCCTGTCGGCTCGTTACATGACCCCGCTACTGCGGTTCAGATGTTCCAGACACCCTGCCGGGCGGCGATGCCGGCGTACTCGGAGAAGTCCCGGGGAGCCCGGCCCAGCGCCCGCTGGACGCCGTCACCGAGCGAGGCCAGGCCGCCTGACCGGACGTACTCGTACAGGCCGGCCGACAGCTGCACCCACTCCTCGGGCACACCTTGCGCCCGCTGCTCGTCCGCGTATGACTCCGCGGTCAGCGGCACATAGCGCAGGTCGCGGCCGGTGGCCCGGGCGATCTCCGCGACCGCGTCCCCGAAGGTCATCAACCGGGGCCCGCTGAGCTCGTAGTGCCACCCGGCGTGCCCGGCCTCCATGAGGGCGGCGACCGCCACCTCGGCGATGTCCTCGGCGTCGACGAACGCCTCCTTGCCGTCCCCGGCCGGCAGCCGTACCTCGCCCCTCATCACCGGGTCGTGGAGGAAGTCCTCGCTGAAGTTCTGGAAGAACCACCGCGGCCGGAGAACGGTCCAGTCCAGGCCCGCGTGTTCGAGGGCCCGCTCCGCGGCGAGGACGTGCTCCTGGTCCGCCCCTCCCTCGGGCACGGACAGCAGCACCGCACGCCGGGATCCGGCCGCAGCCGCCTGCCGGGCGAAGGCGGCGATGTCCTGCGCGGCCTGCGGACTGCCGAGGCCGGGCACCACCAGGTACATCCCCGTCACGCCCCGCAGGGCCGGCTCCCAGGTGGGGCGGTCCGTCCAGTCGAAGGACGGCGTACCGGAACGGGACGCCACGCGGACCGTCACGCCTCGCTCCTGGAGCATCCGCACCACCCGACGGCCGGTCTTGCCCGTGGCCCCTGTCACCAGGATCATCTCGTCGCTCATGGCCTCAACAGAACCAGTCGCCATCCGCCCCAGCCATGCTGTGCGGGCTCACGTCCATATGCGTTCGTCTACGCTGACCGCCATGGATCCCATGCGGCTGACCAGCACGGATCCGCTGACGGATCTCCTGAACGGGGTACGGACCAGTGGCGCCGTCTTCCACCGGTCCGCGCTGAGCGGTTCCTGGGCAGCGCGCTTCGAGGACGGCTCGCCGCTGGCCCTCGCGGTCCTCGTGCACGGCTCCGCCTGGATCACTCCCCAGGACGGCGACCCGGTACGGATCGGCTCCGGAGATGTCGCGGTGCTGTGCGGCGGCGCACCGTACGTGATCGCCGACGCCCCGGACACCGAGCCGGACGTGGTGATCCATCACGGTGGCCGCTGCACGACCCCACAGGGCGAGGGGCTGGCCGGCCCCCGAGTTCCGGGTGCCGACGCCTGGGACACGGAAGAGGCTGACAGCACGATCCTGTTGAGCGGGCTGTACGCCGTGGACAGCGGCACCCCGGGCCGGCTGCTGGCCGCACTGCCACCTCTGGCCGTCATCGAGGCGAACGTGGGTGTCTGCCCGGTCAGCCGGACGACCTTCGAGGAGATCACCCGCGAGGAGCCCGGGCAGCAGATCCTCCTGGACCGGGCACTGGACCTGATGCTCATCACCGCCCTGCGCGCCTGGTTCACCCGCCCCGGCGCTCAGATCCCCACCTGGTACCGCGCCCACAGCGACCCCGTGGTCGGCCCCGCCCTGCGCATGCTGCGAACCGACCCCGCCCACCCATGGACCCTGCCGACCCTGGCGACGAAGACCGGCGTGTCCCGGGCCCACCTGGCCCGACGCTTCACCGCCCTGGTCGGCCGACCGCCCATGACCTACCTACGGGAACAGCGCCTCGCCCTGGCCGCCGACCTGCTGCGCGAACCCGGCACAACACTCGCCACGGTGGCGAACCGCGTCGGCTTCGCCAACGCCTTCGCCCTCAGCGCCGCGTTCAAGCGGGAACACGGCATCAGCCCCAGCGAATACCGCATGCGCGAGACACGGGCGGCAACCTGACGTCCGAGTTCCGCAACGCGACACGAAGCAACCCCTGCTCACAACAGCCGGGCGTGGCTGCCCTCGGGCATGTGACCGTCCGCTGTAGAGAATGGGCATGATTCTCAAGCATCCGTCCGACCGCGGAGGCTCGCGGAACAAGCCGTTCGAGAGGCTGGCCGAGAATGCCTCCAGGTTCACCAGTTCGGCGACGTTCTTCGGGATCTGCCTGATCCTGGTCGCCGTGGCCGTCACGGTGCACGTGATCGGTTTGCCGATCACGTGGCTTCTGTTCGTGGGCGAGGCGATGTCGGCGGTGACCCTGCTCATGGTGGCGCTGCTGAAGAACTCCGAGCTGCGGGCCGAACGCGCCGTCCAGCGCAAGCTGGACGCGATCGCAGCCGCCCTGCTGGAAGGGCAGGAGGGTGGCGGTCCTGGAGAAGCACACCAGAAGCTACGGTCCGCCATCGCCGGGGATGAGAGGTCCTGATGGGCCCGGTTGTCGCATGCTTGCCCGGCAGGCCACCGCCACCGGACAGCGGCAGGCTGTCGCGGTGTGAGAGCAGCCTGGCGGGGAACCCGCGGGGAGACAGAGGGCCTGCGCGGCCGTTGGCTGACGAAGCAGACGTCGTCCTTACTCCACGGTCGCGGGATGCGCTTCTCGCACTGGAGAAAGCGCATCCCTTACTGCGGCCCGGTCTCAGCGGCTCCCGGGGCGACGCCGAGCCATCGGCATCCTCCGGGGAGGGTTACACCATCATGACCACGAATACCAAGGTCCGCCCCCCGCCCTCGGAGGCGTCCGGCAGTGACTTCGCCCGACTGTCGAGAAAGATCGCTGATGCCGGCCTGATGGGGCGCCGTCCCGGCTACTACGCACTGCGGATCACCGTGGTGGCCGGGCTCTACGTCGGTGGGTGGGCCGCCGTCGCGCTCATCGGCGACAGCTGGTGGACCCTGGCGGTCGCCGGCTTCCTGGCCGTCGTCTTCGGTCAGGTCGCCCTGCTCGCCCATGACGCGGCCCACCGTCAGGTGTTCCGCCGACGCCGGGCCAGCGAGGCATCCGGCCGGATCGCCGGTGCCGGTATCGGGATGGGCTACGGGTGGTGGCAGGACAAGCACACCCGCCACCACGCCAACCCCAACCATGAGGAACTCGACCCCGACCTCGACCCCGACCTGCTGGTCTGGTCCCAGGATCAGGCCCGGGCCGCCACGGGGCTCCCGCGCCTGATCGGCCGCCGGCAGGCGTTCCTGTTCTTTCCGCTCCTCACACTGGAGGGCTTCAACCTGCACGTGTCGAGCGTGAAGGCGCTGGCCAATCGCTCGCTCAAGCACCGAACACTCGACGGCGCCCTGCTGTTCGCGCACTTCGCGGTCTATCTGACGGCCCTGCTCTGGCTGCTGCCGCCCGGTATGGCGATCGCCTTCCTCGTCGTCCACCAGTGCCTGTTCGGCGTCTATCTCGGCTCGCTCTTCGCGCCCAACCACAAGGGCATGCCGATCCTGAAAGGCAAAGACCGCCCGGACTTCCTCCGCCGCCAGGTGCTCACCTCACGCAACGTGCGCGGCGGCCGGCTCACCGACATCGCACTGGGCGGGCTGAACCACCAGATCGAGCATCACCTGTTCCCCAGCATGCCCAGCCCCAACCTGCGCAAGGCCCGGACCATCGTCCGGCAATACTGCGAGGACCTGGGCGTGGACTATGCGGAGACCGGGCTGATCACCTCCTACCGGCTGGCCCTCGTCAGCCTCCATGAGGCTGGAGCACCGCTCCGCGACGCCCGAGTCCCCGTGTAGGGACCGAGCAGGGAGAAGAACCCGAGAACGTGGGCGTCAGGCGACGCGGTCGGCGTGGTGGCGGGCTTCCCGGAGTCTGACCTTCGACGGAAGGCGGTCCAGGCCGGCCGAGTCCCGCGCGTGCGCGAGCGTTTCCCCGGTCAGTTGCCCCAGAACCCGCTGCGGGTCCGCGTGCGGCTCCAGCAGCAGCCGCACCCGTGCGGCCGGAGCGGTACGTCGGCCTGTCAGCCGTACATGCGCCCGCGACACCCCGTCCAGGGCCTGCGCCTCTTCCTCGATGACGTCCTCCAGCGTGCGGCCGTCGAGTCGGGCCGTGGCGCCGTCTTCGCTGGTGACGAGGATCTGGCCCAGGCGGCGTCTGCGCTGTGCGAGGAGCCACCACAGCAGCAGGGCCAGCAACACGGCGAGCACCGCGATGACGGTCGGCCACCACCAGCCCTCCTCCCGCCACCGGGTGCGTCCCTCGACGCCCAGCACCACATCGTCCGGCCCACGGAAGGGCCACCAGCCCGGCACGTCGAAACCCCAGCGGCGCTGCAGATCCAGCCCGCCCAGCAGCACCCCGCCGCCCAGGGCGAACAGCCCAAGGCCGAGCAGTCCCAGCAGCACCCGGTTCACCGGCTTGAGCATCGAGACCACCTCAGCCCTTCTTCGGGCGCCGGACACGCACGGTCAGCGCAGGTTGCCGGGCGAGACCCAAGGACGTCACGGCTTCGCCCAGCGTGGCGTCCAGGTCCTTGCGGACCTCCTCGAGGTCGCGGAAATGCGCCTCTGCCCGGGCTTTGACCTTCCGGCGGCCGACGGCGACCCGTGCCGACTGGACACCGCTCACCCGCACGGCCCGGTCGCGCAGCACCAGGGCGGCCGCGCGGCGGTCGAGCCCGGCGCGGACCTCCTCTGCCCCCGGGGCACCGGCGGGCTGCCGCATGGGCAGGAGCCTTCGTAGTCCCGGCGTCACCGCCAGCAGGAAGAGCCACAGGCCGAGGGCCATCGCCACCGCGGCCCCGACGATCATCCAGACGTCGTCCAGGGGCCGTGTGGCCAGTTCCTCGGCGAGCCGCCGTCGCCAGCGCATCGCGGGCCCGCCTGCCCGCACCGAGACCACGTCGTACAGGAGCAGGCCGGTGGCTGCGACGGACAGCAGGGCCACCACGGCTGCGGGGATCCGCCGCGCGGACCAGAAACGGCGCGCCGGCCGTCCTGGCGTGTCGACCGCGGACGACTCGCCCGTACCCGAGGTGCCGTCCGCGGACGAGTCCGGCTGTGACGAGTCCGGCTGTCCGGGACCGGAGGAAAGGTCGCTGTCACCGGTCGGCTGCCGCCAGGTGTTCGCGCTCATCTCACCCTCTCCTGGTCCGTGTGCCGCGTATGCTCCGAGTGCAGCCTCTCGACCGACACCGAGAAGTCGGACACCTCCATGCCGGCCCAGGTCCTGAGCCGTTCGGTGACCTCCCGGCGCACTGCGGCGCACTGCGCCCCGATGTCGGACGGATAGCCGAGCTCGACGGTGACGCGCATCCGCACCTCGCCGAGGAGCGCCTGCCGTCCGGCGGCGGACTCGTCGTCTCCTGTGGCGGTATTACGCTCCGGTGCCCGCCGCACGGACGTGGCCACGTGCGGCGTACGGCGGCCGGGCGGTACGTGGCCGGCCGACTCGGTGAACCGGCTCAGCGCCTCGCCCGCCACCCGGGAAGCGATCTTCGCCACGACCCGGTCGGCGACGGTGGTCGCACCGCGCTCCCCGCGGGGAATGCCCGGACGCCGACCGGCTTCACCGGTCACTGCCGCCAGTCTCCCCGAGCCCGTCGCTGGTCATCGCGGATCCGCTCCTGCCGGTCTCGCCGGCGGACGAAGTCGCCCGGTTCGAGATCACCTTCCATGAACCGCCCGGCCAGGAGACCGACGACGCCCAGTCCCAGCACCAGCAGGAAAGCCCAGAAGTTGCCGAAATACGCGGCGAAACCCAGCGCCATTCCGGCCATCAAGCCCACCACGGCCCTGCTCATCACGCGCTCCTTCACTCAAGCGGGCTGATCCGCACCGGCTACTGGATCCGCTGGCGCTCCTCGCCTTCGTCCTCCTCGTCGGGCAGTTTCACATCGCTGACCATGATGTTGACTTCCACGACGTCCCGACCCGCCATCCGCTCCACCGCGGAGATCACGTTCTCCCGCACCGCACCGGCCACGTCCGTGATCGAGACGCCGTAGTCGACGACGATCTCCAGATCGATGGCCGCCTGCAGCTCTCCGACCTCGACGCTGACCCCGCGCGTGGCGGACTTGCCACTGCCGGCACCGGGCATCCGCTCCCGCACGGATCCCATCGAGCGGGCGAATCCGCTGCCCAGGGCATGGACGCCGCGCACGTCCCGTGCCGCCATTCCGGCGATCTTCTCCACCACCACATCGGCGATGGTCGTCCGGCCGCGAGACTCGGGCGCACCACCGTGCCTTACGCCGGTGTTCTCAGTCATCAGGAGATTCCTCCCATCTGACATATTTTTTACAATTATATTCCTTTTAGGATGTTTTTATCGATACGCGATACTCCCGGCGCAAAGCGACCGGAAGGGAACCGCGGCCACGGAAGAAGGAGAGTGAGAGGCCGGTGACCGAGGCGTTGACGCAGGCAGTACGGCACCCGCTCGACCTGGGCCGGCTGCTCCCGCTCGGCGGGCCCGACGACGGGACATGGATCACCGAGCAAGCAGCCGTTCGGGCCCTCGGTCACGCGGCCGCCGAGATTCCCGGCGTCCGGGTGGAGACCCTGCGCATCGGGGCGGCACCGCTCGAGCCCGTGTCCGAGCCGGCCGTGCGTCCGCCGACCGGCGCGCTGCCGCCCGGCCCGCTCAGGATCGAGGCCGCCTTCACCGCACCTCTCGGGCAGCCACTTCCTCACACCGCCGGACAGCTGAGGAGCGCACTGCTCAACGCGGCCACTGAAGGGCTCGGCCTGGCCACCGTGACAGCCGACCTGCGCGTCACGGATCTGGATGAGGGCCCGGAGACAGACGTAGGGTCGCGCACCTCAAAGGGGGCCATGAAGCCCGCGCCGGACGCCGCAGCCGCGCGAAGTTCACCCCCGGCGGCAGGTACAGGATTCCTGCGGGGGCCCGTCGTTGAGTTGGCGGACGTCGCGGCGGCTGTTCCGGGCGTCGCCCGCCTCAGCGCCGTGCTGGGAAGCCGCCCGATCAAGGTCGCAGACCATGACGATCCCCCCGGCCGCCACATCGAGGTCCAGCTCGCGGTCGCCCCCGGACACCATCCACTGGAAGTCGCCCGCGCCGTCCGGGCCGCCCTGGCGGAAGCAGCCACCTCTGACACCCGCGGCCGGGTCACCGTCGCCGTCCTCATCACGGAAACCGCGCCCTAGCTGAGCTGTCCCCGGTGCGGCAGATCGGCGGCCAACGAGGCGCAGTGGGAGCGTAGTTGGCGTCTGTGATCGGCAGGCTCCGGAGGGCAGCCGGACTTCCGGTCGGGTGTGGCGAAGCCGGTGCGGTGGATGCCGGTGTCGACGGCGAAGGGCGGACCACGCGTTCCGCGCCCCTCGGAGCCCTGCCGCGCCCAGGCAACCGGTGGCGCCGGTGACCGGACAACGCGGCGGCCGGTCACCATTCATGCCGGCTGAGAATCCCTGACATTGCAAGAACATTTGATACCTATAAGGGCATATGATGATAAGTAGGTCAGTGCACTCTCACGTGCCACGGCCCGGAAGGGCGGCCCCGGTGTGCGTACGCCGGGGCCGTTGCGCACCGGGGCATCGCACACGGGGGGATCGCCTCTCGCCGCCACCCGACTTCGATTACTCCGTAGGCGACATGCCGCCTGCGGCGTAATCGGCTCGTTGGACCGGTCGGCGCTGCGAGCCTGTGCCGGTCAGCAGCGTCGTGCACCGGGCCGCCTGGCGAACACGGCGTGGACACAGCCGCCCATGGGTTCGCCCTGCCCCGGGACGAAGGGAAAGCGAGCGCCGATGACGGACAGTGGGCGGCAGCCGGACAGGCTTGGAGTGGACCGGTCGGAGGGGTTCGGCGAACGACTGCTGGGTGTGCTGCTCGACCGGGCCCACGAGATGCCACCGGACCTGATCGCCCCGCTCGTCGCGGAAGAGGTGGCCAGGGTCGGAGGGCGGGAGGTCTCCATCCTCCTGCAGGACTACGAACAGGTGCTGCTGGTGCCCCTGCCTGGCCGGAGGCTGAAGGTCGGCAGCCCCGAGCCGGTCGAGGACTCCCCCGCCGGCGAGGCGTTCCTGAGCCGCAGAACGGTGGAGGTGCCGCAGGACGGCAGTGTGCGGATGTATCTGCCGCTGCTGGACGGCAGCGACCAGATCGGGGCGATGGCCGTCACCCTGGACAGGGTCGATGACGACGACCGGCGGCTGCTCCGCAGACTCGCCGGTCTGGTCGCGGACATGATCGTCACCAAGGACGCCTACACCGACCTGTTCTTCCAGGCCCGCCGCAGCGCCCCGATGAGTGTGGCCGCGGAGATCCAGTGGTCGTTGCTGCCTCCTCTGTCGATGACAGTCCCGCAGGTCGAGGTGGCCGGAATCCTGGAGCCCGCCTACGACGTGGCCGGCGACAGCTTCGACTACGCCCTCAACGGCGACGTCCTTCACGTGGCCATGATCGACGCGATGGGCCACGGACTGGACGCGGCGACCATGGCGACGGTGGCCATCGGCGCCTATCGCCACACGCGACGGGCCTATACCGATCTGTCCCAGGTGTACGCGTTCATGGACCGGGCCATCAATGAGCAGTTCGGCCCCGACCACTTCGTCACCGCGCAGATGATGATCCTGGACATCACCACGGGCCGGCTCCAGTGGGTCAACGCCGGCCACCCGGCCCCGTTCCTGATCCGGGACCGTGCCGTGGTGGACCGGCTGGAGAGCCCGACCACGCTGCCGGTCGGCTTCGGCGGTGAGGAGCCGGTGGTCAGCGAGCGGATGCTGCAACGCGGCGACCGGTTGCTGTGCTTCACCGACGGCCTGTTCGAGGAGCACCAGGCCGGCGGGGAACAGTTCGGTGAGGAGCAGCTCATCGAGTGGACCAACCGGATCCTCCGCGACCGCACCGAGGTACGGGCGGTGGTGCGAGCGCTCTCCCACGCCCTGAAACACGAACGTGGCGGCACCACGAGCGACGACGCGACCATCTTCCTGGTCGAGTGGCGAGGCGGCGACGCCGATCATCTCGCCGCCCTCGACTGAGCCCTCGGCGCTGAGGCATGCGGCTGACCTGTGGTCTCGTACCCGCGGAATCGTTGATCTCACAAGGCAAGCAGCACAGTTCCCTTACGGGCGCGGCGCCGGGGGCGGAGCCGCCCGCGTCCGCCGTCCCGATGGTCGCGACGGCCGCCGGTTACGCTCGCCCCGCCCGGCCGCGGGCATGGCCGCCCGTGAGATACCGGGCATCGACAACCTCGGCGGGGGCATGGCCCGCGCTTTCGGCGCCATGCGGGAACGCGTCCCCGGCGGAGGTGCAGGCGGCGGCGTCACCCGGGGTGTGAAGGTCGAGGTCGGGGAGCGCCAGGCCGCCGTGGACCTGAACATCGTCGTCGAGTACGGCGTCTCCATCGTCGACGTGGCCGGTGACGTGCGCTCCAACGTCATCAGCGCCGTGGAGCGGATGACGGGCCTGGAGGTCGTCGAGGTCGACATCGCCGTCGACGACGTCCACCTTCCCGAGGAAGGGGAGGAAGAGGAGGGGTCCGAAGGGGGGGGTAGGGCCGCGTGAGGTGAGCCGCCGATTCCCTCAGTTCGTCGTCGTGAGAGATCCTGTGGGTGGGCGGCAGAGGCCGTTGCAACGCTGATTCGGCCGGGCGGCTGCGTCGGGAGTTCGTGTGCACAGACCCTTCCTGAGGATCCACCGGCGCATCCGTCCTGGGCGCCGCCGCGCTCCGGGACCGCACGGCTCTCCTGGGACGCACGGCTCTCCTGGGACGGACCGGTCGAAGGAATTCGGTGAGGAGTGCCTGGGGGCTCTGCTGGACCAGGGCCACGAAGTGCCGCCCCATCTCCTCGGCCCGCTCGTCGCCCGGGCCGTGGGCGGCCTCGGTGGCCGGGAGACCTCGGTCTTCCTGCAGGACTACGGGCAGGAGTGGCTGATGCCCGTGCCGCTCGACGGACTGACCGCCGGCGATCCGCAGCCGATCGAGGGCTCCGACGCCGGCCATGCCTTTCAGGCCGCGCGTCGCGTCGAAGTGCCGCGGACGGACGGCGTCCGCGTCTATCTGCCTCTGCAGGACGGTGGAGACCAGGTGGGCGTCATGGCCGTCACCCTGGACGGGGTGGTGGAGAACGACCGGCGGCTGCTGCGCCGGATCGCCGCTCTGGTGGCCGACATGCTCATGGCCAAGGACGGGTACACCGATCTCTTCTTCCGGGCCCGGCGCAGCGAACCGATGACTGTGGCGGCGGAGATCCAGTGGGCGCTGCTGCCACCGCTGTCGATGTCCTCACCCCGGGTCAGCCTGGCCGGGGTGCTGGAGCCCGCCTACGACGTGGCCGGCGACAGCTTCGACTACGCCCTCAACGGCGATCTGCTGCACGTGGCCATGGTCGACGCGATGGGCCACGGCCTGGGCGCCGCCACGATGGCCACGGTGGCCATCGGCGCCTATCGGCATGCCCGGCGGATCAGCGTCGGGCTGTCGGAGATCTACGCGTTCATGGACCGGGCCATCGCCGAGCAGTTCGGCCCCGATCACTTCGTGACCGCTCAGATGATGCGGCTCGACACGGCGACGGGCCGCCTCCAGTGGGTCAACGCGGGCCATCCGACTCCGCTGCTGATCCGCGGACGCCGCGTCGTGCGGCGACTGCACGGCCCGACGACGCTCCCCGTCGGCTTCGGCGGTCACGAACCTCTGATCAGTGAGCTCGTCCTCGACCGCGGGGACCGGATCATGTGCTTCACGGACGGACTGGTGGAGGAGCACCTGGCCGGCGGTGCGGAGTTCGGCGAGGAACAGCTCATCCGCTGGGTGGAGCGCGTCGAACGTACGGCGCAGAAGGTCCCGGCTGTGGCCCGGTCCCTCTCCCACGCGCTCAAACTGGCGCGGGGCGGCGTCACGACGGACGACGCGACCCTCCTGCTGATCGAGTGGCGCGGTCCCGGTTGAGCGGCCGGGGCTTGCCGCGCGCGTACCCCATGCGGCGGCCGATGATGGGAACACGGCCGAACACGCGGAGCTGATCATGACGGGTTGGCGGGTCCGGGACTACTCCCCGGACGATCTCGAGGGAGTCCTCCGTGTCGACATGGAGAGCGGCACGACCGAAGAACCGGCCCTCTTCCCACTCTCGGACGCCGTGACGGCCCTCCAAGCCCTCCACCCCGCTGTGGTGGCCACGGCGAACGACGTGGTCGTCGGCGCCGCGGTGAGCAGGGTGGAGGGCGACCGGGCGTGGATCCTGCGCATCTGCATGGCACCTGCCTGGAGGCACCAGGGGCTGGGCAGCGCCCTGATCACGGCCCTCGAGCGACGGCTTTTCACCGACGGTGTCCGCGCGGTGCACGCCGCCCTGCCCGCGGACGAGACCGGTGCCACCGCGCTGCGCAACTGCGACTTCGGCGCCCGATCGGGCCTTGTCCTCTTCGAGAAGCGCAGACCGGTGCCCCCGCAGGCGGCCGGCATGCTCTCCTCGCTCGGAGCGGAGCTGCCACCCGGCGGACTGTGGCGGAAGGTCGCGGGCATGCAGAAGGAGAAACAGCTCATCGAGCGCCGTCTGGTCCTGCCACTGGCCCATCCCGGACTGGCCGCGGAGCACGGTGTGGAGCTGCCGCGCGCAGTGATGCTGTTCGGTCCGCCCGGGACCGGCAAGAGCACCTTCGCGCACGCGATAGCCAGCCGCCTGGGATGGCCCTTCCTCGAGCTGTTCCCCGCGCGTCTGGCCGCCGAGTACGGCCTGGCGAGCGGGCTGAACCGGCGCTTCGACGAGATCTCCCGGCTCGGCCACGTCCTGGTGTTCATCGACGAGGTCGAGGAGGTCGCGGGCGCACGCAGTGGCGCGGACGCGACCGCGGTCGGCGTCGTCAACGAGCTGCTCAAGGCGATCGTCCGGTTCCGCAGCCAGGACGGGCGGCTGCTCGTCTGCGCCACGAACGACGTGACCACGCTCGACTCCGCGTTCCTGCGGCACGGCCGCTTCGACTACGTACTGCCGATCGGCCCTCCCGACCACCGTGCCAGGACCGCGCTGTGGGAGAGCTACCTGGCACGAGGGGGCGCGAAGGCCGACAGCGAGGCACTCGCGTCCGCCAGCGAAGGTTTCACACCGGCCGACATCGCCCACGTGGCGCGAACCGTCTCCCAGGCCGGATTCGAGCGCACCTTCGACACCGGAACCCGCGTCCTCCCCACCACGGACGACTACCTGGACACGATCCGCGACACCCAGCCCACGGTCAGCGCCACCATGGCCCAGGAGTTCGCCGAACAGACGGAGCAGTACGCCCGCCTCTAGCCGGCGTCCCCGCCCGGGAAGCGCGGCCTCCTCGGCCCCCCGGCCTCGGTCGACAACCGACGTGCGGCACCCCGACTGCCGCCTCTGGCCGTCATCGAGGCGAACGTGGGTGTCTGCCCGGTCAGCCGGACGACCTTCGAGGAGATCACCCGCGAGGAGCCCGGGCAGCAGATCCTCCTGGACCGGGCACTGGACCTGATGCTCATCACCGCCCTGCGCGCCTGGTTCACCCGCCCCGGCGCTCAGATCCCCACCTGGTACCGGGCCCACAGCGACCCCGTGGTCGGCCCCGCCCTGCGCATGCTGCGAACCGACCCCGCCCACCCATGGACCCTGCCGACCCTGGCGACGAAGACCGGCGTGTCCCGGGCCCACCTGGCCCGACGCTTCACCGCCCTGGTCGGCCGACCGCCCATGACCTACCTACGGGAACAGCGCCTCGCCCTGGCCGCCGACCTGCTGCGCGAACCCGGCACAACACTCGCCACGGTGGCGAACCGCGTCGGCTTCGCGGTCGTGGCATGGGGGCAGTCCTGTCGGGTCAGTCCTGTCCTGACGGCGGGTTATGGCCGCGTCGATTCCTGTGGCCGGTGGCGACGACGTCCCCGAAGGACGCGGCGAGTGCTCGCGCGATCAGGTCGGGCAGTTCCGTCTGCCCGTCGTCCTCGGCCCAGCGCGTCAATGCCGTGTGCATCGCGGCCAGGCATGCGCTGGTCGCGGCCTGGGCACGGAACGCGGCGTCATGGGTCGTCGCGTCGTCCAGGCCGAGGGCGTCGACGATGGCCTGCTGGAGCGCGTACTGGCTGTCCAGATGCCGGGCCCGCAGCGCGGGCGTCGAGACCATCAGCCGGAGGCAGTCCAGCAGGAACCGCTCGCTCACTGCCGGTTCGTCCCCCTCGTCACCGGTCAACACCGTGGCCGCATCGACGAGTGCGCCACCGACGCGCCGCACCACGGGCTGCGTCGCGGGCGATGCGGCGACCTTCTCGGCGATGAGCCGGGCGGGCTGGTCGATGAGGACGAGGTCCTCCTTGGTGGGGAAGTGCCGGTACACGGTCATCGCCGAGACACCGGCAGCCTCAGCGACTTCGGCCACCGTCACCGTGTCGTAGCCGCGGTCGGTGAACAGCCGCACCGCATGTTCCTGGATCACGCGCCGCGTCCCGGCTCGCGTGGCATCGGCCAAGCGATCGCAGCCCGGCTCGCGGCGGAAGGGGGCATGGTCGTCGTGCACTTCGGCACGGACGAGAGCGGGGCGGCGGCGACGGTCGAGGCGGTGGAACGGGCTGGTGGGGCCGCCCGCGCCGTCCGGGCCGAACTGGGCGTGGACGGCGATGTCGAGACACTCTTCGCCGGTGTCGAGGACTGCTTGTCCGGTAGACCGCTCGACATCCTCGTCAACAACGCCGCGGCTGCACCGGCCGGCCCGCTCGGCGCGACGACCCGGGCGGAGTTCGACCGCCTGTTCGCGGTCAATGTGCGAGCGCCGTACTTCATCATCGAGCAGGCGATGCCCCTGCTGCGTGACGGCGGCCGGATCATCACGATCTCATCGGTGGCGACCCGGATGGCCAACTCGGCCCAGACGTCCTTCGCCATGACGAAAGCCGCGGTCGAGACGATGAGCAGGACCCTGGCCAACCAACTCGGGCCCCGAGGGATCACCGTGAACGCCGTCGCTCCCGGAGCCACCAGGACCGCGGCCAACGGAGCCGTCTTCGACGTGCCGGGCCTCGCCGAACAGATCACCGCTTTGACGGCACTCGACCGGCTGGGCGGGCCCGACGACGTCGCCGATGTGGTCGCCTTCCTCGCATCCGGCGCCGCCCGCTGGATCACCGGCCAGGTCATCGACGCGAGCGGCGGCCTGTTCCTCGGTCCACGCGTCTGACCGACGAGGCCGACGCGACGACCGGAGAGGACCATGACGGTCCTAGGACGTCATCTCATTCGGCCGACGCCAGAGTCGGTGTACTGACGTACGCGCTGGTGCAGTAACGATCCAGTGGATCGTTGACTGCTTCAGTGGCACATGGTGGCCGCCCCAGTCACCTCGTTCGCCAGTTCGCCAACTCGACTGACACGCCGAGGTCAGCGTGTGCGCGCCCTGTTGTCTTTCGTGGACCGCGGCCCCGGCTGTCGGACCGAGTGACGCTGCCGCCGGGTCCCGGCTCCATGGGGCGGGACCCGGTGGGGTCGGCGAGGTCAGCGGACGTCGACGTAGTCGCCCGCGGCGGTGGCGGGTGCGGCGGTGGACGTGCCGGCGAAGGTGTAACGCCAGTAGCCGTCAGTCGTCGCCTTCGCTGTGGTCTTCAGGTTTCCGGAGCTGTTGGTGGTGATCGTCTTCACTGTCGTGTACGTGGACGTCCCCTTCTTGCGGAACTGGAGCTTCGCCTTCTGGCCGGCGTAGCCGTGGTGGCCGCCCAGCGTCTCCCAGTCCGCACGGGAGAGCTTGCCCGTGATGGTGAGGGTCTTGCCCTTGGTCACCGGCTCGGGTGCCGCGTTGGCCGTCAGCGTCGCGTCACGCAGCAGGGGCGCCGACTTGGCGGCGTGCAGGTCGACGTGGCCGGTACCGTCCGCGGACTCGGCCCAGGCTGCCAACTTCCAGGTGCCGGCGAGGGAGTTGCGGCCGAGGGTCCAGCGCGGGTGGATGTAGGCGAAGTGCGCCTCACAGGTGGACGTGGTGGCGCTGACCTTGGTGCAGGCGGCCGGCCAGGTGCCGTAGAGGACCGCGTCAGGGGTGTCGTACGAACCCTTGTAGAGGTACATGTCTCCGCTCGCGATCCCGGACGGGGCGGTGGCGGTGAACTTCGCCTTGAAGTCCTGCAGCGGCTCGTCGGTCAGCTGCACCGGCTTGCCCGCGTTGACCGTGACGTTCGAGATGCGGGTCGCCCCCACTGTCTCGTCGCCGTGCGGCGCCGGGCCTGCGAACGCTCGCGCGATGGTACGGCGGAGGCTGCCGCCCTGGTCGTCGGCGGCGGTGACGCGCAGCGAGACGAAGGGGGCGGTGGCGGGGACTTGGAGAGTCGCCGAGCCGTCCGCCGCGACGGCCAGGTCCGTCCAGGTCGTGCCGTCATCCGTGGAGTAGGCGAGCCCGGTGATCCTGGTGTTCGCCTCCGCCGCATCCGTGGTGCGGGTGGTCGCGCTCGCCTGGACCCGGAACGTGCCGGCGGCCGCGCGGCCGAAGCCGTCGAGTCCCGGAATGCTCAACCGGGCGTCGATCAGCGGGAGTTCCCGGCCCTCCTCGTAGTCCGAGCGGAACGTCCACTCGTTGCGTACGTCCGTGGACAGCCGGGAGTACGGCACACGGCGATGGACTGTCTGGTCGAGGGTGTAGGTCCTCTGGAACGACGGCAGGCTGGAGGACGTCACCCCGTCGTATGCGTCGAGGCCGTCGGCCTGGGCGTAGGTGACGCCGTCGGAGGAGGTGAGCTTGTACGAGTACGTGGCGCGGCTGTCGGTTCCCGGGTGGCCGGTCGTGTCGCCGAAGGTGTTCGGCTCGTGCAGCGACATCTTGCCGAAGTTCCGCTTCGAACCGCCCCCTTCCCGGCGCACCGGCTGCAACGGGGCCGCACCAATGGTCTCGCCCGCGCTGGTCCCGGCGGCCGATGTGCGGTCCGGGAGGTTGAGGCTCAGCTCGCCGGTGCCGTAGGACAGCAGTCGGCTGTAGGTGATGCCCGGGGTGGCGTACTCGGTGACGGAACGGCCGGCGGGCACCGCGGCGCCGATGTAGACGCCCGTCTCCTCGCCGAAGGACGGGACGCTCTGCAGGTCGGCCGTTGTCCGCGTGCCCGGGGCGCCCACCTTCGTGACGCTCTTCGCCAGGGTCGACGTACGGACCGTCTTGATGGGCGAGGCGGGCACGGTGGTGGTGAAGCTGTGCGTGAGGTCGTAGCGGTAAGGGCTCGGCACGCTCGCCGAGGCTCCCTTCTTGCCGAGCACCTCGTGCAGGCGCAGCGAGACGCCACTGACCGAGAACGGCGTGACGTACACCTTGTCGGCTCCAGAGCCGGCGAAGCCCGCCAGGCCGCCGCCTGGGACGCTGATCCACACGGCGGACGCGTGCCGGGTGGCGGTGGTGTCGTCGGTGCGGACCGCGGTCTCCTTGGCCTCGCGCTCGTCGAAGGTGACGGTCTTGGCGGCCGAACCGACCGAGAAAGTACGGGTGAGCAGGTAGCTCGGCTCTTGCCAGTCGTTGTGCAGCGCGACCGAGAAGTAGTCACCCGGGGGCAGCTTCACGGTCGACGAGCCACCGGCGGTGCCGCTGTTGACGGCGTACGACGTCCAGGTCCGGCGGTCCCAGACATAGAACAACTTGGACCGGACGTCGGCATTCGTGATGCTCAGCTTGACCGAGTACGTCGACGCGGCGGCGTTCGCCGCCGTGGGAACGCTCGGCGTGGCTTTGGTTCGCGCGGTCAAGGGAAGCTTCGCGGTCGTGCGATCAGCCGCGGACTTCCCGATCGGCCGCACGGACACCGCGCCTTGCAGCGACGCGACGGAGTAGCGGGTCGCCTGCGCGGCGCCTTCCGCCTCCGCGACCACCCGGACGTCCCGTCCGTCGATGAGCTCGACGCGCCCGCCGTCCCCCATCTCGACGCCGCGCCCGATGCGGAGCGCCGAGTCCTTCTCCGACGAAACCACCCCTACCGTGGCCGGACCGCCGCCCGACGCCGTCGCGGCGGGCGCAAGCAGGGTCGAGGCGGCCAGCGCCGCTCCGCACAGCCCCGCCGCTGCGGGTCTTCGAACCAGTCTCTTGCGAAAAACAGACATCAACAGCCCCCCTGGCCATATCCCCTGAGACCGCCCCCGGGACATCTGTCAGTCATGCGCACCGATACACCGTGGGCCTGCCAGGTCTCGGGGGCGCAGCCGATGAGCCGGACCGTGATCGACCTGCCGGGAGAGCGGAGCCCCTGGCCGGCAGCTCTGCCGCAGCATCGGCGTCGGCCTCCGTTCCACCGCAGGACAGGAAACACCGCGCATTGCTGCACCGGTTCCGATCGGATCCTCGCAGCTCTTGGACGCCGAGCGCCTGTCGTGCAGCGCGGAGGGCCAAAGCGCTCCTTGTACTCTCCGAGGTGCCTCAAGCCCCTCACCCCAGCTGTCGGGGCAGTGCGGGGTCGAGGGCATCACGCACCAACTCGACGTCGTTGGGTGACGGCGATGGTGGTGGTGGGGATCAGGGTGAGGGCGGCGATGGCGGTGCCGACCGCGGCGGGGCCGGTGGGGCCCAGGTCGGAGTCGAGGGTGAGGCCGGCGAGCCAGGAGCCGAGGGCGGTGCCGAGGTTGAACGCCGAGACGGTCAGGGCCGAGGCCAGGGCGGGTGCCTGGCGTGCGAAGCGGACGGCCAGGGCCATCAGCACCGGGTTGGCGCCGAGCCCGAAGAAGCCCAGCAGGGCGACCAGGATGATGGTGGGCACGGCGTGGCCGGCCAGCAGGGAGATCGCGAGGAGCAGGAGCGTGGCTCCCGCGGCGGCCACGAGGGTCACGGCGTGCGGGCGACGGTCGCCCAGACGGCCTCCGACGAGCGAGCCGGCCAGGGCACCGAGGCCGAAGCCGACCAGGACCAGCGGCACGGTCCCGGACGCGAGGCCGGTCCGGCCGGTCAGCAGCGGCGAGATGTAGGAGTACGTGGCCAGGACACCGCCGGTGGTGGTGGCGCAGGCGGCCAGGACCAGCCACAGGCGGCCGGAGCGCAGAGAGGTGAGCTCGGATCGGATCGACGCCGTCTGTTGGTCGCCGTCGTCGTGGGGGACGGTGCGGGCGATCAGCGCGACGGCCGCAGCGGCGAAGGCCGCGAGCGCCCAGAACGGTCCGCGCCAGCCCATGAGCTGCCCGGCGAACGCGCCCAGCGGCACACCGACGACGTTCGCGAGCATGGCTCCGGCTCCGACGATCCCGAGGGCGCGGGAACTGGCGGCAGGGCCTGCGGCGCGTGCGGCGGCCACATTGGCCACCGCCCAGAACGCGCCGGTCGCGATCGCGGTCAGGAACCGTGCCGCCAGGACCAGGGTGAAGCTGGACGCGAGTGCCACGATGACGTGCCCGGCGGCGAAGACGCCCAGGGCGAGCATCAGGGTCAGCCGCTTGGGCAGCCGCAGCGTGAGCATCGCCATCAGCGGCGCGCCGACGATCATGCCGACCGCGAAGACGGTGATCAGCAGTCCGGTCCGGGCGACGCCGACCCGCAGGTCACCCGCGATCTCGGGCAGCAGGCCGGCCACGACGAACTCGGTGGTGCCCATCAGGAAGGTGCCGAGCGCGAGCACGTGGACGACGAGCGGCAGCCGGGCGGACGGAGGCTGGGGGTTTGCAGCCCGTACGGTCTCGGCGGGGGCGTGGAGGGTTGCTCCTCGCGTACTCAAGGTTCAGCTCCGTGGGGGTGGTGATCGGGGTACGTCACCCAGGGAACAAGCCGCCCCGCCCTTGAGGAAGGTCGCGTTTATGGGGGGCACAAACTCAACCTCCCTCTGGGCCGGCCGGTGGCTACCGTGGAAACCATGGACCCGCGCCCCGACGACCGCTCCGACCACCGCACCGAGATCCGCGACTTCCTTGCCGGCCGCCGCGCGAAGATCTCCCCGGAGCAGGCCGGGCTGCCCACCAGCGGCCGGCGCCGAGTGCCCGGGCTGCGGCGCGAGGAGGTCGCCGTGCTGGCCGGGGTGAGCACCGAGTGGTACACCCGCCTGGAGAAGGGGCACATCAGCGGTGTCTCCGAGGACGTGCTCGCCGCGGTCGCCCGGGCCCTGCAGCTGGACGAGGACGAACGCACCTACCTGTTCGACCTGGCCCGCGCCGCCCGGCCCGCCCGGCGCACGCCGTCCCGCCGCAGGGATGTCGAGATCCCGCCCCGCATCCAGTGGCTGCTCGACTCCATCGCGATGTCCGCTTCCTTCGTACGCAACGGCCGCCTGGACGTCATCGCCACCAACCCGCTGGCGCGGGCCCTGCACGCCCCGATGTTCGACAGCCCCACCGCCGACCCGCGTGGCCGCGCCAACTTCGCCCGCTACCACTTCCTCGACCGGGGCTCACGGGACTTCTTCGTCGACTGGGAATCCGGCGCCGCCACCACCGTCGCGTTGCTGCGTGCCGAGGCCGGGCGTGAACCGCATGACCGGGCCCTGCGCGAACTCATCGGCGAACTGTCCACGGTCAGCCCCGACTTCCGCACCATGTGGGCCGAACACGACGTCCGTATCCGCCACGACGGCGTCAAGCGGCTGCAGCACCCCGAGGTCGGCCTTCTGGAGCTGACCTACCAGTCCCTGCACCTGCCCGTGTCGCACCGGGCCGTGCACGATCTGAGCCTCTACACCGCCGAACCGGGCAGCACCTCCGAGGAACGCCTCACACTCCTCGCCAGCCTGGCAGCCACTCCCGTCCAGGCGACGGGGTCCACCGACCGGTAACGGCCTGTCGGGGCCACTGCACGTCAGGCGAGGTTCTCGGTGAAGAACGCGTCGAGCCTGTCGAACGGGATGAGGTCCTTGCGGTCGTACAGGTCGACGTGGTCCGCGCCCGGGACGATCACGAGGTCGACGGTGTCGGGGGCCTTCGCCCGGACGTCCTCGGAGTAGTAGCGGGAGTGCGCGTCGGCGCCGGCCACCAGGAGGGCCTTGCGGGGCGCCAGCATGTCGATGTTCGTCATCAGCCGGAAGGCGAAGAACGACATCGGTGTGGTCCCGGTCCACGCGGTGGTGGAGTTGATCGAACGCGGGTGGTAGCCGCGCTCGGTGCGGTAGTAGTCGAAGAAGATCTTCGTGATCGGGTCGGCGTCCGCCGGGAGGGTCTTGGGCAGGACGCGGTCCGAGGGGGCGACGTCGCCGTTCGCGTCGAAGGGCACCTCGTGGGAGAGCCGCGCGTAGGTGCCGTTCTCGGCGTCGGTCCAGCGCTGCCGGCTGAGGTGGTCCACGACCTTCTGGCGCTGCTCACGCGTGTAGTAGTCCTGGTGGCCGCGGGACATGCTGCGCGACATGTCGTACATCGAGGCCGCGGCGACCGCCTTGATACGGCTGTCCGCAGCCGCCGCGGTGAGCGCCATACCGCTCAGGCCGCAGATGGCCTGCGCGCCGATCCGCTCGCGGTCGACGAACTTCTGCAGGCCGAGGAAGTCGACGGCGGCGCTGTAGTCCTCGGTGTAGATGTCGGGCGAGGCCACGTCGCGCACCGTGCCGCCGCTCTCCCCGGTGAAGGAGGGGTCGAAGGCGAGGGCGACGTAGCCGCGGCGGGCGAACTCGTTGGCGTAGAGCCCCGAGGACTGTTCCTTGACCGCGCCGAAGGGGCCGCTGACCGCCAGGGCGGGCAGCTTGCCCCTGGCGGCCTTCGGCACGTAGAGGTCCGCGGCGACCTCGATGCCGTAGCGGTTCTTGAACCGCACCGGGGTCCGCTTGACGTTCTTGTCCAGCGCGAAGGTGTGGCCGCCCCTGGCCGTGGCCTTGCCCTGTCCCGTGGCGCCCGCGGCGCGGCCGTTGTCCGCGCCGAAGGAGGGCAGGGCCGTGAAGGAGGCGGTGGTGGCGGCGCCGGTGGCTGCGATCAGTCCGAGCGCTGTGCGACGTTCCATCGGGTGGACCTCATGTTCGATCGGCGGAGGAAGAGGCGCGACGGTCGGTGGTGTCGTGACCGAGGCGCGATTCCAGCGAACCGCCTCTGCGCCGGGCGTGGCAGGTCGGGTTTATGGGGGGTACAAGCTCGACCCCCACGCCGCGGCGGGCGTCGGAGCGTGCGTGGTGCGTCGTGGCGGGGAATCCGGTGGCCGGTGCGGCCGGGCGCCCTGGAACGTGAATTGCCGGATCATCACCCGCCGCAGACCTCCGCCGAAGAACCGCTCGAAGAGCCGTCGGTCCGTGGCCAGGGTCGTGAAGAGGACGAGCGGGTGCGGGATCGATACGAACGGTCATCTCCGCCTCCCTCCGCTTCTTTTTTCGAAGCGATGCGGATGCTAGCGTTTCGGAAAACGAAGCACTGGAGGAGATGCTGGCGCGACGTGACAGAGACACCCAGGCCAGGGCTCCCGGTCCGCGGCTCCACCAGCGGCCGCCCGATCATGGCGGCGCTCGACCTGTTCGGGCGGCGCTGGAACCTGCGCATCATCTGGGAGCTGCACCAAGGCCCCACAGGCTTTCGCCCCCTGCAGCAGCGCTGCGACGGCATGTCCTCCAGCGTCCTGCGCCAACGCCTCGTCGAACTCACCCAGGCCGGCCTCGTCGCGCAACAGGACGACAGCGGCTACACCCTCACCGCGCTCGGCGACGACGCCTACCGCGCCCTCAGCCCTCTCAACCGCTGGGCCGAGAACTGGGCCGAGGCCCTCGCGGAGCAGACCACCAGCCCCCAGGCGACCATGGAGAACGAGGTGTGATGTGACGGACGCTCCGAATCTGGCCCTCGCGCAGAAGGTACTGGCGGCCCAGCCCTTCAGTACCCTGCTCGGCGCCCGCCTGGTGGCCTTCACGGAGGGCGAGGCGACGCTGGAGCTGGACATCCGCGACGACCTGCGCCAGCAGAACGGCTTCCTGCACGGCGGCGTACTCGCCTACGCGGCGGACAACACCCTGACCTTCGCCGCCGGCACCGTCGTCGGCCCGAAGCTGCTCACCGCCGGGTTCAGCATCGACTACCTGCGCCCCGCCGACGGCACCCTGCTCCGGGCCCACGCACAGGTCGTACGCGCGGGCCGCTCCCGCGTCGTGTGCCGCTGCGACCTCTCCGTCGTGGACAGCGCGGGCGCAGAGACCCTGTGCGCGGTGGCACAGGGCACCATCGCCGTCCCCGAACCCTCACCGGGAAGCTGACGCCGGTGAAGGTCGCGCTGAGGTGGAAGACGCGGCGGCGGCTTCCAGCAGACGGTGTCCTACGAGGTCCCGTTGAGCTGCCAGACCTTCTTGCCCTCGCCGTCGTTCTTGATGTCGTAGACGATCTTGCCGTCGGCGCTCATGCCGGACGTGTTCGCGTGGTCCCAGGTGCAGTAGTGGATGTAGCTGCCGGACGCGTTCGCGTTGACCATGGGGGACCTGGTGTCGCCGCACTTGTTCCGGTCGTTCTTCTGCGCCCAGACCGTGCCGCGGAAGTAGTTGAACTTCTTTCCGAAGCCGTTGCCGCCCGTGGTCGAGGCCCAGTTGATGACCTGGGTCGCCTGGTACCAACCCCGCTCGTTGTAGAAGCAGTTCAGCACCAGGACGTTCATGTCGGGCTTGTTCGGCAGGGCTATCCTGCGGAAGCTCTCGGACGTCTGGTCGGGGTCGCCGGGACAGTACACGGCGGCGCTCGCCGACGGGGCGGTGATGAGGCCTGCTGACAGGAGCGCGCCCGTCAGCAGAGAAGCTCCCACCGCGCCACGGATCCCGCGTGCCTTCAGCCCACCCCCGTGGGACTGACGGACCGCACAGAGGGTCTGGCGCTTGGTCAACTCTCTCTCCCGGATCGAATCTGTTTGACCGACACCGAACAGACTGCCGGGTGATCAACAGCGGTGCGTTAGCGGACGGTCCACAGCTGATTGGCAGTGTGTCTACTGGGGGAAGCGCTGGGCTCTGTGGCGGTAGTCCCTCGGGGGGATGCCGTAGGCGGAGCGGAAGGCGCGGGTGAAGTCGGCGGCGCGGGGGAAGCCCCAGCGCGCGGCGATGGCGTGGATGGGGGTGCTCATCAGGGCGGGCTCCGCGAGGTCGCGGCGGGCGCGTTCCAGGCGCTGGCCCCGGATCCAGGCAGCGATCGACTGTTCCTCGTGCGCGAAGAGTCGGTACAGGTAGCTGCGGGATATGTGGTGTGCCGCGGCGATGGCGGCGGGGTTCAGGTTCGGGTCGTGGAGATGGTCCCGTACGAAGGCACGGATGCGCAGGACGAGCGTCTGCTGCCGGGTCTCCGGTGGGAGGGAGTTCTCCGCTTCGAGGGCTTGGGCGAACAGCGCCGACAGCAGGTCGACCGCGACGGATCCGAGCCGTGGCCCGTCGGCGGGCTGGTACGTGTCGGTGCCTCGCGCCAGTTGGGTGAGCAGTTGTCTCAGCAAGGCGCCGAATCCATCGCGGACCGACAGGTGCAGACCGGTCACGTGGTTCAGCCGGTTCCGCGGCACGGGCAACAGCGCCTTCGGTACCTCCAGCCCGACTCCCGTATGCGGAAGGGAGCCGTCGCCCCCATGGACGTCGACGGCGCGCGAGGTGTCGACGACACACAGGCTGTCCGGACCGTACTCGGCCTCCTCCTCACCCCGCACGGTGCGCAGCGCCCCGCTCAACGGCAGGGACACGTGCAGCCCTTCGGGGTCGGACTGCCGGATCAGCTTCGGCGACCGCCGGAAGCACACCGGCTGGAACGTCGTGGGCCACACCGATACGGCACCGAGGTCCAGCACACGTTGAGAAGCCCGGAAGTCCGCCCGATGGTCGCTGCGCAACTCCAGCGGAGCATGGGTCCGGCTGACCAGCTCGCGCCAGCAGTCGAACCGGTCCGCCGCCGGCACGTCATCGCTCCGGAACACCGTCTCGTTCAGCATGTCCCTCCTCGCCGTCCCACACGTCCTGGCATTGGCTTGGCTCCTACCCCTCCCTCATGAAAGGTAGGACAGGGGCGAGTGCCGATCCGAAGCCGCCGCTTCGGGGGTCGACCCCCGCGCACACTCGCCACCCTCGCCCTGCTGGTTCTGACCGCCGGCGCCGTCACGGCCTGCGGCGACCACGACTCCGCCACCAGCCGGGCGGGCGGAGCGAAGCAGCACATGATCGACCGTGGCGGGCACCGTCTGGCCTTCCACGTCACGCCGGGCCACGGGCCCACCGTCATCGCCTACGACCGGGCCGGACTCGGCAAGAGCGGCGTGGTGCCCGGTCCGTGGAAGGTCGAGAGCGCCGTCAGAGACCTCGAGTCGGGGCTCCGGCAGCTGGGCGTCACCGAGAACGTGACCCTGGTGGCCCACTCCCAGGCCGGCGCGATCGCGACCTACTTCGCCAGGGCCAACCCGAGGATGCTCTGCGGCGCGGTCCTCGTCGACGCCAACTTCACGGACGAGGAGATCGCCCGACTCGTGGCCTTCACCCGGCCCCAGGTCGACGCGGCGAAGAAGGACCCGGACAAGCCGCGGAACCGCCAGCTCATCTCCACCGCGGAGAGCTTCGTCGCGACGAGCAAGGCGTATCACGAGGTCAGGTGGCCGGACGCGGTACCGGCGACGGTCGTCGTCTCGGAGAAGACCCCGTTCGACGGATCCCCCGAGGACGCCCGGCGCTGGCGGGACGCCGCCGCCTCGTTCGTGCAGGACGGGCCACGCCGAACGCTCGTCACCGCCGAGGGCAGCTCCCACGACGTCCCAATCGACCGCCCCGGCCTCGTGCTCGAGGAGATCGAAAGCATGGTCGCCACGCGGCAGCAACCACAGCACTGACCCCGTCCCTCGACCCAGAAAAGGCCCGCCGAGTTGTCCCCGCTCGCCCCCGAGATTGTCCGTGCTCGGTAACGGACGGATCCTGTGGCCGCCGCTTCTCGTCATGCCAGTTGGTCGCACGGTGACCGGGCAGCATCGGTGAGGAACTGCGGGAGAGCGGGGCGGACATGGCGCGGCACGGCGGCGGGCGGGGCTGGTACGGCAAGATGATCGGGGCGGCGCTCGGAGTGACGCTGCTCGCCACCGGCGCGTCGGTGTGGACCGCGCAGGCCGGTGCCACGGGCGGCTCGTCGCCGAAGGCGGGCGCGTCGGCCACGCCCGGCGGTGACGTCAAGCCGGTCGCGGCGGGCATCGCGCACGCCTCGGACAAGGGAGCGCGCGGCGTCAACATCACCATCGACGACGGCCCCGACCCCGTGTGGACCCCCGAAGTGCTCGACGTGCTGCGGGAGTACGGGGTGAAGGCCACGTTCTGCATGGTGGGCACGCAGGCACAGGCCCACCCGGACCTCGTGAAGAAGGTGGTCGCGGCCGGGCACCGGCTGTGCGACCACTCGGTGTCGCACGACACCACCATGGACAAGAAGTCCGAGGCCTACCAGTCGCGGCAGATCCTCGACGCCGAACGCATGATCACCAAGGCGTCCGGGGGCGTACGGCCGATGTACTACCGGGCGCCCGGCGGGGCCTTCACCCCCTACAGCCGCAAGCTGGCCGCCTCCCGGGGCATGCGCCCGCTGGGCTGGAACGTCGACTCCAAGGACTTCGAGCGGCCGGGCACGGACGCCATGGTCGCCACCGTCGAGCGGGAGCTGCCGAACGGGCCGACGATCCTCTTCCACGACGCGGGCGGCGAACGCTCCCAGACCGTCGAGGCCCTGCGCCGGATCCTCCCCTGGCTCAAGGAGCAGGGCTACTCCTGCGGCTTCCCGGTGCGCTGAGAAGAACGGCCTCGCATTCGGGTCATTGCGGATGAGGGTGTAACACGGCAGGGCTTCCGGGACGCAGGGATATGCAGAAGCGGGGCGACGAACCGGGTCGCATTTCGGTGTCCGGGGCGGACGTGCCGACAGGACAACACGTCAGATCGGATTCCTTGTGAGCAACATCGACCCGGCTCCCGGATATCAGACGTACAACCAGCCCTCGGGCCCGGAGCGCCCCGTACACCAGCAGGCCGGCGCCCGGCGCGCGGCCCTGACCATCTGCACGATCGCCGACATCGCCGCGGGTTTCCTCGGTCTCTGGATCCTGCTGTTCCTGCTCGACGCGAACCAGGCGAATGTATTCGTCGAGTTCGTACGCGGAACGGCGGATTTGCTGGCCTGGTGGTCGCAGGACATTTTCACGATGGACACAGAGGGCCTACGCGTCGTCCTCAATTACGGCCTTCCGGCCGTCATGTATTTGCTGATCGGTCACGGAATCGCCGCACGGCTCAACCGAGCCTGACGGCATGTCGCCATGGGGCACGGCCGCCGACCCCGACCCGGTGAGCACGGCACGGAAGTCGGCGGCCTCGGGCGCGGACGTCCTCGCGTTGTCGGCCTGACGCGCCTCAGCCCGCGGCCTTGGCGATGATGCGAGCCATCTCCTCCTGGCCGAAGGCCCGCAGGGTCGTGGTGCGGACGTTGCCCACCCCGCCGAGCTGCAGGAGAGCCGCGGTGGCGGTTTCGTCGTCGGGCGCTTCGACAACGGCCATGAGGTCGTACGGGCCGACGGTCCAGTAGATGGTCAGAAGCTTTGCCCCAAGCTTCTGGACCCCCGCGGCGAAGGCATCGGCCCGCTTCGCGGTGTCCTTGTAGTTCCGGATCCCTTGATCGGTCCAGTTCAGCAACGTGACATACGTCGGCATGATCTTTTCACCTTCGTGAGGGAACACATCGCGTCACCAATTCTGAACAGAAGCCATGAAACGTGCTCAATATGCGCACCCAAACTGGGTAATACGAGCGTGGCCCCCTCGTTCAGGTGATTTTCGTCAAGTAAGCCACGTCGCTGGACTTACCATCCCGTCTCGTGACAGACAGGCAGACCCGGAGCGCGAGCGACGTGGTCATCCTCGGGGCCGGACCGGCCGGGCTCGTGCTCGGGAATCTTCTTCAGGAGCGGGGGATCGACTGCGTCGTCCTGGAGCGTGCCGAGCGCGCGTACGTCCAGACGCGGGCGCGCGCCGGGTTCCTGGCGGCCAACACCGTGCGGATCCTGGAGCGGCACGGGCTGGCCGAGGGACTGCGGCGGGGTGGGCGGGTCCACAGCACGTGTGAGTTCCGTACCGCGGACGGCCGGTTCCGGCTGGACTACGGGGGGCTCGGGCGTGGTGAGCGGCATACCGTCTATCCACAACAGCTGCTGGTCACCGATCTGCTGACGCGGTTCCTGGCCTCCGGCGGGCGGGTGGAGTTCTCCACCGAGGCGCTCGCCGTCCTCGACGCCGACACCGAGCGGCCCTCCGTGACCGTGCGCGACGCGGACGGGCGGCCCGGCCGGTGGCGGGCGCGGTACGTGGCCGGGTGTGACGGGCGGTACGGCGCGGCCCGGCGGTCGCTGCCGGACGGCTCGGCGCACCGGTACCACTGCGACCACGGCGTGAGCTGGCTCGGGCTGCTCGCCGAGGCGCCGCCCAGCCTCGACGCCGTCGGGTACGCGGTGCACGAGCGGGGCTTCGCCGGGCACATGGCGCGGACCAGTGAGATCACCCGCTACTACCTGCAGTGCGAGCGCGGTACGGCGGCCGACGCCTGGTCCGAGGAACGGATCTGGGACGAGCTGGAGCTGCGGATGCGGGGCGCGGAGTACGGTCCCCTGCGGCGGGGCCGTATCGCGCAGCGGGGCGTCGTCGACCTCGAGTCCGATGTGCTCGAACCGCTGCGGCACGGTGCGCTGTTCCTCGCCGGCGACGCCGCCGGTCTCGTCAGCCCCTGCGCGGCCAAGGGCGCCAACCTCGCCGTGCTGGAGGCCGAGATCCTCGCCCGCGCCCTGGTCGACGCCCTCGTCCGCGGCGACTCCGAGGGGCTCGACGCGTACTCCGCGCGCTGTCTGGCGTACATCTGGCGTGCGCAGGAGTTCTCGCACTGGATGGTCCGGTTGCTGCACGGCCCGTCCGGCTCGGACGGCACGTCGCTGTTCCACAACTCCCTACGGCGCTCCCGCATCACTTCGCTGCGTACGTCGCGCAGCCACCAGGACTGGTTCGCCGAGCACTACGTCGGCGTCTGAGGTCCCCCGTTCCCACCCCTTCTTCCCTCCCCCGCAATCTGAATGAGGATCCCCGCAATGATCACGACGTTGTCGGGCGACACGTCCCGCCTGCTCGCGACGGTCGACTTCGTCAAGGAGCAGGACACCGCCGCCCTGCTCCCGCTCCTGTTCCCCGGGCTCGACGGTCCGGAGCTGCGAACTCTCGTCGAGCACTGCCGCTTCTCCCATGCCGCGCTGCTCGTCTTCCCGTCGGACCGGGCGGAGTTGCGCGCCATGCTGAGCGACTGCGGGCTCGTCGCGGGCATGCCGCCGCAGCCGAGTGTGGTCGTACGCGAGCGGCTGGCCGTGCGACATCAGCGGCAGGCGGCCGAGCTCGACGTCGGCATCCTGCGCCCCGCGGTGGCCGGGGCGGACGGGGAGCACCGTACGGTCGAGGTGTTCGCGCTGACCGTGCCGCCGGGATCGGGGCTGGACGAGATCGCCGCGCACGAGCGGGAGCGGCAGCACGAGGCACACGTCGCCTTCGACGTCGTGGCGCCCGATCCGCTGGTGCTGCGCGGCCTCGTCTCGACATTCGCGCGCTACGGGGCCATCCCGGACGGCGGCGGCTACAACCCGCACGAGGACGGGACGGTCTTCTACTTCGGCGCGGCCGCCGAGTCCAAGGCCGCCGGGTACCGGCGGGTGGAGCTGTACGTCCCCGGCGACCACCGCGACGTGCTCGCCGACCACCTGGACCGGCATCGCGCCCGGCAGCCCGCCGAAACGCTCCTGCGGCTGCTGACCGGGGCATGGACGACCCAGGCACTGGCCGTGTTCGCCCAGCTCCGGGTGCCCGACGCCATGGACGGCGAGCAAGCCGTCGGCGTCGAGGAGCTGGCGCGGACCGTCGGCGCGCGGCCGGGGAATCTCGCGACGCTGCTGCGCTATCTCGCGATGCTGGGCGCGGTGGAGGAAAGCCGCGACGGTTTCCGGCTCACCGGGCTGGGCGCGCTGCTGCGTGACGGCGTCCCGGGGTCGATGCGGGCGCTGGCGCTGATGTACGGCGGCCCGTTCTACGAGTCCTTCGCCGCGCTCGGGCACACCGTACGCACGGGACAGGTCGCCTTCGAGCACGTCTTCGGCGAGAACCACTTCGACCATTTCGCCCGCGACCCCCAGCTCGCCGAACTCTTCGACCAGTCCATGGCCGCCGGATCCGCCATGTTCGACCCGCTCCCCACGCATCCGGCGCTCACGGCCGCGGCCGAGGCACCCGCCGGGGGCACGGTCGTGGACATCGCCGGGGGCAACGGGGAGCTGCTCGGCCGCATCCTCGCCGCGCACCCGCGTCTGCACGGGGTCCTGCTGGAGCGTCCGCACGCCGTGGAAGCCGCCCGCCGCCGGCTGGAGGAGGCCGGTCACGGCACGCGGTGCGACTTCCTGGCCGGCGACTTCGCTGACGTGCCCGCGGGCGGTGACGTCTACGTCCTGTCCCGCGTCCTGCACGACTGGGACGACGAGCGCTGCCGCGAGATCCTGCGGCACTGCGCCCGCGCGATGCCCGAGCACGCCGATCTGCTCGTCGTCGAACGCGTGCTGCCGTCCGACGGCTCGGTCTCGCTGGCGACCGCCTGGGACGTCCACATGATGTGCAACGTCGGCGGGCGGGAACGGCAGGCCGGGCACTACGGCAGGCTGTTCGCCGACGCCGGCCTCACGCTGGTGGACCGGATGCCGCTGCCCCTGGACGGCAACGTGCTGCACGTCAGGAAGGCCCGGCCGGCCTCGGCGTGACGGAAGGGGCGTCAGCCGATGGGTGCGGGCATCGGCTGGACGTCGTAGTCGAGGCGGATCGTGTCTCCGGTGGCGGGGTCGGACAGTTCCACGCTCCAGCCCTCGGCGAACTGGTCGACGCCGGGGGTCATGGGGATGGTGCCGGAGATCAGGACGGTGCCGGGCGTGAGCGCGTCGCGTGAGCGCAGGACGTCGACCCAGTAGGCGGGGGCGAGGAGCTCGGCGAGGGTGCCGTGCTGGATCTCCGTCGGCGTGCCGCCGTGGGTGACCCAGGCGCGCAGGGTGAGGTCGTCGAGGCGGGACTCCACGTCGGCCAGCCGCCAGGCGCGGCGGGCGAGGACGTCGGGGCCCGCGTTCTTGCTCCAGGCCACGCCGTGCACCTCCAGGTCGCGGTCGGTGTGGTCGCAGGCGGCGGTCAGCAGCAGTTCCCCGCCGTCCGCCACGACGAGCGCCCACTCCGCCTCGCCGGAGGTGTGCCCGTGCTGGGCGTGGACCCGGTCGGTCTGCTGGGCGAGGTAGGGGGAGACGGGGTAGAGGGCGGGCGTCACGGACGGGCCGGGCACGCCCAGCTCGGCGAGTTCCGCGACGTGGGCGGCGACGTCCTCCTGGCTGCGTCCGGCGTATCCGGCGTTGAGGACCTGGACGACGTCGACCTGGCGCGTCGATCCGTCGGGCAGTTCGAAGGTCAGCACGGCCATGAGGGCACTCCCAGGGGATCGGGCAGCGGTCCGCGGATCGGGATTTCTCCGCGGTTAACTTCTCGCGCAGGGGTTGCGCATACGACCTGTATACAAGAAGTATGCCGGAAGGTCGATGTCCCCCGACGTCCCCGAGCAGTCCCCGAGCAAGGATGGGAACCATGTCCGACACCCCGAAGGACGTCGCGAAGGCGTCCGATCGGCACTCCGGCGTCCGCCGGGCCTTCGTCGCGAGCCTCACCGGCACCGCGCTGGAGTGGTACGACTTCGCCGTCTACTCCGCCGCGGCCGCCCTGGTCTTCGGCGACCTGTTCTTCCCCTCGGAGGACCCGCTCACCGGCACGCTCCTGGCCTTCTCCACCTACGCGGTCGGCTATGTGTCCCGCCCGCTGGGCGGCTTCGTCTTCGGCCGCCTCGGCGATGTGATCGGCCGCAAGAAGGTGCTGATCGCCACACTGGTCCTGATCGGCGCGGCGACGTTCCTGATCGGCCTCCTGCCCGCGTACTCCACGGCCGGTGTGGCCGCCCCGATCGCCCTGGTCGTGCTGCGCTTCGCGCAGGGCGTCGGCGTCGGCGGTGAGTGGGGCGGTGCCGTACTGCTGTCCAGCGAGTTCGGGGACCCACGCCGGCGCGGCTTCTACGCCTCCGCCGCCCAGGTCGGCCCGCCCGCCGGAAACCTGCTGGCCAACGGCGTGCTGGCGGCCCTCGGGGCGCTGCTCACCGAGGCGCAGTTCGAGTCGTGGGGCTGGCGTGTGGCGTTCCTGTTCTCCGGCGTCCTCGTCGGGTTCGGGCTGTGGATCCGGGCGAAGCTGGAGGAGACCCCGGTGTTCAAGGCGATGGAGGCCGAGCACTCCCGGCCCGAGGCGCCGATCCGCGAGGTGTTCACCACCCAGCCCCGCGCCCTGCTGGCCGCGATCCTGTGCCGCGTCGGCCCCGACGTGCTGTACGCCATGTTCACCGTCTTCGTCCTGACGTACGCCACCAAGGAACTCGGCATGTCCCAGGGTTCCGCCCTCGCGGCCGTGCTCATCGGCTCCTCGATCCAGGTCTTCCTGATGCCGCTGGCCGGTGCCCTGTCCGACCGGGTCAACCGGCGGCTGCTGTACGGCGCTGCCTCGGTGGCCGCCGGGGTGTGGCCGTTCGTGTTCTTCCCGATGATCGGCGGCGGCACCTGGCTGCCGCTCGCCACGGGGGTCGTCGTGGGCCTGGTGATCCACTGTTGTCTGTACGGCCCGCAGGCCGCCTTCATCACCGAGCAGTTCGAGCCCCGGCTGCGCTCCACCGGCTCGTCCCTGGCCTACACCCTGGCCGGGATCATCGGCGGCGCCGTCGCCCCGCTGCTGTTCACCAGCCTGCTGAGCGCCTACGGCACCTGGGGGCCGCTGGCCGTGTACATCGCCCTCGCGTCGGGCATCTCCCTCGTCGGCGTCTGGCTGGGGCGCGACCCGGAGGCCGCCGTCGACGAGGACGCCGCGCTCGCCGCGCCGAAGACGCCGCAGCCGGCCGACGCCACCCGTCTCTGAGGAGGACCAGATCGTGCGGATCGCCCTGAGCCAGCTCACCACCGGCCCCGACCCGGAGAAGAACCTCCTGCTCATCGAGGAGTGGACCCGGCGCGCGGCGGACGCCGGAGCCCGCGTCGTCGTCTTCCCCGAGGCGTCGATGGCCTGCTTCGGCACCCCTCTGGCACCGCCCGCCGAGCCCCTGGACGGACCGTGGGCCGACGGCGTACGGCGGATCGCCCGCGACACCGGCACGGTCGTCGTGGCCGGCATGTTCACCCCGGCGGACGGGGGCCGGGTGGCCAACACCCTGCTCGCCACCGGGCCCGGGGTCGAGGCGTCGTACGACAAGATCCACCTCTACGACGCCTTCGGCTTCCGTGAGTCCGACACCGTCGCCGCGGGCTCGGCCACGACGGTCATCGACGTGGACGGCGTACGGCTGGGCCTGGCCACCTGCTACGACGTCCGCTTCCCGGAGCTGTTCCGGGCGCACGCCGACGCGGGAGCCGTCGCCACGCTGCTGGCCGCCTCCTGGGGCGCGGGGCCGGGGAAGGCGGATCAGTGGGAGCTGCTGGTGCGGGCTCGTGCGCTGGACGCGACCGTGTGGCTGGCCGCCGTCGACCAGGCCGAACCCGGCCCCGGTTCCGCACCGGGTTCGGCGCCTACCGGGATCGGGCACAGTCTCGTCGCCGGACCCGACGGGACCGTACGGCACGCGCTGGGCGCCGAGCCGGAGCTGCTGGTGGCGGACCTGGACGTCGACGAGGTCGCCGCGGTGCGGCAGCGGATCTCCGTACTGGAGAACCGGCGCCCGGAGGTGTGGGGATGAGCAAGCCCGAGCTGGAGTTCCATCTCCCCGACGGCCCGTGGCGGACGCCGGCCGGCGCCGGCCCGGGCGTCGAGGAGCGTGTGCTGGCCGACGACCCCGAGCACGGATCCCGTACGGCGCTCGTCCGCTGGGCGCCGGGCACCGACACCTCGGCGGACGGCGTGGCCCGCCACGACTTCTGGGAGGAGGTCTACCTCGTCGAGGGAGCGATGCACGACCTGACGCTCGGCCGGACCTTCACGGCGGGCATGTACGCCTGCCGCCCGCCCGGGATGCCGCACGGACCGTGGACGTCCCCGGACGGGGTCACCATGCTGGTGATCACCTACCCGGACTCGCCCTAGTACTCCAGCAGCGTTTCGCTATCTGGCCTGGTCAGAGGCATCGTCGGGAGTGTACTTGGCTGCTGGCATGTCAGGGGCGGTCTTGCCGGACCGCCCCTCCAACGAATGACATCGTCGTCGGTAGTGGCAGTGCCTGGCGATCGCCTGACGTCTGCGCCGCCACTGGGACCAGCTC
>NZ_JBHUTX010000034.1:0-80632 GCF_042671245.1 Streptomyces sp. NPDC057099
CTCTCGAGGAGCGGGGCCCGGGCCGGGTCGCGTCGGGCGGAACCTGGACCACGGGGCTCTGAGGGAGGCCCGGGCTACCCGATCTGTGCAGGGCCGTTGTCCCTCACTGGCCGAATGGTCCTTTTGGGCCAGCTCAGCCGGTGGGCTCCTCCTGACTGCGACGGCGCCGGAGGCGTTCCAGGACGGGTGACCGCGGTCGGCGGTCGGCGACCTCGTTCAGGAGGCGGCGCAGCTCGCGATCGAGATGCCCGGCGTCCGGGGTCGCGGCGAAGCCGGGGTCGGACAGAAGATCAGCGCACTGCTTCATGAGACGGGTGAGCCGGCTTCCTCCGTCGGCGACCGCTATCTCCGTGGCTCCTTCGGTTCCTGCCCCCCGTATGCCCGAAGTGATCGCTTCGGCGAGGGTGACGCCGCTCGCACCGGACTGCAGGACCGTCTCTTGCGCGGCGTCGTATTCGGCCGCGGACGGCGACCATGTGCTGGCGGCCAGCTCGCTGCGCAGAGATGCCATCGCGGCGTGAGCGTCGGTGAGTGTCATGCCTGTGAGCCTACGGCGTGGCGTCCCGCTGGCCGATCCGGCCAGTCAGGGCAGGCCTCCCCGGGCAACGCCACGGCAGCAGTCGCCGTCAGCGGCCGCGGCGCAGTTCCTCAGCTCAGTCCTGGAGCGGCACGGCCCCCGGGGGTCCCGGCCAGCCCTCCAGGAACCCGCGCCGCACCCTGCGCGCGAGGGCCGGGACATTGGCGCAGTCCCGATCCCGTACGACGGTCCCGTCCTCGCTGCGCCGTCGACCCGGCCTGCTCCACCACGGCCCCGGCACGCGGGTATCGCGCGGCCACCGTAAGCGGGCACGCCTTCGCCGGGCTCGGGGCATGGTGGAGGTCGCAGCCGCCGTCGAACAGGCCGCCTTCAGGGGGCAGGAATTGATCGGCGCCCGGTGCGCGAGCCGGACTGGACCGGTGTCGGGCCGCGCTGCTTCCTGGGCCTGCACCGACGGCCCGGCGCGTAGCTCTGGCCGGGGCGGTTGGTTTGGGCGTGGCTGGGGTGGCATCGTGTTCCGCGTCCTCCCCGTGGGTGGATGGGCTCAGGTGTGCAGGGTGGGCCGGTAGATGAGTTCTTGGATGTGGCCGTCGAGCGTCCGGTGCTCGATCAGCTCGAGGTCAAAGTCGGCCGCACCTCGAAAGACCGGATCCAGCCCGGTCTGAGCGGTGATCACAGGGAAGAGCGTCACCTGGACTCGGTCGACCAGACCGGCGGCCATCAGCGCACGGTTCATCGACAGGCTGCCGTGCGAGCGCAACGGCACCTCGGACTCCTCCTTGAGCCGGGCCACGACATCGACGGCATCGCCGCTCACGACGTCCGCGTCCGGCCAGTCGAGGGGACCTTCCAGTGTGGTCGACACCACCGTTGCCGGCAGGCTCCTCATCCGTGTGACCCATGGGTCACGGACCTCGGACTCCTCGGTGCTCGAGGCCAGCATCCGCGCGAACGCCCGGTACGTGTGGGCACCGAAGACCATCCGCTGCTCCTCGCCGTACAGGGCGAGACGGTGGTCCAGAAGCTCGGGGCCCTGCTTGCCCCAGTAGCCCGTCCAGTCACCGCCGGCGGCACCGAAGCCGTCGAGGCTGGAAAAGACGTCGAATGTGTAGGCAGCGGTCATGATGCTCTCCTCGGGGCCGGTCGATCGCGTGCTGGAGTTAGAGACCGGCCGCCACGGCGGGACTCATCGCCCACGGACTCATGAAGTTCGGCCGCCCCGGAAGCAGGCCCCGGGGTTTGGTGGCCTGATCAGCCCGTGCGGCACGTTGGCGGCGGAAGGGTCAGGCGGTCCGGCAGAGCATCGCCGGGCCGGCCGGTGCCGCGGCGCGGGCCACGGTCGCGTGCACGGGGCGGGCGGTGCGGGCAGCGGCCGCGGTCGCGGTCGCGGCCTGAGAGTGGTGGTTCCGCGCGAAGACGACAAGGCGCAGCACCGCGAACCGTGCGACACCGGCGAGCGCGCCGGCGGACAGATAGACGGCCTGCTCGAGCACCGCACCGGGTGCGGCCACCCACTGGTGCAGGGCCAGCATCGCCACGCAGGTGGCCGCATAGGCGGCCGCCGCGGACCCTGCCGACTGCGCATGCTGGCGCCACGTCGCGCGCCCGCCGGCGCCGAAGGTGAAACGGGCGTGCAACTCGGTGGCGATGAGCGTGGAAACCGCGGTGACCAGGGCGTTGGCCAGAACCCACGGGATCCAGGAGGCGAGCGCCGCCACGGCGAAGCTGGAGGCGAGTCCCACTCCGCCGCCGCACAGCACGAAGCGTGCGAAGGCGATCGTGACGCCGGGTGCCGCCTCTTGCCGACTGTGCGCTGCCATGACCCAACCCCCTTGATCGGCCACTCCCCGAAACGTGCACCTCTCGGCTTGTTGCGCCGCCCCCAGGTGTAGTTTCTTACGATGGAAACGCTACGTTGCGTTCGCAGTATGGGCAAGCATATTCCCCGCCGAGAGTCACCATTTGCGCAGGCAGTGGCCCCAAAATCGTTGCAATAGCTTCAGGATAACGCAACGACCAGGAGCTGTTCATTGCAATGGACTGAAGGTGAACGCTCAGGACGACCCGAAGAGATGCGCTGGGCGGGTCGGCGGTCGGGGATGCCGCCGAGTGCAGCGTCAATGACCGGGCCAGCGAGCATCGGGGCTAGGTCGCTGCAGCAGTGAGGGTGGTGACGGCTGATGAACGATCGAGAGGCTGATGCCGACGGCGGCGAGTGTCGTGGTCACCTGCTACGACGAACTCGCCGGCCTAGGCGTTGGCGTGGCGGCGCCGGGCCATCTTCCGTGGAGCGGCATGGTGCGCGGGCTCACCCGGATGAGCTGCGTGCTGACGCCACAGCCACAGCGACGTCATGGACAGCAGAGCGGTGAAGACAGCCAGGAACAGCACCGATACCCACATCTGCCGGCTTCCTGGGGCTGCCCATCCCGCCGATGCAGCCGAGGCGGCCCAGAGGGCGGCACCTCCGGCGTAGAAGATACGCATCCTGCGCAGCTGCCGCAGGGCTCGTACGGATTCGGCGTGATCAGTTTCCGGTGCCATGGCGACGCAGGTACCCCGATGCACGTCTCCATCACCTGATCGTGCCGGACTCCGCCAGCCGCATGACGAACGGCAGTTGAGCGGGGAAGACTGGGGAGGTCAGTACACAGCCCGGCGGCTGTGTCCGCACGCGTCCTGCCTGTCAGGTTCTGCCGCGCTGGGCGTAGTAGAGACGGGTGGTCAGGTAGCTGGAGTACACGCCGGGTTCGTAGACCGTGTCGGGGTCGAATTCGATGGTGGTGGTCGTGGACGAGCTGTAGTGCAGGCTGGTTCCGCCGCATCCGGCGCTCTGGCTGTATGGATGTCAGCGCCAAAGCCCTGGCGAATTCCGTTCCGGTGAGGGGCGGGACGACGAATCCCGGATCGTCGAATGCTCCTTCCATCCAGCGGGCGAACTGCTCGGCGTTCATGGGGATGCGGCGTTCCTCGCGGCGTCTCCGGTCCTCAGTGGAAATGATCATGGTTTCGTAGTCGTTCCAGACCACTTCGGACAGATCCCGGTCGGGAAAGGTGAGTTCGTGGGCACAGAGCAGGGCGGGCATCCGTTGGTCGCACTGCCGGGCGTAATCCTCCGCGCTCTCTTGAGGCCCTGGACGCAGGGTGTCCGTGGTCGTCGTGGCAGTACTGCGCCACCTGCCCGGGGCTCGAGCAGGGCGCGCAGTGCGGTCTCGAACTGCTCGATCCAGGCGGTCCGTGGCGGGGTCCTGCGGCTCAACTGTTCCCGGGCCCGACGGCGGAGATTGTCGATATCGATGAAGGTCCTGTACGCCGACGTCGCGGGCTCCGGCAGCCTCGCCGGAGCGAGGCGGAGGGCGGTCTCGATGCCGTCGCCGTCGAGTCGCCGGATGCCGCTCCGCTGGTCCGTGCGATCGTCACGAGTTCCCTGGCGCACCGGGAGCCACTGGGCACTGCGCTTCTCGTCCACCACCCGCCCGCGCCTGACTGTGGTCCGATCGTGCCTGGACGCGGACAGCGGCGGCACGTACTGGGTGGGCAGGGGGGCCGGCAGCCAGGTCCTCGGGCGATTCGGAACAGCGTACGAGGCTGTGGCACTGACTGTGCGTCAGTTGCCGTCCGGCCTGAGACCCGCCCTGCCTTGAAATGACTTGCCCTGCGGTGGCCTACCGGTCCCGCAGTCTCGCCGCCTCCACCCGGTGCAGGTGGATGAGGATGTCGTGGGTGCGGGCCAGGGGTATGTCGTACTCGCGCTCGGGGTAGACCGTGCCGATGCTGCGGGTCGGGCGGGCTTGCTCCAGCCAGTCGCGGGCGGGTTGCGGCACCGTTCGCAGGTCGACGGCGTAGTCCCGGAGGCCGACGCGGTCGAGTGTGTGCTCGTTGAGGCCGGGAGCGGCCGCGGGGACGGTGAAACGCCGCACCGTGCCGTCCGGCCCGGTCGAGTTGAACGAGCCCCGCTCGAAGGTGAAGCCCACGCTCACGTACGCCTCCCCCAGGCGGTCGCGCAGGAACGCCCCCTGCATTCTGGGGTAGTTGGCCGGGTCAGGGGTTTCGAAGCCGACGTGGGCGTTGTGCGCCGACAGCAGGATCCTGGTGCCCGTGTGCCGCTGCCACCAGGCCGTGTTGTCCGCCATGACCTGGTCGCGGTAGCGCATGACGTCCGCGTGCTGGGTCTGGTCGTCGAAGGAGTAGAAGCGCGCGACCTGGTCGATCGCCCTCGCGTGCTGTACCGCCCAGTCGCCCGCCGTCCCCCTCGGGGACCGCTTGAGCAGCAGGTCGAGGGCCTCGCCGGTCCGGGCGGCCATCTCCCGGCGCTCGGCGAGGGGCCGGTTCATGTACTGCTCCATGTACGCGCCGAGCGACACGGTGGGCCGCAGGCCTCGATACAGCTCCGTCATACGGGCCTGGAGGTCCGGGTGGGCATGTGCGACGTAGTCGGTGACCTTGTCGTACAGCTCCGGTCCGGCCCAGCCGAGGTCGTCGCCCATGAAGCGGACGGGGTCGGTGGGGTGCCGCCGGTTGTGGGCGCGCATCCATTCGACGAGCGCCAGGTAGTCGGTGTTGTTCCACCAGAGGTAGGTGCCCTGGAACTCCTCCCGCATGATGCGGCGCGGGTCTCCCTTCCCGTACAGGACATAGTCGTTGAGGCGCAGGCCGGTGCTCCAGCTGACCTCCAGTGCGAAGGTCCTGAAGCCCTTCTCCTCGACCAGGTGGCGGAAGAGACGGTGTTTCATGGCGAAGAAGTCGTGCGAACTGTGCGTGGCCTCGCCGACGCCGACCACCTTCGCGCCGCCGATCATCCGGGCAAGGGCGCGCAGGTCGCGGGTGTCACCGCCGGGTTCAACGGTGCGTAAGGGGTGGGCGGCGCGGTCGAGGGCGGCCACGACGGTGCCCTCCGTGGCCGTTGTGGTCGTCGTGGCGGAGGCTGTCTGCGGCAGTGTCAGCGCCGTGCCGGTGAGGCCGGCGAGCAGGGTGAGGGCGAGTCCCGTCCGAAGCGATTTCATGATCCCAGGTTCTCGTTGCGGACCGGCGTCGCCCATCCGGCTCTCCTCCGAACCCGGGTGGGGAGGACCACCGGCCGCGAAGGGGGTTCTCCGCACCTCGGCGAGGAGAGGCATCAGGTCCTGGAAGCCGCCGTCCCGCTGCCGGCCACGCGCATGGCGATGCCCGCCCCCAGGTAGAGCACGGCTACGACCAGCAGGAGTGTCTGATAGCCCGTCACCAAGGCCAGGTACTCCAGCGCGCCGCCGGTCAGCGCGCCCAGCAGGTTCGCGCCGAAGGCCGAGGTCGGGTCCGGGGCGTGGGCGAGGCGGTCCGAGAAGATGAGGTTGGCGCAGAAGATGGGGGCGAAGGCCAGGGCGATGGCGCAGGCGAGGCGGGCGGGGAACGGCAGGGACAGGACGGCTTCCGCCGGGACGAGCCAGGCTGCGGCGAGGGAGCTGAAGAGGAGCAGCTGCAGCAGGATCTGGTTGACGTGCCGCAGCTTGCGCCGGACCTCGACCGCTGCCAGGACCGCCAGGAGCACGCCGATGAAGACGAGGGCGTTGACCAGCCAGGTCGTGCCGAAGTAGAGGGCGAAACCGATCACGTTCTTGGTTTCCAGCAGCATGAAGGCCGCGCCCAGCAGGAACATGTCGGTGTAGCGGACGGTGCTGCGCACGCGCACCCCGGCCAGGCGGACCGAAAGGAGCGTCACCAGCAGCATGGCGCCGAGCGCGCCCAGGTAGAGGGTGGGAATGCTGCGGTGGAGCAGGTAGGGGAAGGGGTGGTCGTCGGTCGCGGCCGCCGGGACCGTGCCGCTGGGGCGCCAGACCTGGTCGCAGGACTGGTCGGCGGTGGTCATTCCGGCCACCAGCACGGCCGCGTTGCGTTTGAACGTCGTCAGGCAGGGGGCGTGGCCGTAGACGTCGTCGAGGGTGCCTGCGAAGCGGTCGACCAGCCAGCTCTTCCGGTAGTAGTTGTACATGGCGAACGCGCCGTCGGGGGTGAGATGGTCGCGCGCGGCCTCGAATGCCTCTCGGGTGAACAGGTAGCTCTCCAGGCGCAGATTGCTCGCGCCGGCCACCAGGGTCAGTGAGTCCGGCAGGGCCAGGACGATGAGGTCGTACTTGGTGTCCGTCCGCTCGAGGAAGGCCCGGCCGTCGTCGATGTGGACGTGCACCCTGGGGTCGTCGTAGGGCCTCGCGGGGTGCAGTTGGGCGCCGATCTGCTGCAGCCGGGGGTCGATCTCGACCGCGTCCACGTGTTCCGCTCCGTATGCCAGGGCGACCGCGACGTCGTTGCCGTTGCCCGCTCCGATGACCAGCACCCGCTTGTGGGGGTTGTCGGGCGTCTGTTCGTAGGCCTCCCGGTAGGGCGAGTTCGCGCGCATCAGCACCGGGAGGGGTGCGGTGCTCTGGTGCGGGACGCCGTTGGCGGAGATGTAGTAGGTCCGGGTCTTGGTCGGTGAGGGTTCGAGCTGGATCTTGTAGTAGGGCGACCAGGTGATGCCGGTCGTCGTCGACTCCAGGAACAGCACGACGACCATCGCCGTCAGGGGAATGCCGTACAGCAGTGTGTTGCGCCGGCCGCCGAGGATCAGCAGGGCCACGGCGGCCAGTACGCCCCATACGACCGAGGGGGCACGCAGCCAGGACAGCACGGCGAAGGACACCGAGCCGGTGAGGCTGCCGAGCAGGTCGTAGCGGTAGGCGTTGAGTGAGGGGAGCAGGCGGAAGAGATCGGCGGTGATCTTGCCGATGCCGGCCATGATCAGCGCGGTCAGCAGGAAGATGACCGGCAGCGTCACCCACTCGGGCAGGCCGGTGGTCTTCACGGCGGTGAAGTAGATGACCTGGCCGCTGCTCTGACGCACCTGCACCGGGAATTCGCGGACCAGGACGACGAGCAGTACGAGCGGGACCGGTGTCCAGCGTTTGAGCCACTGTCCGCGCTCGGCGGGGATCAGGAACCCGATGCCGATGCCGAGGAACGATCCCAGCAGGATGAAGTTCGAGAAGTAGCTGAGGTGGACGACGTTGGCGCCGGCCCACCTGATCAACGCCAGCTCGACGAAGAGCATGGTGCTGCTGGCCAGCATGAGTCTCAAGCGCACCGAGCTTTCGGTTTGCCCGGTTTCGACCCGCTTCATACGCATGCACAGTGCCAGCTCGGGAGCGGCGAGTCGAGGTGCCTTGCCGGTGACTGCTAGGCCGCGTCGCGGGACGGTGACATGGCCCAGCGGATGCCCGCGGTCACGGCCGTGCCGAGCGGGCGGACGCACGGGCTCTCGGCGACGGGGAGCCGTGGCAGCCGCAGGTCGCGCGAGGCCCAGAGCGGCAGGAGGGAGACGGCGTTGGCGGCGATGACGCCGTACGGGAGGCGGGCGAGGAGCGGGACGGGCGGGTTCAGCAGCAGGAAGCGGGCCGAGCTGCGCGCCTCTTCGGTGGCGCGCAGCTCGCCGCGGTAGTCGGCCAGGCGCGCGGCGAGTTCGGCGGCGTTCACCGGCGGGTCCGGGACGCCGAGCGCCATGGCGATGCGTGCCATGTCGGCGACGTAGGCGTCGCGTCCCTCGGCGTCGAGGGGATGCGCCCCGTAGCGCTGATGGGAGCGCAGGAAACTGTCGACCTCGGCGATGTGCACCCAGCACAGCAGATGCGGGTCCGCGGCGGAGTAGGACCGGCCGTCGGCGGTCGTGCCGCGCACCGTCTCGTGGACGGCCCGTACGCGGTCACAGGCTTCCTGCGCGCTGCGGGCGGGCCCGTAGGTGGTGACCGCCAGGAAGGTGCTGGTCCGCTGCAGCCGACCCCAGGGGTCTCCGCGGAAGCCCGAGTGCCCGGCCACGGCGGCCATGGCCAGGGGATGGAGCGACTGGAGCAGCAGGGCCGACAGACCGCCGATGAACATCGAGGCGTCCCCGTGCACCCTCCTGACGGGCCGCTCGGGGCCGAACCAGCGGGGACCGGGTGTGCCGTGAATACGCGCCCGGTTGCCCGGGCCCTCCGGACCCGCCACACGGGAGAAGATCTCCCTGCCGAGCCGGTCACGCAGCGAAAGGCCGCCTTCCGGGAGGAGTCTCCTGGGCATCGCGTCCTCCTGACCAGGGCGACGGATGGATCGGTTCCTCTATGACTTCTTCTGCCCCGGTTCCTCTCTCGGAGGCCTCTCGCGGGCGTGGCAGCCGGGTGCGGTGGGTGAACAGCTCTACTAGCCTGGACACTGCTCGACGAACGTTCTGCACGGAACCTGTGCGTCCACCGCCGGCGGTCGGACGACCTAGGTGGGCGGATCATGAGGACACGGCCCGGGGGTGGGAGCAGGCCCCTGGGGCTGACCAGTACCTCGGTCCTGGCGAGCGGCTTCCTTGCGGTGCTGATCGGTGTCGCGTTCGCCGTCCTGCTGCAGGTCATCGGTGACTCCCGCGGCTTCACGGCCGACGCGCGGGCCTCTCGCGAGGCCATCACCGCCGCCAGCACGTTCGAACAGCATCTGATCGACCTGGAGACCGGGCAGCGCGGCTTCGTCATCACCCGGGACGAGGCCTTCCTTCAGCCCTGGCAAGCGGCCCGGGAGTCCTATCCGGCCGAGGCCAGGCGGCTTCTGGCGTCGGCGACCTCGCCGCAGCAGCGCCGCCTCGCGGGACAGATCAACAGGGACGTCGACTCCTTCCTCACGGACTACTCGGTCCCGCTGGTCGAGGCGGTCCGGCGGGACGACCCCTCGGCCTCGAGTGCGGCGGTGACGGCTGAGGGCAAGCGGCGGGTGGACGCGCTGCGGGCCCGGTTCACCACGTACATCACCGATGAGCGGGCCAAACTCCAGGAGCGCCAGGACGCCACGGACGCCAGCGCCCAGCGGGCCGTGGTCGTGGCGTGTGCGGGACTGGCCGGGCTGACCGGGCTCATCGTCACGCTCACCGTGTTCCAGCACCGGGCCATCGTGCGGCCGCTGCGGCGCGCGGCCTCGGCGGCCGGGCGGCTGGCGAAGGGCGATCTGGAGGTACGGGTGCCGTCCAGCAGGGTGGCGGAGGTCGCCGCGCTGGCAGCGTCGTTCAACACCATGGCCGCCTCGTTGCAGGAGAGCCGCGCGCGGACCGAGGAAGCACGTGAGCGTCTGGAGTTCTTGTACACGCGCCTGGAGCTGCTGTACGGGGCGAGTGTGTCGGTGGGGACGGGGCTGGACGTGGAGCAGACGGCCCGCGAGTTGGCACGGGTGGCGGTGCCGGAGTTCGCCGACTTCACCACCGTCGACCTGCTGGAACCGGTTCTGCGCGGCGACGAGCCGACCGCCGGCATCGACAGGCGGCTGCGCCGGGTGGCCGCGGACGGGGTCAGGGACGACGCCCCCTTGCTGGGTCTGGCGGACCCGCCGGAGCTGACCTCGCCCCCGCCTGAGTCCCGGGCGCGGCTCTCCGTGCGGGCCAGGCTCGACGCGGACCTGCGGGACAGCACCGAGTGGACCTCGGAGCAGCCGGAGGCGGCGGCGCGCGTCCTCGCGTACGGCATCCACTCCAGGATCAGGACACCGCTGCAGGCCAGAGGGGTGACGCTGGGCACGGTGGACTTCTGGCGCAGCCGGCCCGATCCGTTCGGGCCCGACGACGTCGCCTTCGCCGAGGAGCTGGCCGCCAAGGCGGCGGTCGCCGTCGACAACGCGCGCCGGTACACCCGGGAGCGGTCCACCGCGCTGGCCCTGCAGCGTCACCTGCTGCCGCAGCATCTGCCCCACCAGACGGCCGTGGAGGTGGCCTCCCGCTACCTGCCCGCCAAAACACGGACCGGGGTCGGCGGTGACTGGTACGACGTGATCCCGCTGTCGGGCAGCCGGGTCGCCCTGGTCGTCGGGGATGTCGTCGGGCACGGCCTCCAGGCCTCGGCGGCCATGGGCCGGCTGCGCACCGCCGTGCGCACGCTGGCTGATGTCGACCTGCCGCCCGACGAACTGCTCACCCACCTCGACGACCTCATCCTGCACCTCTCCGAAGGCGAACCCGCACCCGGCGGGCAGGGGGACGACGAAGGGGTGGACGGCTTCTGGTTCTCCGCGGCGGACCTCGGTGCCACCTGCCTGTACGCGGTGTACGACCCGGTCTCCCGCCGGTGCGCGCTGGCCACGGCCGGGCACCCGATGCCCGCTGTCCTGGCTCCGGACGGCACGGTGCACGTCGTGTCGGGGCATGTCGGACCCCCGCTGGGGATCGGCGGGCTCCCCTTCGAAGTCACCGATCTGGACCTGGACGCCGGGAGTGTGCTCGCCCTGTACACCGACGGCCTTGTCGAGGCGCGCCACCGGGACATCGACGTCGGGCTGGCCGAGTTGTGTCTCGCCCTGGCGCGGCCCGCGGACTCTCTGGAGGAAGCGTGTGACACGGTGATCGGTTCCCTGCTCACCGACCGGGCGGCCGACGACGTGGCGCTGCTGCTGGCCCGCACCCGCGCGCTGCCGGCGGAGCATGTCGCGACGTGGCAGGTCCCGGCGGAGCCGGTCCAGGTGGAGCGCGCTCGCAAGCTGGTCGTGGAGCAGCTCGACGCCTGGGGGCTGACGGAGGCGACGTTCGTCATCGAGCTGGTGGTGAGCGAGCTGGTCACCAACGCCATCCGTTACGGGCAACCGCCGATCAAGCTCCGGCTCATCCGCGATCACACTCTGATCTGCGAGGTGTCCGACACCAGCAGCACCGCACCGCATCTGCGGCGTGCCCGGGCCTTCGACGAGGGCGGGCGCGGACTGCTGCTCGTCGCCCAGCTCACGCAGAGCTGGGGCACCCGGCAGACGACGACGGGCAAGACCATCTGGTGCGAGCAGGCGCTGCCCGCGCAGTGACAGCGCCAGGGGGGCCGGTCGGGGCGCCGAACAGGTGCGTTACATTTTGCTGTTCCTTGACCGCGATCATTCACGATCTCTCACGCTACGGAGCCGCCCACCCATGAGCGACATCGTCAACGGACTTGGCAGGGCCACCGCTTACGGCGGACTGGGACTGGTTCTGCTGGTCCTCGGCATCGTCCTGGTCGACGTGCTCACGCCCGGAAAGCTGGGCCGGCAGATCTGGGAGCAGCGCAACCGCAACGCCGCGATGGTGCTCAGCTCCGCGCTGCTCGGTATCGGCGGCATCGTGTTCACGTCCATCTGGACGACCTACGAGGACTTCGGCAAGGGACTGGTCTCGACGGCCGCGTTCGGGCTGCTGGGTCTGGTGATGATGGCGGTGGCGTTCCTGGTGGTGGACCTGATCACGCCGGGGCGCCTGGGCGCTGCGCTGGTCGAGCCGGAGCCGCACCCCGCGGTCTGGGTGACGGCGTCCTGCAATCTCGCGGTGTCGGCCATCCTGTCGGCGTCCATCGCCTGACGGGTCTTCCCGACGAGTGGGCCGGTCAGCCCCCTGCCGGAGGTGTCCGGCCAGGGGGCTGACCCCTACCCGGTCGGCCGGCCGGACCCGGACCGCTCCCCCGCCGGCCGCGCCAGCATGCCGACGGCCGCGGAGAACAGCCACGGCAGGCGTTGTGCGAGGGGTACCAGCGCCGCGCGGGCCGGGAGCGGTCTCGTCGCGGCGAGGAGCGCGTGCGTCAGCCAGCGGTAGCGCCGGGTGAGCTGCCGCCACTCCCTCTCGTAGGCCGTCGGATCACCGGCGGTGATGGCCCGGATCGCGGCGGACGCCTGCGCGAGCGCCAGGGCGATGCCCTCGCCGGTCAGCGCGTCGACGTAGCCGGCGGCATCGCCCACGAGCAGCACCCGGCCGGCCGTGCGCGCGCTCGCGGTCTGGCGGAACGGGCCCGCGCCCCGTACCGGTCCGGCGGGGACGGCCCCGGCCAGCCGCTCCCGCAGTTCGGGGAAGGCGGCGAGGTGCTCGTCGTAGGGCCGGCGGGCGGTGGTGAGGACCGCGACGCCCACGAGGTCGTCGGCCACCGGGGTCACATAGGCCTCCGCTTCGCGGGACCAGTGGACCTCGACATGGTCGCTCCAGGGGGCGAGCGCGTAGTGGCGCCGCAGGCCGTGCCGCGGACGGGTCCGGCGCGGGCGGTTCAGCCCGAGGGCACGGCGGATCGGTGAGTGGAGGCCGTCGGCCGCCACGAGGTGGTGGGCGCGGGTGCCGTCGACCGTCACCCCGTACTTGTCCTGCTCGATGTGACGCGCGGTGCGCTGGTCGACGCGTACGCCCGCTGCCAGCACCGCCTCGCGGAGCAGCGCGTGCAGCGTCGTACGGCGCACTCCGCGCCCCGGGCCCGCTCGGAAGTCGGCGTCGACGCGGCGGGGACCGGCGACGTAGCGGATTCCCCGCAGGTCGCGCCCTGGCGGGTGCACTCCCAGTGCGGCCAGGGCGGTGACGGCGCCCGGCATCAGGCCCTCGCCGCAGGCCTTGTCGACGATGCCGGGGCGCTGCTCCCAGACGGAGACGTCGAGCCCGGCCCGGGCCGCGTGCAGGGCCGTGGCCAGGCCCGCCGGTCCGCCGCCGACGACGAGCAGATCCATGGGTGTCTCCTCAGGCCAGCCGTGCCAGGGCGGCGTCCTCGGCGCGGATGCGGGTGGCGAGCAGGGACGCGTTCAGCGCGGTGAAGACGATCGCCGTGGCCCAGGCCGAGTGGACGAGGGGCAGCGCGAGCCCTTCGACGGCGACGGCGACGTAGTTCGGGTGCGGGATCCAGCGGTAGGGGCCGCCGGTCACTCGCGCGGCGCCGGGTACGACGATCACCCGGGTGTTCCACTGCCGGCCGAGGGTGGCGACGCACCACCAGCGCAGCCCCTGCGCGATCGCGACGAGGGCGAGCATGGTCCAGGCCAGGACCGGTACGACGTCCGGACGGCTCATCCACACCTCCGCGAGGGCACCGGCGAGCAGTCCCGTGTGCAGCACCACCATGAACGGGTAGTGCCCCCGCCCGGACTCGACGCCGCCCCGCGCGAGACTCCACGCGGCGTTGCGACGGGAGACGGCCAGCTCGGCCACCCGCTCCAGGGCCACGGCCAGCACCAGGATCGTGAACAGGGTCTCGCTGGTCACTGCCCACCGCCCGGTGCGCGAAGGAGCACGAGTTCGGAGCAGAAGCCCGGGCCCATGGCGAGCATGAGCCCGTAGGAGCCGGGCGGGGGCGGCCGGTTGGCGAGTGTGTCCGCCATGACGTGCAGCACCGAGGCGGAGGACAGGTTGCCGATCCGGCGCAGCGAGTCCCAGGTCACGCTCAACGCCTCCCGCTCGACGCCGAGGGCGTCCTGCAACGCCTCGAGGACCTTGGGGCCGCCGGGGTGCGCGACGTACCACTCGAGATCGTCGCGGGTCAGGCCGTGATCGGCGAGGAAGCCGCGGACGTCGTCGCCGACGTGGCGGCGCACCAGGTCGGGGACAGCGGAGTCGAGCACGACTCTGAACCCGCCCGAGCCGATCTCCCAGCCCATCATGCGTTCCGAGTCGGGGTAGAGACGGCTGCGCGAGGCGAGCACTTCGGGAGCGGCCGGGTCGTCGGACTGTGCGAGGGGGTGCTCGGACCCGACGGCGACCACCGCCGCGGCGCCGTCCCCGAACAGGCCGCTGGCCACGAAGTTGGCGACCGAGGTGTCGTCGCGCTGGAGCGTGAGCGAGCACAACTCGACCGACATCAGCACCGCCACCGCGTCCGGGCGGCCGCGCAGCAGGTCGTGCAGGCGGGCGATGCCGGCCGCGCCGGCGACGCAGCCGAGGCCGACGAGGGGCAGGCGCACCACGTCGGGGCGCAGGCCGATCTCCGCCGCGACGCGGGCCTCGAGGGAGGGCACGGCCAGGCCGGTCACCGTGCACGAGACGATGTAGTCGACGTCGGCCGGTGTGAGGTCGACGCTCTTGAGCGCGTCGACGACCGCGCGACCGCCGAGTTCGACACCGGCCCGGATGAAGACGTCGTTCGACTGGCCGAAGTCCTCGATCCGGCCGTACTCCTCCAGCGGGAGCACGGTGTGCCGGGTTTCGACACCCACGTTGCGGTGGAACCGTTCGACGACGCCGCGATCGACCGTGTTGCCGACCAGTGTGGTGGTGACGGACTCGGTGATCTCCTCCTGCCGGTGGCAGTGCTCGGGCAGGGTGCCGCGGACGCTGAGGACGCGCATGGTCATGCTGGCTCCTGGGATCGGGCGGTGGGGGGCGACGAGCACCCGGTCGGCGCGGTCGGGTGGGGCCGCCGGGGCGGTCGCGAGGTCTGCCGCGCCATCAGCCGGCCGTCAGCAGTGCGACGTCGAGCAGGGCGATGGTCATCGCGGCGCGGAAGGGAGCGCGCCCGCGGGCGCACAGCGTGACCACCGCGAGGACGGCCACCAGGGCCAGGGCCGGCCATGTCCACGCGGGAGGGGAACCGGCGGGTCCGGCGACGGCGAGCACCGAGGCGGCGGTGAGCAGCACGGCGGCCAGGACGCGCGAGCGGTGTTCGCCGATCCGGTGCGGCAGGCCGCGGACACCGGTGCGTTCGTCGTCGGCGAGGTCGGGCAGCACGTTGAGCAGATGCGCTCCGACGCCGAGCGCGGCGCCGGCGCCGGTCGTCCACCATGGCGCCCAGTCCGGGTCCGGGCCGGCGAGGGTGACGACCGAGGGCAGCGTCCCGAAGCCGCACGCGTACGGCGCCCAGGACCACGGGGTGGCCTTGAGCCCGAGGTTGTAGGCGTGGCCCGCGCCGGTGGCGAGGACGACGTTGACCAGCGCGCTGCGCCAGCCGCCGAGCGCGGACAGCACGAGGGAGGCGACCGCGGCCCCGGTCAGGGCCCGCGCCACCCAGCCGGCCGGGAGGGAGCCGACGGCCAACGGCTTGTCGGTACGGCCCACGGCGCGGTCGCGCGCGAGGTCGAGCAGGTCGTTGCCCCAGCCGATCGTGAGCTGGCCGGTGAACACCGCCGCCGTGACGGCGACGGCGTGGAACGGGTACAGGCCGCCGCGGAGCGCCAGCAGGCCCGTGATGACAGTGACCGCCAGAGCGGGCCCGCCATGGGCGGCGGCGAGCAGCGCGAGCACACGGGACGGTCTGTGGCGCGCCGGGGTCGTACCGGCCGTGTCGGCCGCGTCGGCGGACATCGGCGTCACCGCGCCGCTGCAGGCGCCTGAGACGTCCGGCAGGTCGCGTCGTCGCACGCGTCGGGGCCGCCGGGCCGCCGCCGGGCGCGGCCGACGAGGGCGTGCAGGCCCTCGGCCCGAGGGCGGCGTCCGACGGAGCCGGTGTGTCCGGTCGACCCGGTGAGCACGATGCGCATGGAGCATCGGTCCCACATTGCCCGTCCGCTCACACGAAGCGGTCCGGCATCCGGTGGAACGGGCATGCCCGGCCGCTACGCGGCGTCGTGGATGACGAGCTTGAACTCGGCGAGGGTCAGGAGGCGGGAAGCGGCGTCGTTGTGCGTGACGCGGAGCGCGACCGGAGTGCCCGGGGCGACGAAGATGCCGTGGTTCTTGACGTAGTACTGGCCTCCTGGTGTCGGCGTGCGGTGCTCGGTCGCCGTGGTGTCGTTGGGGTTGGGCGTCAGGCCCAGCGGGTCGCGGACGTACTGGTCACGCAGCTCTGTGTAGCCGCCCGTGCCACTGGCGGAGTCCCACTGGATCATCGCGTGCAGATGGCCCCAGCCGGCTTTGGACGGCCAGATCAGACCGCTGCGGTCGTCCGTCGCCCAGTTGTTCACCACGTAGCCGTCCGGCTGGACGGCCTGGTGCATCTCGAATGCGTCCGTCGGCTCCGCCGCGCCGAAGGGGAACCGCACGATCTTGTACGTGGTTCCCGGCGCGATGAGCTGAGGGGTGTCGACCTTGAGCGAGCAGACCTGGACTCCGGGCACAACGCCACCTTCCGTAGACCTGGTTCAGCTCTGCCCGTCGTCGGCCGACGGCATGCGGCGCCGGTGCGGCCCGCCGGAGGCGGGGCGCTCACGCCCGCCGGGTCACTCCTCGTCGCGCAGTCGGGCCGCCAAGGACGTCAGCGACTCGGTCTCCTCGGTGTGGCCCAGGGCGGTCAGGCGGGAGATCGCCGCGTCGAGGCGGGTGAGGGCCGGGGCCGGGCGTTTCAGGTACAGGCCCTCGACGGCACCCGCGAGGCGGACGCACTCGGCCCATTCCTCGGCTCGGTCGTCCTCCGCTCCCGGCTCGCCGAGCAGGGTGAGGGCCTTGTCCAGGGCGGCCAGGGCGTCCTCGTACTCGCCCACGTAGGCGTTGACCCGCCCGTATTCGTAGGCCAGGGCCGTGTCCAGGGAGCGGCCGCGTGCCTCGTACTCGGCGGCGCGGGCCTCGTCGGCGATCCGGCCCGCGTCGGCGAGCAGGGCGAGGGCGTCGGGCAGGCCGTCGGGGCCCTGCTGCTGGGCCTGGAGGCGGGCGAGTTCACGCAGGCAGTTGCTGAGCTGCTCGTAGCGCGGGGCCCGGGCATGGGCGGCGCGTGCCTGGTCCGCGACGTCGCGGGCCCGGCCGAACTCGCCGGACTCGCCGAGGAGTACGGCGGTCTCGGCGGCGATCATGACATGGCTCCCCGGGTCGTCGTCCCAGCCGGCCGACTCGGCCGCGAGGGCGATGAACTCCGCCGTGGCGGCCTTGAGGTCCTCCCCCGCGTGCAGGGCGCGGGCGCGGGTGAGGCGCAGCTGGGCGACGAGCCGGTCGTCCAGCTCTCCGGCGGCGGCGTCGGGTTCGGCCAGCAGGGAGTCGAGCAGGGCGATGCAGTCCTCGACGCGGCCCAGGTCGAGGCTGAGCTGGGCCGCGTTGCCGTAGGCGCAGAACGCGTCCGTGCGGCTGCCGCGGCGGAGGTCCAGCTCCGCGGAGCGCGTGAGGTGCCGCAGCGCCTCGTCGGGGCGGCCCAGGTGCATGCAGGCCTCGGCCAGATCGCCGTGGAGGCGGGTGGTGTCGACCGTGTCGGCGGGCCAGTCGGAGGCCCGTCGCATGCCCTCGGTCAGGTCCGCGTGCGCGGCCTGGGCGTCCTGGAGGCCGAGCTGGAGCCGGCCGCGCAGTCCGAGTGTGCGGGGCAGGTGCCAGGCGGGGCCCTGCGCCTTCAGCCGGTCGAGGAGAGCGTCGATCTCGGTGACCGCGGCGGGCAGGTCGCCGGAGATGGCGTACGTGCTGGCCCGCAGCAGCAGGGCGCCGGAGATCTGGCCGGGGACGTCGTGCCGGGTGGCGAACGTGTGCAGCAGGTCCACCTCGGCGAAGACCGGCGCGATGTGGTCCTCGCTTCTCGAGGTCTGCAGGCGCAGGGCGAGGGCGGTGGCCCGCATCCGGAGCAGGCGCGCCTCCAGGTACGGGGCGAGGTCGGGCGTCTCCTCGTGCAGGCGGACCATGGAGGCGTGGGCGTCGGTCAGCGTGGCGGCCTTGGTCCCGGCTTGGTCGGCGTCCTCCGCGGGGAGTTCGGCCGTGGCGAGCAGGGCACAGGCGCGGGCGAGCGCCGCGTGCCCCGGTGCTGCGGCGTCGTCGTACAGGGCCGCGGCCTCTTCGTGGAGGGCGGCCGAGTCGGCGAACTCGTCCTTCTCTCCCGCCCGGTTGGCCTCTTCGGCCAGCAGGTCCGCGCGCAGGAGTACGAGCGGGCCCACGGCCGGGTCGTCGGGGTGGGTGTAGTCGCGGGCGGCGACGAGCGTGCGCAGCCGCGCCCAGCAGGCCTGTGCGTCCGGGTGTCCCTGCTCGTCCAGGGTCCGTGCCCGGAGGATGAGTTCGGGCAGCGACTCGGGGACGGCGGCCTCGGTGCGGGCGGCGGTGGCAGCCACCGGGGCGGCCGGGGCCACGTCGTCGAGGCTGCGGGGGCGCAGGGTCAGTTCCAGCGACTCCAGGAGCGGGGCGCGGTCGAGGCGGGCCCTGCGGCGGTCGGTGTGGGCCGTGGTGGCGTTGCGGGTGTCGAAGCGGGCGGCGAGGTCGGCGGCGCGGCTCCGCACCTCGGCGCGCAGGGCGGCCACCGTCCAGGTGCGGCCCGCGTAGCCGGGGGCGGGCAGTTCGCCGCGGCCGAGGAGTTCCACCCGCTGGAGGAGGACTTCCACGCCGGTGAGGAAGCCGAGCAGGTCCAGCGGCGAGTCCACCTCGTCGAACAGGCTCCGGTTCTCGGCGAGCAGTTCCAGGCCGCGTGCCTCGTTGCCGGTCAGCGCGCAGAACTCCAGGTGTCTGCCGACCTCCTGGGCCATCGAGGGGTTGCGGCGGCAGCCGCGGTAGCCGGCGAGGTGCAGTTCGCGGGCCCGGTCGGTGCGGCCGGTGCGCAGCAGGGGCAGCAGCGCGTACGAGACGGAGCGGGCCGGTTCCTCCTGGCAGGACTCTTTCCCGGCGAGGACGGGTTCCCAGGCGCGCAGCGCCCGCTCGTCGTCGCCGGCCGTGAGGTGGTACAGGGCGCGTTCGCAGGTTTCGCAGGCCTCGCAGTCGCTGAGCGGGGTGCGGGTGCGGCTCGCCCAGAGCTCGTAGGCGAGGGCGGTGTCCTCGCCGACGTGGACGGCGAGCTGGTACGCCTGTCCGTAGTAGGGCTGGAGGCCGAGGCCGGCCTTCTCGTAGCGGTCGCGCATCTCCTGCTGCCACTGGCGCAGGCTGGCCAGGGGTATCTCGGGCAGCGCGCGCAGGGCGTTGGCGACCCACTTGAACCGCCAGAACAGCATGTGGCGCAGGCGTTCGTCGAAGACGTCGGGCTGCTCGTCGAAGAGGGTGAGCAGGCGGGCGAAGACGACGGGCGACTTCCGGGGTTCGGAGCCGTAGGTGTACGCCTCCTGCAGTTCGAGGAGCGCGTGGACGAGGGGGACGGTCTCGGCGAACTGCTCGGCGGTGTCGACGAGTTCCTCGGCCGTGACGGTGCGGGTGCGGCCGTAGGGGCGCCGGTCGTTCTCCTGGAGCGCCTGGTACAGCTCGTCCGTGTTCTGGGGATGGGGTGCGGTCGGCATCGTCAGCTGTCCTTGCGGAGGGCGTGGGCGAGGAGGTCGAGGAAGGAGCGGTTGATGAGGCTCGACTCGGCGGGCCTGAGCGGGCGCCGGGACAGCATCGCGGCCTGCCCGTAGAGGGCTTCGGCGCTGGTGCGGGCCAGTTCGGGTTCGTCGATGGTGACGGCGGTGCGCACCAGCGGGTTGAGCTGGTTGAGGATCAGCTGGGCCCGCGGGGCCTCCTGGCGGAGGGCGCCGAGGATGTCGCCCCACAGGCCGCCCTCCTGCTCGCGGGCGAGCTGGGAGCGGGTGCGTTCGTGCCGGGCCTCGCGGCTGTCGACGAGGAGGGCGGGGGCGGAGGCGGGCTGGAAGGTGCGCAGCGCGACATCGCAGTCGAAGACGGCGAGGGCGTCTCGGGCCTGGGCCAGGTAGGCAGCGGCGGCCAGTTCCGTCTCCCGGTCGACGGGGTCGAGGTGGGCGGTGAGGGTCGCCGGGTCGAGGTCGGCAACGGCGGCCTCGGGCCTGATCTCGGGCAGCCGGTGGACCAGTTCGCGGTCGTAGGTGTAGCCGCCGTTGACGACGCCGAGCCCGGCGGCCGAGGCGATCGCCGCGACCTGCCGGAACTCCTCCACGCTCGATGTCACGAGCACCGTGCGGTGGGTGCGGGCGAACTCGTCGAGGGTGGTGTGCCCGTCGGTGGTCTCGAACGGCAGCCAGGGCAGCAGCATCCGCAGGATCTCGTCGTCGTGCACCGCCAGCGATTTCACGGCCAGGTGGTGGGCCTGGAGGAAGCGGTGGAGCAGGTCCGGGTCGCTGGCGGCGGCCCGGGCGATCCAGGCGCGCAGCCGCTCGGCGAGGGCGTCGCGGACGGCGGCGAGGGTGTCGTCCTCGTACAGGGACTCGCGGGACGCGGTCGGGCGCAGGCTCTCGGCGTCGACGACGCAGCGGACGAAGAAGGCCCACTCGGGCAGGATCTCCTCGGCCTGCTCGGACAGCAGCATGCCCTTGACGTGCACGCGGTGGCCGTGGCGGCGCCCGGCCGGCACCGTCTCGGGCAGCACGCAGGCGATGCCCTTCAGGCCTACGGCCGGCAGGTCCAGCTCGATGGTGTCCAGCGGGGTGAATCCGAAGACCTCTTCGCCGTACGCGGCGAGCGCGCGGGAGCGGGCGCCGGGGGTTGGGTACGTACGGGACCAGGGGGCGGGCTCGGGGTTGACCGGCGCGCCCGGACCGCCTGTGCCGTCGTCGAAGGTCACGGGATGACGCAGCAGGGAGCCGAAGTGGCGGGCCAGCGAGTGCACTTGCGCCGGGCGGGTCCACTCGCCCGCGTCGGCGCGGGGTGTCAGGGTGACGGTGGTGCCGGGCCGGGGGCGGGCGGAGGAGGGCAGGGTGCGGACGGAGTAGCTGCCGTCGCCGCGTCCGCGCCACTCCACGGCGGGTGCGTCGGGGGTGCGGGCGGAGCGGCTGAGGACGTGGATCTCGTCGGCGACCAGGAAGCAGGAGAGCAGGCCGATGCCGAACTGGCCGATGAAGTCGGCACGTTGCTCGGCGACCTGCTCGGCGCGCTTGCTGCTGCGGCCGATGGTGGCGAGGAAGGTGTGCACATCGGCCTCGGTGAGACCGACGCCGTCGTCCTCGACGCGGACCACGGAGCCGTCGGCGTACAGGCGGATACCGAAGGCGCCGTGAGGCTCGACGGCGTGCCGTGCGGTGAGGGCGTCGACCGCGTTCTGCATGAGTTCGCGCAGGTAGACGCGGGGGCTGGAGTAGAGGTGGTGGGAGAGGAGGTCCACCAGGCCGCGGAGGTCGACCTGGAAGGTGCGGTCGGGGGCGGCGTGGTTGGCCGTGTTGTCGCGCAGGGGCATGGGTCAGTCCGGGGTGAAGGGAGCGGCAGGAGTGGGCGGTGGTCCGCGAGACCGGCCTAAGACGGGTGGGACGGTGTGGCCGGTGGCTCAGAAGGCCTTGCGGAAGCGCGCGTACGCTTTCTCCGCGTCCGCCATGAAGGTCCACGGCCACTCGGTGATCACACCGTCCAGCTCGCGGAAGACGTTGGAAGCCTTGCTGCTGCCCGCCAGCGAGAGGGCCATGGCGAACATGTTGTAGTCGCCCTGCCAGCCCAGACGGCGCTCGTACGCGTGGTGCAGGATGCTGCGCTCCGCGGCCTCGCGCAGCTCGGTCCGGATCCGCGGATGCTGGAGGCAGTCGCGGTCGTCGGACTCCACCCAGTCCTCGATGTGCGCCATGGCGATGACGCAGCCGAGCGGGTGTCCTTCGGGCGCGGCGGCGAAGGCCTTCCGGGCGAACTCCAGGGCCTGGCCCGGCTCTCCGCCCCAGCGCGGCTGGAGGTGCGACACCCACTCCAGATGGATGTCCGGGTTCAGCGGATCACGGCGCAGACCCGCCGCGAGCCGGGCGTCCTGGACGCTGTCGTCGAGGGACATGCCGCGTCCCGAGGTGAGCAGATGACGCCACGGCGTGACCCAGTCGGGCCGCAGCTCGGCGGCCTCGAGCAGGTGCTCCTCGGCGATGCGCAGCCGCTCGTAGAAGGTCTGCCACTGGTCGCGGGTGACGTCCACGGCACGGGCGGAGGTGCGCGCCTCCCAGCCCCAGGCGACATGGCGCGCACCCGATATCAGCAGTGCGGTCGCCCGGAGCTCCTTGTCGTCCTTGTCCTCCTCGGCGGCCCGGACGATCCACTCCTCCAGACCGTCCACATCCGTCAGCTGCCCCAGGATCGACTGCTCGCGGCCGAGGTCGAAGGGGGCCAGCGCCGCCTTGACCGCCGCCCAGTCACCGGCGTCGGCCGCCTCCAGCAGCGCGAGCACCCGCGCGTCCCCGAGCGCGCGCAGCCTGTACACGCCGTTCTTCTGTCTGCGCGGGACGGGAAGGGCGTGCGGATCCGCCTCCGGTCTCTCCGCGCCCCTCCCGAACAGCTTGCCGAACATGCCGCGCCCTCCCCTGGTCCCGCGTGATCGTCCGGAGCAGCATAGACCGCACCACTGACACCGCTTCCACAGGGTTTTCACCGGTACTCCACGGGACCGGTGCACCGTACGGCGGGTCGATCGCGTCACGGGCCCGCGAGCGACGCCGGCACACTCATGACCTGGTGAAGACCTTGTCCTGGGTGTCGCCGGTGGAGCACAGCTTCTTCTCGTCGGCCGTCATCTTGCGGGACTTGACCACGACCGCGCTGTGCTTGCCGTCCGTGCCGTTCGGGGCGGGGCCGGTGACCACGTCGGGGACGAACCAGTAGTAGTGGCCCCACTTGGGGTCGTCGTAATGGGTCTGCCAGGTGCCGGATATGCGCTGCATCACCTGGGCGCGGGAGATCCAGCCGACTTCTCCCGGCTTCACGTTCACGGTGAAGGAACTCGTCTCCGTGTGCGAGCTCTGCCAGGTGTAGTTGTACGTCGCGGTGACGCTGGCCGTGATGATGCCTTCGATGCCTCCGCCGACGGTGACCGAGCCTCCCACCGAGTGGGAGGAGCCGACGGTGTCGGCCCAGGACATCGACTGGGCGGCGGGTGAGTCGGTGCAGTTGAAGAGCAGTTCGGACACCTGGCGCGGCTCACCGAGGTACGCCTTGCCGAGTTCCGGGGAATTGAAGGAACACTTTCCCTCTCCGGAAGCGCAGTCGGCCATGATCTGCGCCTCGGTGGGCTGTTCTTCGGCCGCGGCGGGCACGGCCGCCGTCGCGATCGCCCCGAGGGCCGTCGCCGTCAACGCCAGCGTGCGTCCGCCGTTACGCAGGGTGTGATTCATCGTCATTTCGTTGGTGCCTCTCACCATCGCATGGGGGACAGTGACCAGACCCCTCCTGTTACGGGAGGGGTCTGCAATCACCGCGTGGTGTCAATGAGGCTCACGTAAACCGCAGTTCATCTACACCAAGGAACAGTAAAGTTGTATTTGATTTTCAGAATTGCTGAACCGTCAACTTTGCCGTCAGTCGAGCGGGTCGAGGGTGAGATAGGCCTGGCGCGGACTGCCGTCGTGGACGAGTGACTCGTGGTGGCCGACGTCGTCGAAGGCGAATGCGTAGGCCTTGCCGTCGACCGTCTGCGCGTGGATCTTGCGCGCGTAGTGGTTGGTGACGTTGTCCCTGTAGAAGGCGTCGGCGCCGGAGTCCGGCTGATTGGGGTTGACCAGCAGCGTGGAGCGGTTGAAGCCGGCGCACAGGGTGCGTGAGATCGGGCCGCGGACCAGGTCGTTCGGCGCGTCGAGTTTCCGGTGGCAGCCGAAGACCGAGGAGGCGTCCGGTCTTTCGAAGCGGGTGACGGTGGCGCCGGCACTGTTGGTGAAGTTCATGACGCCGCCGGAGACCCGGCCGTAGTACTTGGTGCCGGGCTGGTCGGCGAACGGTGCGACCGTCAGGGTCGAGGTGGAGTACTTCTGCCAGACGCGGTTGATGTAGTCGTCCATGACGCTGGCCGGCAGTGCGCCGGTCTCCAGTCCGTACAGCGGCGACAGGGCGCGCAGTACGGCGCCGTCGGACCGGGTCTGGATCAGGTTGGCCCAGCCTCCGGGCTGTCCCCTGAGGGCGTTGAAGAAGCCGTTGTACCCACCGGGCTTGAGCCGGCCGGTGCGCGCGGTGCTTCCGTCGGCTCGCTGCACTCCCACCGCGTAGGGCACGGAGAACATGTCGACCTGTGTGCTGTTGATCCACAGGCCCGAGTCGTTGAGGGTGTACTCCGACCAGTTGAACAGGATGTTCCGGTTGGGGTCGGTCGGGTTCTGCACGGCGGGCTGGACCAGGCCGCCGGTGGTCAGCTTGAACACCAGTTTCTGGCCGTAGGAGAAGTACACGCGGCCGGAGAACTTCGGCATGCGGATCGTCGCCGACTGGCCCGCGGCCGGGCCCGGGATCGACGCGTCTGGGGCAGGGGTCGGCGGGTTTCCGCCCGCCGGCCAGGGGTGGAAGGTGCCGTTCGCGTCGGCCCAGCCCTGCCGTCCGGTCGACAGTTCCGTGCCGAGGTTGTAGATGTACACCTGCTCGCCACGGGCCGAGTTGTTGGTGATCTTCAGGGGGATCGTCGCCGGGACGGCGGCCTGGGCCGGAGCGGCGGCCCCGGTTGCGAGCAGTGAGCCGCTCAGGACCGTCGCGAGGGACAGTCCGACGGCCGTGGCCCGGCGTCTGAGGGTCCGTAACATGCTCTTTCTCCGTTCGGGCAGGGGACCGATGCGGGAAGCTTTGAGAGCGCTCTCAGAGCGTGCCGTTTTGGTACGGACCTGTCAATGAGTCGGGACGCACGGTCTGGCGCGCGTGGCAACGGGGTTGTCCGTGCCGCCACCCCTCGGGGCGGCGGCACGGACCGGGGTCAGTCCCCGAGCGCGCTGCCGGTCTCGTCGCGCAGGAGGGCGACGTAGTCCCGGGTCCAGCCCTCGATCGTGGTGCGGTCCCAGAGGTCGGCCGAGTACTCCACGAAGCCCTGGAGCCGGTCCCCGGCCGGGACGAGGCCGACGGTGAGTTCCGTGCGGGACGCGGCGGGCGCGAGGTCCTCGATGGCCGTGGTCAGCCCGGGCAGTTCGATCTCCGCGTCCAGGGAGCTCTGGTAGGCGAAGCCGACGTCCAGCCGGTCCGGCACGGCCACGCCCGTGCGCTCCCGCAGCGCGGGGGCGATCAGGCGTACCGGCATGGCCCGGTCCATGCACTCCACCGCCGTGCGGGCGATGCGGTCCGTGAGGCCGGTGAAGGAACCGGCGGCTCCGTCGCGTACGGGCAGCGCGAAGCCGGTGATCGTGCAGGCCAGCAGGGATTCGAACGCCCGGCGTTCACGGTTGGCGTAGGAGATGTTGAACACGACGTCGCGCTGTCCGGACTTCCGCGCGAGCAGCCGGCCCAGGGCAGCCGCCGTGACCACGAAGGGCGTCGTGCCGCGCTGTCGTGCCAGGCGTTCGACGGCGGTCCGCACCTCGGCCGGCACGGTGAACATCACGGCACCGCCCCGGCCACTCGCCTTCTCGGGCCGCGGGCGGTCCAGGGGCAGGTCGACGTTGAACGGCACTCCGTCGAGTTCGCGCAGCCAGAACCGCAGCTTGCTTTCGTCGGCGGCCTTGTCCGCCTGGCCCCGCTGCCAGTGGGCGTATTCCACGGGCTGGCACTCGACGGGAGGCAGGGCGTGGGGTTCGCCCCGGACGGCAGCGCCGTAGAGCGCGGCCAGTTCCTTCAGCAGCAGGCTGACGGACCAGCCGTCGCAGGCGGAGTGGTGCAGCACGAGGAGCAGGACCCAGGTGCTCTCGCCGGTGCGCAGGAGGCGTACGGCGATCGGCGTGTCGTGGGCGGGGTCGATCGGTGTCTCGGTGACTTCCGTGGCGGCCTTGTCCAGGGCTGTCCGCCGCTCCCCGGCGGGCCGTGCGGTGAGGTCCTCGATCGGCAGGTCCACCGCACCGGGCCGGAGCACCTGCTGCTCCCAGCCGTCGCCGCTGGGGACCAGACGGGTCCGCAGTCCCTCGTGCCGCTCGACGAGGCCGGTCAGGGCCGTGCCCAGGGCCGCCGCGTCCAGATCTCCGGAGAGGGTGATCCGCAGGGCGACGTTGAAGACCTGGGGCAGGTTGTGTTCGGCGTGTACCGCGGCGAAACGGGACTGCTGGGCGGTGGCGGGCGCCCGGCGTTCCACCGAGCCGGGTCCTTCGTCGGGGTCGGATCCCGGGCCCGACCGCATCTCGTCCGCTGCCAGGGCCAGTTGGGCCGTCATGGCCCGCAGGGTCGGCTCCTGGTAGAAGCTCAGCATCGGGTACTCGGTGCCGAACTCCTCGCGGACCTGGTTGACCAGCCGCATCGCGGTGATCGAGTGGCCGCCCAGGTCGAAGAACGAGGCGTCGGCCGCGATGGCGTCCGCGTCGATGCCGAACTCGTCCGCCCACAGCTGCCGTACGCGCCGCTCAATGTCCGTGCGGTGACCGGCTTCCGGGGCATCGCCGACGGTGGTGCCCGGCCTGGGGGTCGGGGCGGTGGTGACGAGGTCGGGCGTCGGCAGCGCGGACCGGTCCAGCTTGCCGTTGCCCGTGACGGGAAGGTCCGGCAGGACCCGCCAGGCGCGCGGTACCAGGTACTCCGGCAGCCGGGCCGCCAGTTCCTCGGCCACGAGGTCGGCGAAGGCCTGCCGGTCGTCGGCTTCCGTGCCGATCGGGTCGGCGGGGACGGCGTAGGCCGCGAGGTAGGCCTCACCGCGGTCGTTGCGGCGGGCCAGCACGGCCGCTTCGCGGACTCCGTCCAGGGCGTTGAGTACGCGGGAGACCTCTTCCGGCTCGACCCGGAAGCCCCGGATCTTCACCTGGTCGTCGGCCCGGCCGCAGAACTCCAGCGTCCCGTCACCGCTCCAGCGGACCAGGTCGCCGGTGCGGTACCGGCGGGCGTCCGGGCCGCCGTGCGGGTCCGGCAGGAAGCGCTCCTCGGTGAGTTCGGCGCGGTGCAGATAGCCGAGGGCCACGCCGGGGCCGCCGACGTACAACTCCCCCACCGTGCCGACGGGCACCGGGCTGCCGGACGCGTCGAGCACGCTCAGCGTCACGTTGTCGACCGGGCGCCCGAGCGCGATCGCGGCGGCGGGGTCCTCGCCCTGTGCGGGCACGGTGTGCGTGGTGCACAGCACGGTGACCTCGGTCGGCCCGTACACGTTCACCGTCTCGTACGTCGCCTCGGGGCGCGGCCGGGTGCGCAGCACATCGCCGCCGAGCAGCAGGTGACGCAGGGGCGGCTGGTCGGCCGGGGGCAGGCGGAGCACTTGTTCGCCGAGGGCGGTGGGCAGGATCGAGAAGGTGATGCCCTGCTCGGCGTACCAGCGGGCCAGGGACCGCGGATCCCTGCGCAGTTCCTCGTCGGCGACGACGACCGACGCTCCCGCGGTCAGTGCCGGCCAGATCTCCAGGAGCGAGGCGTCGAAGCTCTGGCTGCACACGACGGCGCTGCGGTCGGCCCGGGTGAAGGCGAAGCGCCGGTGCTGCCACGCGCACAGGTCGACGACGCCACGGTGTGCCACCACGACGCCCTTGGGCGTGCCGGTGCTGCCCGAGGTGTAGAGGACACAGCACGGGGACCGGCCGTCGGGGGCGGACGCCACGTCATGCAGGGGCGGTGCTGTCGCGTCCGGCGGTACGACGGTCACGTGCCCGGGCAGCTTCAGGGCCGCCGCCTCCTCGCGCGTCGACACCAGCGTCCCGGCCCCGCACTCGGCGATGATCTGTTCGGCGCGTGCCCGGCCGAGGGAGGGGTCGAGCGGGACGTAGGCGCGGCCCGTCTTCAGCACGGCGAGCATGGCGACGACGAGGTCGGCGGAGCGCGGCAGCCACAGGGCGACCGTCCCCGCCGTGTCGCCGCCGGTTGTGTGGCGCGGCTGGAGGGCGGAGGCCAACTGCTCTGCCCGGGCGTCCAGTTCGCCGTAGGTCAGTCGGGAGGTTCCGCTGATCACCGCCGTGCTGTTCGGCTGCGCGGCTGCCTGCCGGGCGACGAGGGCGTGGACGGTGGTGTCCGCCGACGGGCGGGAGGGGCCGTGCTGCCAGGACCGCGGTACGGGGTCGCCCTCGGCCGCTGGGTCGACGGCCGTGGCGGCGAGCCGTGACAGGGGTGCCTCGGGGGTGTCGACCGCGGCCGTGAGCAGGTCCTGGAAGGTGGCGAAGAACCGGTCGACGGTGTGCTGGTCGAACAGGTCGGTGTTGTACTCCAGATGGCAGCGGATGCCGTGCGGCTGGTCGGTGAAGTAGACGGTGAGGTCCGTGAGGGACTTGTCCGGGCCGGCGTCCAGGGGCGTGGCCTCGATGCCGGGCAGGTCGAAGCGGAACGGTTCGGCGCGCTGGAACTCGGCGAAGGCCTGGAACACCGGGGTCCGGTCGACCGCCCTGGTCGGGGCGAGTTCGCGCACCACCGTCTCGAAGGGCACTCGCGCGTGGTCGTACGCGTCGAGGGCGACCGTGCGCACGCGCTCCAGCAGCGCGGAGAACGCGGGATCCCCGGACAGGTCGAGGCGCAGCGCGAGGGTGTTCACGAAGAAGCCGAGCAGATGCTCGGCCCGCTCGGGACGGTCCGAGATCGGGGTGCCGACGACGATGTCCGTCTGTCCGGTGGTCCGGTGCAGCATCGTCGCGTAGCCGGCGAGCAGGGTCATGAACAGGGTGCTGCGGCTCGTGCGGCTCAACTCGCGCAGGCGACGCGAGAGTTCCGGGTCGAGCGTGTGGAAGACCGCCCGGCCGTTGGAGGTCATCGTCGCGGGGCGGGGCCGGTCGGTCGGCAGGGCCAGGACGGGCAGCTCGCCGCCGAGGGTGCGGCGCCAATAGGCCAGGTCCTCCTCAGCCTCGGGGCTGTTCGCGGACGCCGCCAGTTCGCGGGCGTGGTCGGCGTAGGTCCAGGTGAGGGCCGGGAGGTCGGGTGTGGTGGACTCGCGTTCGGCCCGGTAGAGGGCGGACAGGTCGCGGGCGAGAACGGTGGCGGAGGCCGCGTCGACCACGATGTGGTGCAGGGACAGCACGAGGACGTGCTCCGCCTCGGCGAGCCTGACCAGCCGGGTGACGAACAGCGGGCCGTCCGCCAGGTCGAAGCGGCGTGCGCTCTCGGCCGACAGGACCTGCCGCAGTGTGCTCTGCGGGCTGCCGGTGGCGTCCACGAGCTCGACATCGGGCTCGGCGGAGGCCCGCACCACCTGCCGGGGTTCGCCGCCGGTCTCCCGGAAGACCGTGCGCAGGCCCTCGTGCCGGGCGACTAGGCCGCGCAGCGCCGCGCGCAGGGCGGGGACGTCGAGGGGGCCGTCGAGGCGGATCGCCTTGATCTCGTTGTAGGCGGTGCGTCCCGGGAGCAGACGCTCCAGGAACCAGATCCGTTCCTGGCCGGGCGACAACGGGGCGTCGGTGGGGGCGTCCGGCGCCGGGGCGGGCGCGGCGGGCGGCCGACCGTACTCGCGGCGCAGGGTGTCCAGACGCGGCAGACCCCCGCGTAGCGCCTCCTCCGCGACACCGAAGTCGACCAGGGCGACGATCTCGTCGGCGCCGGCAGCGGTCACCGCGTCCACCACGGGCCGCACGCTGTCCACCGTGCCGATCAGGGCTCGCTGGTCGCAGTAACGGCCGTAGGCGCGGCGGAACACCGCATCAAGGTCGTCCTCGCTCAGGTCGGCCAGGTCGATGCTGTGTCCGAGGCTGTTGGTGACGCCGCTGAACACGGACAGGGACGCGCGCATATAGCGGGACAGCGGTTCGTACGCCTCGGTCCGCGCGGTGTCGTGGTCGTCGGCGAGGTAGGTGTGCAGCAGGACGGCCACCCGCCCGGCGTCCGGGTCCAGGCCGTGCGAGGCCCGGGTGCGCCGGTAGAGGGCGATGTTGTCCCGGAGCTGTTCGACGGTCTGGGTCATCAGGTTGGTGACGATGCCCAGGTCGTGTCGGGCGGCGAGTTCGTACGAGGCGGGGTTGCCGACCACCGCCGTGTACAGGGGCGGGGCGTCCTGGACCGGCCGGGGGAAGAGCCGTACCTCGGCCTCGCCGTCCCCGCTGGTCCGGCGCACGGCGTCGCCGCGCCAGAACTTCCGTACTTCTTCCAGCTGTTCGTACATCAGCTCCTTGTGCCGGCCGAAGCGGTCGGGGAAGAAGACGAAGTCGTTGGCGCTCCAGCCGCTGGCGACACCGATGCCCACGCGGCCGCCGGAGAGGTTGTCGACCATCGACCACTCCTCGGCGACCCGGATGGGGTCGTGGAGGGGCAGGACGACGGAGCCCGCGTTGAGCCGGATGCGGTCGGTCTCGCGGGACAGGGCGGCGGCGAGCACCGCCGGGTTGGGGAAGAGACCGCCGAAGGAGTGGAAGTGCCGTTCGGGCATCCACAGCGAGTGAAAGCCGTGCCGGTCGGCGAACCGGGCCACGTCCATGAGGAGTTCGTACTGCCCGGTGCGGGGCGTGGCGGTGTCCTGCGGGTAGTCGCCGAAGAAGTACACGCTGAAGTCGGGCGTGCGCGGAACGGCTTCCTTCGTGGGTGCCGTGCGAGGTGCGGTGACCGCCGCGGCGTTCCAGGCCATGGAGGCCACGGGGGCGACTGTCGGTGCGGGAGTGGCCGGTGCCGGTTCCGGCGGTGCCGGCTTCAGGGGGGCTGCCTTCGGCGGTGCCGTCTTCGGCGCCACGGGCCGTGTCCCCGGGAAGAAGCCCGCCGACCGCAGTTCGCGCAGCGATTCCCGTACGGCGTCGGCGATGAACTCGATGTCGCCGTCCGAGTGGGCGGTGGACAGGAAGAAGTTGCGCCACTCCCAGACATGCACGCCACGCAGCATCAGGTGGTGGTAGAGCAGCTCCATGTCGGCGCGGTGCTCGAAGCGGAACTGGGAGCCGAAGTGGCTCATCCGCAGCGGGTACTCCTCGGCCTCGAAGAAGCCGTTCAGTGTCGCGGCCAGTTCGGCGGTGCGCGCGTTGAGGCGCTCCTGGAGGTGCGGGCTGTGCTCCTTGAGGTGGGTCAGGACGGCGCGGGCGGCGACCATCGACACCGGGTGCTGGATGTACGTACCGCCGAAGAAGGTGGTGTCGGCGGGCGGGTAGCTGTCGTCGCCGTAGGACCAGTAGCCGCCGTCGACGCCGTCCATGATGTCGGCGCGGCCCGCGATGGCGCCGATGGGGAAGCCGCCACCGAGGAGCTTGCCGTAGGTGGCGAGGTCCGGGGTCACGCCGTACAGCTCCTGCGCTCCGCGCGGGGCGGGGCGGAAGCCGGTCAGCATCTCGTCGAAGAGCAGCACGATGCCGTGGCGCTGGGTCAGCTCCCGCAGCCTGCGCACGAACTCGACCGGCTGGAGCTCGGGGTGCCGGCTCTGCACCGGCTCCACCACGACCGCGGCGATGTCGCCGGCGTTCCGGGCGATCGCCTCCAGGGCGGCCTCGCTGCCGTAGTCGAGGACCAGCAGGTCGGAGACGGCGGCCTGCGGGATGCCCCGGGAGACGGGCACGGTGATCTGGCCGGTGCCGCTGTTCGAGGCCCGGCCCAGGACGTTGTCGGCGTGGCCGTGGTACGCGCCCAGGAAGGAAACGATCTTGTCGCGGCCGGTGGCGGCGCGGGCGAGGCGGATGGCCGCCGAGTTCGCCTCCGTACCGGAGTTGGCGAAGGCCACCCGCTCCAGCCCCGTGAGGCCGGCGAGGAGTTCCGCCGCCTCGCCGGTCTCGATGGTGCGGGGGCCGAGCTGGATGCCCCGGGACAGGTGCTCGCGCACGGCCTCGGAGACGAAGTCGGGCTCGTGGCCGAAGAGCAGGACGCCGAAGCCCATGGTGATGTCGACGTACTCGTTGCCGTCGACGTCCTCGAGCCGTGCCCCGCTCGCCCGGCGGCCGGCGATGGGGTACAGCATCTCCTTCGTGCCGCTGCGGAAGCCGACGACGGCGCGGCTGTCGGCCAGGACCCGGCGGTAGCGCTGGGCGATCCGCTTGGACGTCGGCGTCTTGGCCGTGTAGCGGCGTACGAGGTCGGTCAGGTGCTCCTGCTGGGTGTGCGGCGAGACGTCCTGGACCATGCCGGAGGACTTCGCGACCGTCACACGGGGTCCGTGGATCCGAGGCGACTGCGGGGCTTCCGGAGCGGGGGCACCGCCCATCTGCTCGGCGATGCGCTGCGACAGTTCGGTCATCGCCGCCAGGTCCTGGTCCAGCGCGGCGGAGATGCCGTTCAGCCCGGTCACTTGGCCACCTTGCCGTTGAGGCGGTCCGTCACCGAGGCGGTCTGGAGGGCGAGCAGCTGGGAGAGCTGGGACATCATCTGCAGCTGTATCTGGGACATCTGCTGGATCTTGGCCGCGAGGTCCTCGAGTTCCTCGCGGGTCGCGTACTCGGGAGCGGAGGCCGTGCCGGCGGGGGCGGGCTCCGGCGTCGGTGCCGGTGCCGGTGCCGGTGCCACGGGAGTGGGTGCCGGTGGCGGTGCCACGGGCTGTGCCGGCTCGGCGCTCTGGACCGGCGATTCGGTCGGTGCCGTCCCGGTCGCGTCCGGCATGTGGGCGACGATGAACTCCGCCAGCCGACGCGGCGTGCCCGTCTCCTCGAGCAGCTGTCTCATCGTCACCTTGACGTGGTGCGCCTGCTCCAGTTCCCGCAGCACACTGATCATCTGCAGCGAGTCCGCTCCGAGGTCGAAGAAGTTCGCGTCGCCGACGATCGCCGACGGATCCCCGCCGAGGTGCCGGGCGGTCGCCTCGACGACGCTCTGGAGTACCCGTGCGACCGCTGCCTCTTGCTGCACCACTTCGGTTCCCTTTCTCGCTGCTGTTCTCGTACTCGGGGGCGTCGACCGGTGCCCCATCCAGTGGTCCTGGTGCTGGAATCGGTATCCGGGCAGCGGGACGCGTCTGCCGCCGCTGCCCGCCAGGAGCGCGTCCCAGCCGACGTCCGCTCCGGCGCAGTGCAGTCCCGCCGCCGCACCCCAGAGGGTCCCGAGTCCGGTGCCGCGCCGCAGGGACGGCAGCGCCGGTACGCCGGGCAGCGCCCGGCGGGCCAGACCGCTGAGGGTGGTGTGCGGGCCCATCTCGAGCAGGACGCCGGGCGACTCGGTGCCGATGCCGCGCAACGCCTCGTCGTAGCGGACGGGCTCGCGGGTATGGCGTAGGAAGTAGTCCGTGCCGGGGATCCAGCCGGGCGGGCGGGTCGCACCGTCCAGGGCGCTGACGAAGGGGATGCGCACCGGCCGGAAGTCCACGTCGTCGAGGACCTTCTCGAACTCCACCAGCATGGGTTCCATCAGGGCGGTGTGGAAGGCGCGGGTCACCGGCAGCCGCTGCCCCGGTGTGCCGCGTTCGTCCAGCAGCGCGCACGCCCGGTCGACGGCGGTGACGGGCCCGGCGAGCACCTGGGTCCGGTCTCCGTTGCTCACGGCCGGCTCCAGTCCGGGAACCTCGGCGGTCAGGGAGAGGGCGGCCGCCCGGTCGATCGGCGCCGCGACCATCGCGCCGGGTGCGCAGCGCTGCTGCATCAGCCGGCCTCGTTCGGTGGTGAGGCGCAGCCCGTCCTCAAGGGACAGGGCTCCGGCCGCGTACAGCGCGGCGTACTCCCCGACGCTGTGCCCGGTCACGGCGTGCGGTTCGACGCCGGCGTCGCGCCACAGCCGGACGAGGGCGCACTGCAGGGCGAACAGCGCGGGCTGCGCGGTGTCCGTGCCCCCGAGCGGCCCCTCCCCCGGCGCGTCCGCCGGGTCCGCCGTGCGCAATCCGTCGAGCAGGGAGTCGCCGGTGAGGTCGCGGTAGTGCCGCTCGCAGGTGTCGAGCACGTCGCGTACCGCGGGGTAACGCGCGTAGAGGGCGTCGGCCATTCCCGGGTACTGGCTGCCCTGCCCGGTGAACTGGAACGCCACGCGCGGGGTCCTCTCCCCGGATGCCGTCCCCGTGGTGACCGCCGCGGGGGCGGTTCCGGTCAGCCAGGCGTCGAGGGCCTCGGCCAGGGCTGCCGGGGTGGAGCCGCGGACCGCGAGACGGTGACGCCCGTGGGCGCGGCCGAGGGCGGCGGTGGTGACGAGGTCCGCGAGGTGCGGTGCGGGCGGCTGACGTAACCGGTCGCGGAAGGCGCGGGCGTTGTCCGCGAGGGCCTCCCGACTGCTCCCCGAGACCAGCAGCACATCCGGAGGCGCGGTGTCGCCGGTCCTGGGTGCCGGCTCGGGGGCCTGTTCCAGGATCAGATGGACGTTGGTGCCGCCCACGCCGAGTGAGGTGAGGCCCGCGCGGCGGGGGACGTCGCTCTTCGGCCAGGGCCGGGCGGCCCGGGGGACGTAGAAGGGGCTGTGGTCGAAGTCGATGAGCGGGTTGGGTTCGCTGAAGTTCGCCATCGGGGGGATGACTCCGTGGCGCAGGACCAGCAGGGCCTTGACGAGGCCGGCCAGTCCGGAGGCGGCGTCGAGGTGGCCGATGTTGGCCTTGGTCGAGCCGAGGGCGCAGTAGCCGTCGCGGTCGGTGTCCTCGCGGTAGGCGCTTGCGGCTCCGTCGAACTCGATCGGGTCGCCCTTGAGCGTGCCGGTGCCGTGGGTCTCCAGGTAGCCGATGGTGTCGGCACCGACCCCGGCGCGTCGCAGGGCCTGGCGGACGGCCGCGCGCTGGCCCCGGGCGCTCGGGGCGGTGAACGCCTTCTTGTCCGCGCCGTCGTTGCTGATGCCCCAGCCGCGGACGACGCCGTGGATGGTGTCGCCGTCGGCTTCGGCCCGCGCCAGCCGCTTCAGGACCACGGCCAGGACGCCCGTGCCTCCCACGGTGCCGTCGGCGCCGGCGTCGAAGGCGCGCAGGCGGCCGGACCGGGACAGGATCGAGCCCTTGACGTAGCGGTAGCCCAGGACCTGCGGTACGTGGACGGCGGTGGCGCCGACGAGGGCGATGTCGCAGTCCCCCATGATCAGTGACTGCGCCGCCGACTGCACGCCGACCAGGGAACTGGAGCAGCCCGTCTGGACGTTGACGGCGGGTCCGGTCAGGCCCAGCCGGTAGGCGACCCGGGTGGCGGTGAAGTCGGCGTAGTTGCCGACCGTGACCTGCATGCCCGAGGTCCAGTCGGGCACGGGCCCGTTGGGCAGGACGTTGTTGAGCAGGTAGTTCTGCATCGTGTACAGGTGATAGCCGGTGCTGGCCCAGACGCCGACGCGGGTGCCGTCCCGCTCGCCCGGGTAGCCGGCGTTCTCCAGGGCGTGCTGGGCGCATTCCAGGAACATGCGGTGCTGCGGGTCGGTGAGCTGCGCCTCGCGGGGGCTCATCGCGAAGTGCCGGGCGTCGAAGCCGGCGATGTCGTCGAGGAGCCCGGAGGCGCCGACGAAGTCCTCCGCCTCGTACTCCTCGGCGGGCACCCCGGCAGCGGCGAGTTCCTCGTCGGTGAAGCGGGTGATGCAGTCCGTGCCGTCCCGGATGATCCGCCAGAAGTCCTCGGGCGTGTCGGCGCCGGGCAGCCGGAAGGCCATGCCGATGACGGCCATCCGCGGGTCGGGCTCGCTGGTGCTCATCAGCCGCGTCCCTCCGTCACCGTCGGCTGGTCACGGCCGGCCGGTTCCTCCGCGGGCGGGTCGGGTTCCGTTCTGCCCCGGCGCAGCAGCCACCCGAGCAGGATCAGGCACAGGACGATCGCGAGGCCGTGGAAGGCGCCCACCACCTGCAGCGGCGAGAAGACCTCCAGGAGCGCGCCGCTGACGAGCATGCCGAGCCCGAACCCGAAGTTCTCCACCGAGGCGGTGAGCCCGAAGAGGCGGCCGCGCTGCTCGTCGGGTGCGGTCTGCAGCCTCGACACGTAGACGATCTCGGTGAACCCGTCGGCGGCTCCGGCCACCAGCGCGGCGATGACGGCGGGCACGGTCGGCAGCCCGCTGAAGACCACGATGAACCCGGCCGACATCACACAGGCGCCGAGCGCGAACGCCCGCTCCCCCGGGGTCTGTCCGGACTTCTTGGTGACCCGGCCGATGACCTGCTGGGCGACGATGTTGCCTATGGCCCAGGTGGCCCAGAACTGGCTGATGAACGTGGCCGGATGGTCGGGGTCCAGGCTACTGGAGTAGATGGGGAGGGCGACGTTGTGGGACGAGGAGCCCAGCCCGTCGACGGCCCGGATGGCGACCATCGCCATGAGGACCGGTGCGGTGCCCAGCAGCATCCGGGCCGTCCAGCGCGCGGCACCGGAGTCCTTCGCGGAGCCGGAGCCCGTGGCGGCGGGGGCCGACCGGGTGCGGACGGGCAGCAGGAAGAGCATGGTCGCGGAGACCAGGAAGGTCGCGGCGTCCAGCGCGAACGCCGCGGAGTAGCCGAGTTGCGCCACGACCACGCCCGATGAGGCGAAGCCGGCGATCATGGCGAGCGAACGCCCGGTCACGAGCAGCCCGTTGGCCCGGACGCGGTGTTCCGCGCCGACGATCTCGGGGATGCTGCTGCGCAGGGCCACCTGGGAGAGCGTCGAGCAGCCGCCCGTGACCACGGCCAGGACGTACAGCAGTCCGGGGCGTATCCCGTCGGGGGCGAGCAGCAGCGACAGCAGGGCCACGGCCTGGCACAGATCGGCGCCGACCATCAGGCGCTTGCGGTCGTAGGCCGAGACGAGCCTGCCGCTCACCCAGCCCGACACGACACTGGTCGCCAGGCGTACGGCCATGAAGAGGCCGGCGGCCAGCGCGCTGCCGGTGGCGTCGTAGACGAAGACGTTCAGCGCCACCATGTTCAGGTAACTGCCGTACGCCGAGATGCCGTTGCCCAGAACGAGCAGACGGAAGTACCTCATGCACCTTCCTCAGGTCTGCATCAAGGGGTGTGAAGGGTGTGAGACCGGGATCGCCTGGCCCGCCCGCTCAGTGGCGGTGCGGAATCCAGGCGGACGGAAGGGGCCGGTGAGGTCGCCCGTCGTATGGCGTGTTCATGCCCTGTTGCCGGCCCAGCACAGAAACCATTCCCCCCAATACGCCACCGGATGGCGGCCATTGAGTCGACACCCAAGCAGACCCGGACAGGCCTGTTCAAGACTCGGAAGTGGTCCAGACGACTTCCGGTCCGAATTTGGCGATTTCGGAGCGTTCAGCGTCTCAGGTCCGCGTTGTTCGCGGCCGTGACGACCCGGTCGCGTTCGGTGCGGGTGAACAGGTTTTCGGACAGCCAGCGGTCCGCGAGAGTGCGTACGGCGCGCACGAACTGGGCGGAGGCCGGGAACGGGGCCTGTTGCCACAGGGCGTCGAGGAAGCTCTCGCCGTCGGAGCGGGCGCGGTTGGGGACGCCCGAGTCGACGGTGCCGAACACGATGACGGGTTCGGAGCGCCTGAAGTAGGCGTGGTAGGGGGCGTCGTTGCCCAGGTGGAAGGGGGCGAGGGTGAGGTTGTGCGTGGTGAAGTGCAGCGGGCGGGACGCTGGTTTGATCGCGTCGGCCAGATCGCCGCGAAGCGTGAAGTCCTTGTAGAAGGAGAAGGTGCGGAACTGCTGCTCCGGGCTTTGGGCCGTCAGGAGGAGCGGGCCGTAGAAGAGTGCTTGGACGCTCCGGTCGTCCAGGGCTCGTTCGAGGTGCAGCCGGTAGGGCGTCGAGAGGCGGATGCGGTCGCCTCGGCGCCAGTCTCTGTCCAGGGTGAGGTAGGTGCCGGGCGCGGCTTTCGTCCGGTGCGGGGCTCCGTTGACCGTGACCGTGACGCCTGTGGTGGCCCAGGACGGGATGCGGAGCTTGACGGCGAGTCGGCCGCCGCCCTCGCGGAAGGTCAGGGTGCGTACGCCCTCGGCCGGGTACTCGCTCGTCTGCTCGATGACGAGGCCGCGCTCCGGCCAGCGCAGGGTGGAGGCCAGGTACAGGTTGACGTACAGGGTGGTGCCGTCGGCGGAGCGGAAGTAGACGGAGTCCTGGTACTTGGTGTGGTTCTCCATGCCGGTGCCGCCGCAGCAGGTGCCGGTGTTGCCGAATCCGCGTCGTACGCCCGGGCCCATGCCGACGAAGTAGGTGACCTCGGGACTGTCGGTGCTGGAGGCGTCCCGGCGGGAGGCGAGAATGTGGTTGGTCAGGCCCCGCTCGTAGTGGTCCATGTAGGCGGGGTCCGGCTCGTGGAAGAAGAGCTGCCGGCTCAGCTTGAGCATGTTGTACGTGGCGCAGGTCTCGGCGTTCTTGTCGTCGAGGGTCGCCGCGATGGCGCCCCGGGCGCGAAACATCTCGCCCTGACCGGTGCCGCCCAGGGCGTAGGTGCGGGAACTCTCCACCATGCCCCAGAAGTTGCGGGCCGCGGCGGCATAGGTCTCCTCGCCGGTGTGGTCGAACAGGCGGAGGTAGCCGGTGAACTGCGGGATGTGCTGGTTGGCGTGCTTGCCCTCCAGGACGTCCCGGTTCTCCGCGCAGGCGTTGAGCAGCGTGGTGTTGTCGAAGCAGCGGGCGGCGGCGAGATGTTCCGGCCGGCCGGTGAGGGAGTACAGGTCCGTCATGACCTCGTTCATGCCGCCGTACTCACCGGCGATGTAGATGGACCACATGCGTTCCAGCTGCGCCTTCGGCAGCCGGCCCAGACGGCTGTGCACCCAGTCGCCCATCTTCGCGGCGATGGTCAGCGCCTGCTGGTTGCCGGCCAGGGTGTGCGCGTCCAGGAGCCCGCGCATGATCTTGTGGCAGGTGTAGTACGGCGCCCAGATGGTGGGGTAGGTCGTGTAGCTCTCCAGGAGGATGAACTGCGTCTCCGGGTAGGCAGCCAGATAGCCGGGGTGGCTCGGTTTCGGGTCGCCGTGTTCGGCGAGGGCCTGCTGGCACTCGCCGAGGGCCGTGATCAGGTAGTCGAGCTTGGACTTGAGGGCGGCCTCGCGGGTGTCGGCGTACGCCTGCGCGATGAGGGTGAGGAAGTGGCCGCCGTAGTGGCCGCGCAGGTTGCCGTCGACGGTTTCCCAGCCGCCCGGCGGCCGTGCGCCGCGCGTGTCCAGTCCGGCGTTGGCGCGGAAGACGGCCAGGATGCGGTCGGCCGGGTAGGCGCGGGCGTAGTCGAGCATCAGGTCGCGCTTGGCCCGGAAGACGCCCCCGCCGAGCGTGACCTGGTCCAGGCCGAAGGGCCGCACCGTCCAGGTCGGCGGGGCGGGCAGCGCTCTCGCGGCGGCCTCAACGGCCTCGGCCGTGGAGCCGGCGGGGGCGGCTTGGGCAGGCGGGCCGGAGGCGATGAGCGGGGTCGCTGTGGCCGCGGCCCCGGCGGTCAGGCTCAGCACGCGGCGTCGGGTGGGTGGCTGGAACATGGCGCACTCCGATCGTCGTCGGTCGTCGGTCGGGTCATCGGCGGGCGGGAGATGTCCCACCCGGGTCGCGCGGGGGTGTCACGGTGATCGTGGCCGTGGCGCGGTGGGAGGTGTCCGGCACGGTTCCCCTGACCTCGAAGGTCCCGGGTCCGGCGTACTGGTCCGGATCCACCGGGTCCCAGGTGACCCGGGTCCGGCTGTCCCTGGAGCCGTCGTTGTAGGTGGCGACCACCGTGGCGGGGAGCACGGGAGGCCTGCCGGGGCGGGTGGTGACGCGTTCCCCCGCGATGCCGGCGATCTCGACCGCGTCCGTGTGCCGTACCCACACGGTGGCGGTGACCGGCTGGGCGGTGCGGTCGGCGAGGCCGGTGACCGTGACGCTGGTGCCGCCCTCGGCGACCTGGTCCTCGGTCAGGGCCGGCCAGGCCACGGGTGAGCGGGCCGTGGAACCGTCGGCGTACGCGAGCGTGACCTGCTCGGGCAGGTCGGGGACGGTGCCGCGGAGGGTGGGGATGTGGGTCTCGCGTACCGACTCCGGTGCCTCGGCGTAGACCTTCCATTCCTGGACGCCGAGGGCGAGATTCGGGTGTCCGGTGAGCTTCGCCCGCAGTGCGGTGGTGGTGACCGGGGTGAACGTGGTGCGGTTGTAGCGGTTCTCGGCGGTGCCGTAGCCGCTGGGGGCGGGGACCTCGCGCCAGGTGTCGCCGTCGCGGTACTCGATGACCCAGGAGGCGGGCACGCCGACCCCGTCGGCCGCGCCTGGCTGCGCGTCGCGGAAGAAGTACAGGTCGGAGCCGTCCACGCGGACCGGGTCCTCCCAGGTGTACTGGATCCACTGGGTGTCCTTCTGGGGCCAGCTGCCCCAGCGCGGGGCGTCGGACGACGAGGCCGGTTCGCGGCCGTCGTTGATCGCGGCCACCGACTCCCAGCCGGAGGTGTAGGACGCGGTGGGGGTCGCGGACGGTGCCAGGTTCACCCGGCCGTCGCCGAGCTCCTCGACCTTCACCACGACCCGCTTCGACGACGTCAGCGCGCCGTCGGTGGCAGTGAGTTCGAGGGTGTAGGTGCCTGCTTTGGTGAAGCGGGCGACGGTGGTGGGGGTTCGGGGGTCGTCGAAGATGACGGTGCCGCCGTCGGGGGCTTCGGCCGTCTTCCAGGAGGCGGAGAGTTCCCTCTTCGGCAGTCCGTCGTCCTCGGTGATGCCCGTGAGCCTGACCTGGCCCGGCCGGGTGTACGTGGGGTCCCGCCAGGCCTCGACGTAGGGAGGCTGGTTGCGGGCCGTCGGCGGTCGCCCGTCGGTGTCGTAGGCCTGGATCTCCTTCAATCCGCTGGTGTGGCCGTCGCGGTGGCGCATGAGGACGCGCAGCTTCTCCGTGGTCACCTTTTGGAAGCGCACCCGGTTGAGGTTGGCGCGCGGGTAGGCGGGTGACTTGGCGGGCCGGGGCACGTCCTTCCACTGGCCGGACCGGTCCTGGTACCGCACGGTGTAGAGGGCCGGTTCGGCGTATCCGCCGGGCTTCTTGTCGCTGGAGAAGTGCAGCCGGACGTCGTCGACCGTGCGTGTGCGGCCGAAGTCGATCTCGTACCAGTCCTCGGAGTTCCCGGAGCCGCGGGCGCCCCAGGAGGGCTCGTTGACGGTGAAGCCGTCGACGGCTCCGGCGACGCCCCGGCCCTCGGCCTCGTGGGAGGCGCGGGCGGTGGCGCCGGCGGCGAGGTTGTTCCCGGCTCTGCCCGAGAGGTCCCGGCCTGCCTTGGCGAACAGGTCGGTGACGCGCTCCTTCGAGCCGTAGGTGACGGCCTGCGGCTCTGCGACATGCGTGCGCAGGCCGGTGGTCCTCACCTTGGCTCCGCCGCCGTCGGGGAGGGCGACCTTGCGGGTCGTGGGGTCGTAGACGAGGTGGGTGAGGCGGTCGGCGGTGAAGGCGAGCTTCCCGTCGAGGTAGAGGGAATACCCCTCGGGGACCCGTTTGCCGTACGGGCGCTTCCCGTCGCCGGGTTCGTCCCACAGGACGGCCGCGTCCGTGCCCCGGTAGTTGATGTCGGTGACCGCGAAGTGCGGCCAGTCGACGTCGATCGGCCACAGCTCGATCTTCCGGTCGTCGCGCGGCCTGAACCCCATCGCGTCCTCGATGACGGTCCAGTTGGTGGTGCCGAGGATGGTGTGGTGGATCCAGGAGCGGTAGCCGATCTTCTGCGGGTCGGCACGGCCGTCGGACCAGAACTCGTTCTGGTCGGGGTACCGGTTGTCGCCGTCGATGTAGTGGGCCCAGGCGTTCCAGGACAGCAGCTTCTTGTACCAGGTGCGGTCGATGTACTTGCTGGGGTACTTCCGCAGCACCGAGGAGAGGAAGCGGAAGGTGACGGTGGAGTTGATGACCGAGAAGTTGTTGCTCCCGGGGTGGCCCTGCTCCGCCGCCTCCGCCTTGTCGGCCTGGTTGGCCGTGAAAAACGGGAAGACGGGGTACTGCTTCGCGTCCGCCCACAGCCGCAGCGCCTCCAGGTACTGCGGGTCCTCTTCCGGCGTGGGCATCAGGCCCACGCTGTACGGGTAGTAGTTGTTGATCTCCTTCCAGGGCACGAGGGTGTCGCTGGCGACGTGCCGGTGCTTGAGCAGCTTGTCCTTCGGGTCCCATAGGTGGTCCAGGACCGCCTTCTTCACCCGGTTCGCCGTCCCTCGCATCTCCTCGGCCTTCGCCTTCTCGCCGAGCAGGTCGTAGGCGCGGGCGGCCGCCGTCGCGTTGCTGTAGACGTAGGCGGATTCGGCGCGGTCCAGGTTGCCGGGCTTCCAGTCGAAGGAGACCGCGTCGGCGTCGTTGCCGGTCATCGCGCCCCAGTCGTACTCGATCAGCCCGTTGCCGTCCTCGTCGTAGTTCTCCAACTGGCCCCGGACGTCCTTCTCCGCGTACCGGGCGAGGTTGCGCACGATGCCGTCGGGGCCGCCGTGCACCTGGTAGGAGCGCCAGGCCGCCTCGGAGATGTATTGGGTGTAGCTATTGGACCAGTTCTCCGGGTCGCCCGGGTTGTCGGTGTACTTGCCGCTCTTCGAGACCTCACCGGCCGACACCCACGGGCCGTACGAGTAGCTCGGGTCGCGCAGGTACTTGAGGTCGTCGACGAACATGCCGACCGTGAGGGCGATGGCGTTGTTGTAGCCGAGGACGCCCTCCATGGAGGTGGGGAACTGGTAGTCGCTGCCCGGGATGTCGGCGTCGAGGTAGTTGTAGCGCAGCAGCCACCAGCGGTAGTACAGCGTCTTCTCGATGTTGTCGTCGGGGATGTCGAGGTAGGGCAGGTTCTCGGCCCACCAGCGGTTGTACGTCCGGACATGCCGACGGAAGGCGGTGGCCTGGGACGCGGTGCGCAGGGAGTCGTACTCCGGGCGGGAGTCGGTGATCTCCTCGGTGACGAAGCCGAGTTGCACCTTGGTGGTGAGGGTGCGCCCTGCCGGCAGCGTCAGCGTGCGGGTCAGCGACTCGCCCTCGGGGGCGAAGCCGTCACCGCTGAGGCGGGGGAAGACGGTCGTGAGGTTGTTCTTCGCGGGCACCGAGCCGGTGAGCTCACGGCCCTCGGCGGTCGTGGTGTACGGGGAGGTGGCGCGCAGCCGGACCTCACGGCGCTCGGCGCCGGTGTTGGTGAGCGCCAGGTTCGTGACGGCGGCGTTCGCGTCGGTGATGAACTTGGTCTGTGTCACCTTCAGGCCGGTGGCCTCGTGGGTGAACTCGCTGCGCCAGTAGCTGGGGGTCTGGGTGCGGGCGCCGGTGTTCTCCCGCAGGGTGAGGTTCTCGCCGTCTACGTTCAGGGTGATGGTGTACGCGGACCGGTTGTCGATGCTCTCCCAGTAGGCGACCTTGCCCGCGAAGCCCAGCTGGGACGGTGTGTGTTCCTTCATGAACAGGGCCCGTCCCCGGGTGAACAGCCAGTCCCCCGCCGGATCCTCGCCCTTGCGGGCCAGCATGCGGTCCATCCAGAAGTCGGTGCCGTTCCCGGCCTTGCGGTCGGCCTCGTACTGGGCGCGCAGGGTGCGGTGGACGGTGAAGCCCGCCGGGAGCGTGGGGACGGGGTGGTCGGATCCGGAGTAGACCGGGTAGCCGATCGCCGCGTTGTCCGCCGCTGCCGGGCCGGTGGCGGCGAGCGGGGCCAGCAGGCCAAGGGCCAGCGCCCCGGCCAGGATGCCGCGGCGGTGTCGTCTTCGCTGTGCGGGCACGGCTACCTCTCGGTGGGCGTCGTCGGGGGCGGGGTCGTCGGCAGCCACACGCGCATGGTCGAGGGGCCGCGGTTCGCCCAGGAGTGGTAGGGGACGAGCGTGATCGCCTCGTGGTCGGCCGTGGGTTCGGTGGCTTCGTCGACCGGCTGGTACGGCCAGGCGGTGTTGTGCGGTTCGGCGAGCTCACCGGGCGCGAGGACCGTGTCGTCCGGCCCGTCCTCCGGTGCGGCGGACGGGTCCACGCGGAGCGCGTCGACGTCGTGTCCGTCCGGCAGGTCGGTGGATTCGGCGCAGTACACGAGGGGCCCGCGCTGGACGGCCACCGTGCCGCGTGTCGCGTCGATGCGGGGATCGGACCGGATCCAGCGCGGGGTGACGGGCAGTTCGAGGCGTATCTCGTCGCCGGGCCGGAAGACCCGGGTGAGCCGCGCCGGGCCCGGGGAGACCGTACGGCGCTTCCCGTCCGGGTCGACCAACGAGGCCGTCTCCCCCGCCGTCCACTCGGGGACCCGCAGGGACAGGGTCCAGGGGCGGGCCGGGGAGCGGCTGATCCGCACGGCCACGGTCCCGCCGGACGGGTAGTCGGTACGGATCCGCAGCGCCACGCCCTGCCCGTCGGCCAGGGAGGTGGCGAGTTCCGCGTCGGCGTACTGGTGCAGTTGCAGGCCGTCGTCGTCCGCCGTCGCCAGGTACGCCGGCAATTGGGCGAGCGTGCGCGCCACGTTGGTCGGGCAGCACGACACCGCGAACCAGGGGGCGCGCAGGCCCGAGTCGGCGCGCGGGCTGACGCGGTCCGCCGGGGGCACGGTGCCCCGGTGCCGGCGGTGCAGGGTGTTGGCGTAGAAGAAGGACCGGCCGTCCTCGGACGGGGAGGCGGCGATCACGTTGAACAGGGTCCGCTCGGCCAGGTCCGCGAAGCGCGGCTCCCCGGTGGCCAGCAGCAGCCGCCAGGCGAGCATCACCGAGGCGACACCGGCGCAGGTCTCCGAGTAGGCGCGGTCCGGTGGCAGCACGAAGTCGTCGCCGAAGGCCTCATCACGGTGGTGCGAGCCCATCCCGCCGGTCAGATAGGTCCGCCGGGCGACCGTCGCCTCCCACTGTCGTACGACGGCGGCGAGCAGCTCGTCGTCCCCGGTCTCCACGGCCACGTCGACCGCGCCGGCCGCGAGGTACAGGGCGCGCACGGCGTGTCCGCGCATGGCCGTGGCCCGGCGTACGGGCAGGTCGTCCTGGAAGTAGGCGCGGCCGAACTCGATGTCGGCGAGGGTGCCGTGGCCGCGCCGGTCGAGGAACAGGGCGGCCTGGTCGAGGTAGCGCTGCTCCCCCGTCAGCCTGGCGAGTTCCACCAGGGCCGTCTCGATCTCCGGGTGCCCGCAGAGGCCCTGGTTGCCGCCCGGTCCGAAGGTGGCGCAGAGGTGATCGGCGGCCCGCCGGGCGATCTTCGTCAGCTCGCCCTCGCCCCGGGCGCGGGCCTGGGCCACACCCGCCTGGACGAGGTGCCCGTGACAGTAGAGTTCGTGGCCCCATTCGAGGTCGCTGTAGCGGGGCTGCTGCCCGGGGCGGCCGAAGGCGGTGTTCAGATAGCCGTCCGGGTGCTGGGCGGGGGCGATGACATCGGTGAGCGCGGCGACGTCCCCGTCGTACGGAGCACCCGCCCAGGCCATGGCCTCCAGGAGCTTGTAGATCTCGGAGTCGGCGAACTCCCGGCCGCGCCGGTCGGTGTGGATCCGGCCCTCGGCGGCGGCCCGGAAGTTGCCGGTCCAGCCCTCGCGTTCCATCCAGTCGCGGCAGTGGCCGAGCGTCGCGGTCGCGTTGGTGTGGCGGCGCCGGGCCCAGAAGCCGCCGGTGATCCGGACCTCGTCCAGGCCGAGCGGGCGCAGCCGGCCCCGGGTCGGCGCCACCGGCAGCACGAGCGGGCGTGCCGTGTTCTCCCTCACCAGTCCATGCCTTCGTCCACGTCCTTCCGGTGGTGGTCCGTCTGGTCCGTCGAAACGGCTCTGCGGTGGCTCAGCCCTTGAGGGCGCCGGACATGAAGCCTCTGATGTAGTGCCGTTGCAGCAGCAGGAAGAGCAGCAGGCAGGGCACGGCCAGGACCACCACGCCCGCCTCGGTGGCGCCGTAGTCGACGGCTCCCATGCTCTGCTGCCGCAGGTTCGCGACGGCCAGGGGCAGCGGTGCCTTCTCGCTGTCGGAGATGAGGATCAGCGGTGCGATGAAGTCGTTCCAGGCGGCGAGGAACGCGAACAGTCCCACGGTGATCAGTCCCGGCCGCACCGCCGGCAGGAGCACCCGGCGCAGGGCGCCCGCCGTGCCGCAGCCGTCGACGAGGGCCGACTCCTCCAGTTCGCGGGGCACCGCCTCGAAGGAGATCCGCATCATGAAGGTGGCGAACGGCAGTTGGAACATGGCCAGGACGAGGCTCAGCCCGATCAGCGAGTTCTGCAGATGGAGGCGGCCCAGCAGGACGTAGAGCGGGATGAGGAGGGTGGCGTAGGGGACCATGAGGATGGCCAGGGTCAGCAGGAACAGCAGGTTCTTGCCGGGGAAGTCGAAGCGGGCGAAGGCGTAGCCGCCCAGGAGGGACACCCCGAGGGTCAGGGCGACGGTCAGTGCCGAGACGACCGTGCTGTTGAGCAGGTACCGCCACAGGCCCGCGTCGTACTCCAGCAGCGTCCGGTAGTTGCCGAGGCCGTAGCCGGACTGCTGGGCGGTGCCGGGCTGGCCGCTCACCGACGCCCAGGCGTTCCACAGCAGCGGGAAGAGGAAGATGACGGCCAGGGAGCCGGCGACGACGTAGTGGGGCGTCCGGCCCAGGGCGCGGGTGAGCACCGGGGTGTCCCTTCTCATGAGGCGGCGGGTGTCATGACTCGTCGGCACGGCGCAGGCCCCGGAACTGCAGGGCGTTCAGCAGGAGCAGGGCGGCCAGGACGAGGATCGAAAGGGCCGCCGCGGTACCGAGGTTCAGCCGCTGGAACGCCTCCCGGTAGATCAGCTGGACGACGGTGACCGTGCTGTTGTCCGGGCCGCCCTTGGTGAGGATGAAGAACTGGTCGAAGGCGAGCAGGGAGCCGGTCACGCACAGCAGCAGGCACAGGGCCAGGGAGGGCCGCAGCAGCGGCAGGGTGATGGAGCGGAAGATCTGGGCGCGGCTCGCGCCGTCCATCCGTGCCGCCTCGTACACCTCGTGCGGGATGCGCTGCAGGCCCACGAGCAGGATCAGCATGTAGAAGCCGGCGAACTTCCAGACGATCAGGAACACCGTCGACCACAGGGCCGACGTCGGTGAGCCGAGGAAGGACACCGGGTCGTCGACGAGGCCGAGGCCTTCGAGGATGCGGCTGAGCGGACCGGTGGTCGGGCTGTACAGGCCCCAGAACAGCAGGGACGCGGAGGCCAGCCCGAGGGCGCCGGGCAGGAAGTAGACCGTACGGAAGAAGCCCGCGCCCGGGCGGGACTCCTGCACCAGGAGGGCCAGGAGCAGCGCCAGGGCGAGCAGGACGACCGTGACGATCACGGTGTAGAGGAGGGTGAAGCTGATCGCGGGCCAGAACAGGGTGCTGTCGGTGATGTCGGTGTAGTTCTCGGGGGCGTTGACGCCCCGGTCTCCGCCGAGCAGCGGCCAGTCGCTGAGCGACATCTGGCCGACCAGCAGCAGGGGCAGCAGGAAGAAGACCGTGACGAACACCGCCGTGGGGGTCGCGTAGGCCAGGCCCTTGGCCCTGCGCGAGCGCCAGCGGGGCGGGGGTGTGCCGCCCTGCGGCTGGGGCGAGGTCACGTGCGCGGCCGTCGCCCGGACTGCCACTTTCACCGGCATGGCTCTCCTTGGCCGTAGGACGTCTTGGCCGTAGGTCGTCGGGAGGGTCGGTTCAGTCGGCCAGTGAGGCGGTGACGGCGTCGTTGTCCTTCTCGACCGTCTTGCCGTCACCGAAGACGGCGTGGCGCATCAGCTCCAGCCAGGGCCCGTTGGGGTCGTTGAAGGTCTGGCCGAACTTCATCGCGTACGGGGTGCGGCCCTCGGCGACGAGTTCGTTGATGGTGACCAGGCGCGGGTCGGCCTTGGAGTGCTTGTTGGACGCGAGGTCGGTGCGGGCCACCACGTCCTTGTGCGCGGCGACCACGTCGACCTGCGCCTTGTCGCCCACGGACCAGGCGAGGAAGTTCCAGGCCTGGTCGGCCGACTCGCTGGTGGCCGAGATGCCGATGGCGTCGCCGCCGACGAAGGTGGACTTGCCGCCGTCGGGGCCTGGGATGGGCGCGACGCCGAGGTCGAGGTCCTTGGGCATCAGCCCGAGCGTGGTCGACGGCATGGGCATCACGCCGACCTTGCCCTTCGGGAAGATCCCGGTCCAGGTCGTGCCCGTCTCCTCGCGGGCGCCGGGCGCCACGATGTCGTCGCGCACCCAGCCGCGGTAGGTCTCGTAGACCTTCTTCGCGGCGTCGGAGGCGAGATTCGCCTCGGTGCCCTCCTTGTTCAGGACGTCCTCGCCCGCGGCCCAGACCGACGGCCACCAGGTGAAGACGCCGCAGCCGCCGCAGTTGCCGCCGAAGAAGGTGCCGTCGACACCGCCGCCGAGCGCGTCCACGGCCCGGGCCTGCCGGTCCCAGTCGCCCAGGGTGGCGGGCGGCTTCTCGGGGTCGAGCTTCGCCTTGCGGTAGAGCTCCTTGTTGTAGAAGAGCACCGACAGGTCGAGGGTGTGCGGGACGACGTACTTCTTGTCCTCGTACGTACCGGCCTTGATGTGGGACTGGGCCAGGTGCTCGGCGAAGGGCAGGGCGTCGACGCGTTCGGTGAGGTCGGCGAAGAGGCCGCTGGAGGTGTAGTTGGGCACGAACACGACGTCGGAGGCGAACAGGTCGGGCAGGTCGCGGGAGCCGGCCGCCGCGCCGACCTTGGCCTGGTAGTCGTCGGTGGGGACGACGGTCAGCTCGATCTTGTTCTTGTGGCTCGCGTTGTAGGCCTTGACGAGGGCCTCGCTCTGCGGCCGGGTCGCGGCCCGCGTCCACATCGTCAGCTTGGTGCCGTCGTCGACGCCGCCGGCGGTCGCTTTGCCCCCTCCCCCGCCGGAGCCGTCGTTGTCCGAGCCGCATGCGGTGACCAGGCTCGCGGTGGCGAGCAGGGCGATGGCACCTGTGACGAGGCGGCGTCTGTGTCCACGCGGTCCGGCCGTGCTCCCCGTGCTCCCCATGGTCGATTCCCCTTGTGTCGCGGCGGGCCGTGCGCGGGCCTGCCGGTCGGGACAATGATGTGGTGGCACTGAACTGAGTGGCGGAAACGGGCCGAAAAGGCTTTCTGAGACGCTAAGGACGCATCCCACTACCCGTCAATCCCCTTGCGTGAAGCGGTTTCTGAGATGAACTCGAAAACGCGGACCAGCACAGGACCGAAAATTTCCGCGTACTGTTTGGGGTGCCCTCGACGGCGTCGGCAGGCGACGCGAGACAGGAGAAGACCCATGGCACAGGCCACCGGCCCCTCGCGTTCGCAGCCAGCCACCCTCAGCGATGTCGCCCGGCTGGCGGGCGTGTCGATCGCCACGGCGTCCAAGGCCCTCAACGGCCGCAGCCAGGTACGGGCGGAGACCAGGACACGCGTGATCGAGGCGGCCGAACGCCTCGCGTTCCGGCCCAACCAGGTGGCCCGGGGCCTGCTGGCCGGCCGGACGGGCACCGTGGGTCTGCTGACCAGCGACCTGGAGGGCCGGTTCAGCATCCCGATACTGATGGGCGCCGAGGACGCGTTCGGAGCGGGCGAGGTCGCGGTGTTCCTGTGCGATGCCCGCGGGGACGCGATCCGCGAGCAGCACCATGTTCGCGCACTGCTGGGCCGCCGGGTCGACGGTCTCATCGTGGTCGGCAGCCGGACCGACCCACGCCCGTCCCTGGGACGGGAGTTGCCGGTCCCCGTGGTCTACGCGTACGCGCCGTCGGAGAATCCGGAGGATCTGTCCATCGTCCCGGACAGTGTCGGCGCGGGCCGGATCGCCGTGGAGCATCTGCTGGCCTGCGGCCGTACCCGGATCGCGCACATCACCGGCGACCCCGGATATGCCGCCGCGCAGGAGCGGGCCGAGGGTGCCCGGGCCGCGCTCGACGGTGCCGGACTGGCCCTGGTGGGCGAGCCTCGGTTCGGGGCGTGGTCGGAGGGCTGGGGGCGGGCGGCCACCGCGATGCTGCTCGACCAGCACCCGGAGGTGGACTCGGTGTTGTGCGGCAGCGACCAGATCGCCCGGGGCGTCATCGACGTCCTGCGCGAGCGTGGGCGGCGGGTGCCGGAGGACGTGGCGGTCATGGGCTTCGACAACTGGCGGGTCCTGACGTCCGCGTCCCGGCCACCGCTGACCAGTGTCGACATGAACCTCGAACAGGTCGGACGGGCCGCCGCGCACGCCCTGTTCACGGCGATCTCCGGCGGCACGCGCCGCTCCGGGATCGAGACCCTGCCCTGCCGGGTGGTGATCAGGGGGTCGACGGTGCCGCTGTCGTAAGTCGCGGCGCCCGGTCGCCGCTCAGGACGCGAGCCGGTCCAGTGCCGCCAGGACCGGTGCCACACCGTCCTCCTCGGCCAGGCGGCCGGCGACCTCCTGGGCGCGGCCGCGATGGGCCGGATCGCCCACGGCCCGGCGCAGGGCGGGGGCGAGCGCGCCGGCGGTGAGGCGGCGCAGCGGGACGGCGCAGGGGGCGGTGCCCAACGCGACGAGACGGGCCGCCCAGAAACCGGCGTCGAACTGCACCGGCACCGGCACGGACGGGACACCCGCGCGCAGGACGGCCGCGGTGGTGCCGGCTCCGGCGTGGTGGACCACGGCGGCCGTACGGGGGAACAGCGGCGCGTGCGGCACATCGCCGACCGTGATCACGTCGTCGGTGCGGGCGGCCAGGCCCGCCCAGCCCTGCTGGATGATGCCGCGCAGTCCGGCCGCGCGCAGGGCACGCACGATCTCGCCGCTCAGGCGCTCCGCGTCCGGCACGGTGGCGCTGCCGAGTCCTACGAAGACGGGGGCGGGCCCGGCGGCGAGGAAGTCCTCCACGTCCGGGGGCAGGGCACGGGTGTCGTGCGGCCACCAGTACCCGGCGATCTCCAGCCCGGGCCGCCAGTCCCGCGGCCGGGACACCACCACCTCGCTGAAGCCGTGCAGCACCGGCCACCGCGCCCGCTCATGGGCCCGGCGCATCACGGCGGCGCCGGGCAGGGTCATGCCGTGCCGGGTGCGCAGCCGGCGCATGGCCCGGGTGAAGACCTGGTCGACGGCGGTGGTGACGGCCAGTCCGCCCAGGTGGTTGCCCACGGTGCCGAGCGAGCGTCCGCCGAGCATGGGTGCCCCGAACTCCCTTGTCGGGTGCTGGGGTTGGAGGAACAGTCCGAGGCTGGGCAGGGTCAGGCCCTCGGCGATGGCGCGGCCCAGCGGTGCCACGGCACCGGCGGCCAGCACGGCGTCGGCGCCGCGGGCCGCCCGGACGAGGTCGTCGGTCATCTCCTCGGCCGCCGACCGGGCCATCGACACCACGCGCAGCAGTTTGCCGAGCCCCGTCGTACTGGCGTGCAGACCTCGGCCACGCTCGGAGTGCAACTCGGCGTGCGGGTCGACCGGGGTCGGGTGGAAGCGCACTCCGGAGCCGACGGTCAGCGGCTCGAACAGTCCGTGGGTGACGAGCGTGACCTCGTGCCCGCTCCGCGCCAGCCCGGCGCCCAACCCGGTGTACGGCGCGACGTCGCCGCGCGATCCCGCCGTCATGATCACCAGCCGCATGGTCCCAGTGTGGCCCGGCGAGGCGGACGACACATGGTGGATGGCGGCAGGGGTCCGAGAATCGCCGGTGCGGGTGATGCCGCCGGCTTCCGGCAGCTTCCTGAGACCCGGGAGCGGCGCGCCGGGGCGCCCTGCGGTCTGGGTTCCGTCGGTGTCACGTGCTGGGCCTGGTACGAATCCGCATGCCCGGGCGGCGACGGTGCACGGTCACGTAGGACAAGCCGCTGCTCCCCGCGACCAGGCTGCGTTCGCTGCCGTGCGGCAGCCAGACCAGACTGCCGGGGGCCAGGGGCTGCGGGTCTGCCGCCGGGCCGAGGATGCCGTCACCGGCGACGACGAGCAGGAGGACGTCGAGGTCGGGCTCGGTATGCGCGTCGATACGCCCTCGGGGTGGGATGCGGATCAGGTTGGCGTCCAGCTGCCGCCCTGACTCGGCCAGTCGCCACAGCGCACCCGCCGGTGTCGAGTCGTCAGAGATGAGCGACTCGACGTTGCACAGCACCCGCGGGAGGGGTGCGCCGGGGGTCGTCTCTGCGTCGGTCATCGATCTGCCACCGTCCGATACGTGCCTACTGCTGCCTTCGGCAGGGTACGGCCGACCGCGACGCGAACCAGGGCGGAGACCGCGGCAGGCGACCCACCTGTTTGCCGTACTCGACGTGCGGCCGCACCCGGGCACTCCGAAACTCGGAGCAGTCATCGTGCCGATGGCCCTTGACGTCTTGCGCTCATGAAAGGTGTCTTGTGACCCCCGAGGAACTGGCTGCGGCTGCCGACCCCACGATTCTTGGAAACTACCTGGCGGAGTTGCCTCAGCAGCCGCACCACCACGGGCCCCTGACCAGCATCCGCGAAGACGAGTTCCAGGGCCACCACATCGTCGTCAAGACGACCTACGAGATCACGGTGGACGGTGCGCCCCTCACCGCTCCGCTCATCGTGTCGAACGACGGTCAGGTCCACAGCCATGCCCTGCCCACCTACGAGTTCCTGTCCGCGACAGACACCGTCCGGGCCCTGATCGAGAACTTCCCCGCCGACTTCCCGGGCGGCGACGGCCCTGGTGACGGCGACAACGGAGGCCATCCGCACCACCACGGTCACGGGCCCGACCACAAAGGGGGCGTCTGACACATGGCCGTCGTACGCAGGAACATCATCACCAGCCCCGACGCCCGGGACGCCTACATCGAAGGTGTCCTGCGCCTCAAGCGGGAAGACTCGACACTCAAGACCACCGCGTTCGGCATCCCCGGACCACCCGCGCCGGTACGGACCTATGACCTGTTCGTCATCTGGCACGTCAAGGCGATGATGACTCCCGTCCCCCCGAGCGGGAACGTGAACATCCGCAACGCGGCGCACCGGGGCCCGGTATTCCTGCCGTGGCACCGGTTCATGCTGAATCTCCTGGAGGCGCACCTCCAACGAGTCCTGGACGATGCCGGGTTCGGGCTTCCGTATTGGGACTGGTCGATCGACGGCTCGCTGCCGGCCCCCGAGACGGCACTGATCTGGAAGCCGGATTTCATGGGTGGGTCGGGCGATCCGGTAGCCGACGGGCCGTTCGCCTTCAAGCCCAGCGACCCGAACGGTTTCCGGGTCAGGCTGGAGGCTCCTCCGGGCGTCAGCCTCCGCCAGACGAACAGGGGCTTGCGCCGCAAGTTCCGGAGCGGTTCCCCGACTCTCCCGAACGCCCTGGACGTGGGCGCCGCCTTCAATACGCAGCCGGCGCCGCTCGGGGACCCGGACCTCGCCACGTACGACTTCGCTCCCTGGCTCCACAACTCGCGAGGATTCCGGGGGCGGCTCGAGGGCTTCACCGGAACGGGGCTCCACAACCAGGTGCACCGGTGGATCGGTGGGGACATGGCTCCGGCCTCGTCACCGAATGATCCGGTCTTCTTCCTGCACCACGCCAACGTGGACCGGCTTTGGGAAGGCTGGATGAATCGGCACGGGCGGAACTATGTCCCCACGATGTCGGAATCAGCGGAGCTCCTGGGCCATCGGATCGATGACCCGCTCATCTCGCCCCTGGGCGCGGGCGCCACTCCCCGGAAGACGCTCGACAACACCGCCCTGTTCACCTACGACGTGGTCCCCTGAATCAGCGAACGCCTGGTGGCCGACGAGGCAGCCGGTAGTGCTGGGCGAGCCGGGCCAGGGCGACGGCCCCGAGCAGAAGACCGAAGTCGCGCAGCGCGATGTCGTAGTAGCCGGGGATGGTCAGCAGGTTGACGATGATGCCTGCCAGCCATCCGGCCACCAGCCAGCCTCCGAAGCGGGGGGCGATGGCGACGAGCAGTCCCGCGACGATCTCGATGGCACCGACGGCGTACATCGCCGCTTGGGCACTGCCGGGCACGACGTCGTTGATCCAGGGCGCGAGGTAGGTGGGCCAGTCCACGAGCAGGTTGGCGAACTTGTCCAGCCCGAACAGGATCGGCGCCAGGGTGAACCCGGTACGCAGGATGACGAATGCCTGGTAGCCGGGGTCGGTGAATTCAGATCGCCGGGGGACGGCGGACGTGGTGGTTGTGGTGGGGGACGACATGACCGGCTCCCTCTATCGATGACTCTCATTAACGATAGAAGCGCGGCGACGTTCTTTAGTCAATGACCATGGGTTTTACACTGGTGTTCATGGACCACCCGCAGCAAGCGCCCCGTGCCGACGTTTCCGCGGTCGCCGCACTGGACGAGCCGACCCGGATGCGGCTGTATGGGCACGTCGTGCGCCAGCCGGGGCCTGTCAGCCGCGACGAAGCCGCCGCCGCCCTCGGTCTCGCACGTCAGACCGCGGCGTTCCATCTGGACCGCCTGGCGGACGAGTCGCTCCTCGACGTCGTCTACGAACGGCGCAGCGGCCGCACCGGTCCAGGAGCGGGCAGGCCGGCCAAGCTCTACAAGCGCTCCACCAAGCAGGTCACCGTCAGCCTGCCCGAGCGGCACTACGAGCTGGCCGGACGGCTCCTCGCCCAGGCCATGGAGGAATCCGAAGCCACGGGCGAGCCGGTCCGTATCGTCTTGCACCGCAAAGCCCACGACCTCGGCGCCCAGCTCGCCGGCCAAGGCGACACGGGCGTCTTCGACCTGCTGGAACGGTACGGATTCGAGCCCCGCTATGACGGTGACGCGATCGTGCTGGGCAACTGTCCCTTCCACGCGCTCGCCCGTGACCACACAGAGACCGTCTGCGGTATGAACCTGCGCCTGCTCAGCGGCGCCCTTGAAGGCCTCGGCACGAAGACCCTCCAGGCATGCCTGGCCCCGAGTCCCGGCTACTGCTGTGTTCGCCTGGAGCCGGCTTCCTGCCCGGAGGGCAACCCGGCCGGCGCGTAGGGCGTCCTCACCGGTGAGCGGGATGCATCTGCCCGCCTGACCTCCATACGACGGGGACAACGATGAGCGACAAGGCCCGCAAGCTGTTCGAGGCGCTCGACCTCGACCACGACGGGGTTCTCACCCGGGAAGAGGTGATCGTCGCCCTGCGCACGAACGGACCGTCCCTGGCCGCCTCGGGCGTACTGCCGTACTGGGGAGTGCAGGACGTCGACGCCTCCTCCGCGTTGTTCGACACGGCCGACCAGAACGGGGACGCGGTACTGACCCTCGACGAGTTCGCCGCGGTGGTGGACCGGCGGTTCGGCTGGAGCTGACGGCCACACTTCGCGGCGTGTGCGGAACGGGCTCGACGTCCTGGCCAGGGACACCCTTCTGGTCCGCCGACTGGACCTAGGACCAGTCGGGCTGTGCGGATCGCCTCTCCGCACATCCATGTCCTCTCTGAAGCCGTACACCGGACCGCGGCCTGCCGTTGGCGTCAGCCGTCCGAGGGTGTGGGCCTTGTGTCCGTGCCGGTTTCGGCTCCACCACGGCTTGGGGCGGACCGTCGCTCAACGGTCCGGGTCGAAGACCTCGGGCCAGGCGAACATGTCGGGATCGTGCTCGTGGAGGCAGGGGATGCAGCAGGTCCTCGGCGTCGCCGACCCCACCAGCACCCAGACCGTGTGGAGCGCCCAGTACGCGGGCGTCACTCCGCAACAGGTGATGGTGCGCACCCTGCCGTACGTCCGGGCGGTCGCCCTCGGCTGCCTGTGCGTCACCGCCGCCACCCATCTGTACTACGCGCCGCACGACGCGCCCGGTGGGATCTGCCTGGCCTACGGCAACTCGGCGGTCCGCACCTGTTGCACCGGAACAACAGCACCCACGTCGTCTACAACAAGGACAAGTCCAGCGGCGGCGACATCATGATCACCGAGGTCGGCAACGACTTCAGCAAGCGCAACCACCTCGGCGTCCTCTGCAACTCGCGCAGCGCGGCGCCCGAGAACGGGCGCGCCTCGGCGCCTTCCTTCGGCACCGACGGCGGCGTCCCGTACATGACCTACGAGGCGGGAGAGAGGCTCGCGGGGGCCATCGCGGTGGCCCGGGGCTGACTCGACGCGTCGGCGAACCGCCGGCGGCGCGCGGGAAACCGGGTCCTCCTCCGCGGTTGGGCGGAGGAGGACCCGGCTCCCGGCCGGTGCGATGGCTCAGGACGACTGGGCGCTCTGGTACAGGTTCTGCGCGTCCGCGCCGAAGTACGGGCCGTACATGGCGTTGGGCAGGAAGTTGTACTTGAAGCTGTTCACCGAGGACTGCAGGCCGGTCCCGGTGGCCTCGTCGAACTGGGTGAACCACGGGCCTCCGCTGGAGCCTCCGGTCATGTTGCAGGTCAGACCGTGGTCGCTGGAGAGCAGGAAGTCCCGGAAGGTGGTTCCGCTGCAGTAGATGAACTTCTCGCCGTCGTACGGAGCGGCGGCCGGGAAGCCGAAGGAGTACATGGGCTTGTTGTAGCCGGTGTTGAAGCCCAGCCCCTGGCCGCCGACGACGTCGGTCAGCTGCTTCCCGTCCAGCGGGGCCACGACGGCGGCGCCGATGTCGTAGTTGATGTCCTCACTGGCCGTCCACTGCGGCGTGGACAGGGTCTTGGACGCGGCCCAGGTGCCGTACGGGCGCTGTCCGTCGTGGTAGCCGGGCACGAACACCCAGTTGGTGTGCCAGGCTCCCTGCATCTTCACGCAGTGCCCGGCGGTGAGGACGGTGCTCTTGTTGGCACTGGTGACGGCGTTGCCGGAGCAGGAGGCGGTCCGCCCCTGGTAGGTGAAGAACACCCGCCCCGCGGTCTTGGCCACCGCTCCCCCGCCGGACCAGGGGCCTCCGCCGTGCGGGATGGCCATGGGGCCCACGTCGGAGACGGGTGCGCTGGGTGCCACGACGGTCGCCTTGCCCTTGCGCGGTGCGGATGCCCGTACGTCGGAGCGGTCGACGGACAGGACGTCGAGCGGGGTGGCCGCGCGCATCCGCTGCGGGGTCCAGAAGTCGAGGGCGCGTTCCTGCGCCGAGGGTGCCATGGCTCCCGGTTCGGGCGCGGCGCTCGCCGGTGCGGCGGTGACACCGGTCGCCAGGAGTGCGGCGACGCCGGCGAGGGTGCCGAGGACGGTGTGGCGAACGCGGGTGGTGCCGCCGGACGATCGAAGGCTGCGGGGTCTGCCTATCACGCGGTCTCCTTCTGCTGCGAGGGCCGGGCGGCGGGGAACCGTCCGCCCGGTCAGGCAGGGGTGTCACTGCGGACAGTCAGAGGGCAGCGTGCCACCAGGAGGCCGATATGGACAGGTGCATGTCATGACGATGGCCGAATCATCACCTCTCTTCTCCGCGTGCGCGCGCAAAAGGACCCGGCCTCCAGGATGGAGGCCGGGTCCTTGGACGGAGCGTGAGGGTCAGAGGGCGGGGCCGGTGCCGCCGGGCTGGATGCGTCCGCGCCAGGCGCCGGACTCGGCTCCGCGCTCCTCGATGTACTGCTTGAAGCGCTTCATGTCGCCCTTGACCCGGCGGTCGATCGTGCCCGTCATGTCCGCCGCCTTCTCCGCGGCTCCACTGGGCTGGATGTCCATCACCAGCTCGACCCTGGTGTGCGTGTCGTCGACGCGCTCGAAGCGGACAGAGCCCCTCTGATCGACGTCACCGCTGGTCGTGCGCCACGTGACGCGCTCGTCGGCCAGCTGGTCGACGATCTCGGTGTCGAACTCGCGCCGCACCCCGCTGATCTTGGTGGTCCAGTGGTTGTGGCGGTCGTCCAGTTGCCTGACCTCCTCGACGCCCTCCATGAAGTTCGGGAACTCCTCGAACTGCGTCCACTGGTTGTAGGCGGTGTGGACGGGAACGTCGACTTCCACGGTTTCCTTGATGGTGCTCATCTCGGTATGCCTCCGTTCTCCCTTGTCGACTGCGGGAGGCCCGTCGACCCGCTTCACCGGTCCGGGCCCGTGGCGGGGCGGGTACCCGAGATCTTGGGGTTACCACACGGATCTGTGCCTTCGGTGCCTAGAAGCGGTGTTGCTGCTGCTCCTGCTGCCCGTACGTCTGACCGCCCTGGCCGCCCGTGCTCTGGGTCTGCAGCTGCTCCGCCTGCTCCTTGGTCACCTTCTGTTCCGCGCCGCAGAAGGTGCACTGCGTCAGGTACTTCGTCGAGATCGGGAACAGCGGCACGAAGAACAGCGTGAACTTCGTGACGCGCTTCCTGAGCGTGTGCGCGGCGGGGTTGCCGCACTGCCCGCAGACCAGCGTCAGTATCGCCAGCTGGTAGAGGTACCCCTTGGTGCCAAAGATGATCACTTGACGGTCCTTCCCGGATCGGATCTGCTCCCAGTGTCCTGTATCGCGGTCCGCCGGGACGAGTCGGCAGCCCGAACGGCCCGGGCCACGACGACGTGGCCCGGGCCGTGTGCGGTCCTGTCGGTGCTCAGCCCTTCAGTGCCGTCAGCACCACGCTCTTGGCCTCCTCCTGGACCCGGCCGAGGTGGTCGGGGCCGAGGAAGGACTCGGCGTAGATCTTGTAGACGTCCTCGGTGCCCGAGGGGCGGGCCGCGAACCAGGCGTTGTCCGTGGTCACCTTGATGCCGCCGATGGGGGCGCCGTTGCCCGGGGCCTCGGTGAGGACGGCGGTGACCGCGTCTCCGGCCAGGGTGTCCGCGCTGACCTGGGCCGGGGAGAGCTTGCCGAGGAGGGCCTTCTCCGCGCGGGACGCCGGCGCGTCGATGCGGGCGTAGGCGGGCTCGCCGAAGCGGGCGGCCAGCGTGGCGTAGTGCTCCGACGGGGTCCGGCCGGTGACCGCCGTGATCTCGGAGGCGAGCAGCGCCAGGATGATGCCGTCCTTGTCGGTGGTCCACACCGAGCCGTCCCGGCGCAGGAAGGAGGCCCCGGCCGACTCCTCCCCGCCGAAGCCGATGGTGCCGCCGGCCAGTCCGTCCACGAACCACTTGAACCCGACGGGCACCTCGACCAGTTCGCGGCCCAGGTCGGCGGCGACGCGGTCGATCATGGCGGAGGACACCAGGGTCTTGCCGATGCCGGTGGCGGCCGGCCAGCGGTCACGGTGGGCGAACAGGTAGGAGATGGCGACGGCCAGGTAGTGGTTGGGGTTCATGAGGCCCGCGTCCGGGGTGACGATGCCGTGCCGGTCGGCGTCGGCGTCGTTGCCGGTGGAGATCCGGAAGCGGTCGCGCTGCTCGATGAGCGAGGCCATCGCGTACGGCGACGAGCAGTCCATGCGGATCTTGCCGTCCCAGTCCAGCGTCATGAACCGCCAGGTGGGGTCGGTGTGCGGGTTGACCACGGTGAGGTCGATTCCGTGCTGTTCGGCGATGCGGCCCCAGTAGGCGACGGACGCCCCGCCCAGCGGGTCCGCCCCCATCCGCACCCCGGCCGCCCGGATCGCGTCCAGGTCGAGCACGCCGGGCAGGTCGGCGACATAGGTGCCCAGGAAGTCGTAGCGGCCGGTGGTGGGGGCGGCGAGGGCCCGGGCGTAGGGGATGCGCCGGACGTCCTTCAGGCCGCCCCGGATGATCTCGTTGGCCCGGTCCTGGATCCAGGACGTGGCGTCGGAGGCGGCGGGGCCGCCGCTGGGCGGGTTGTACTTGAACCCTCCGTCGGCGGGCGGGTTGTGGGAGGGCGTGACCACGACGCCGTCCGCGAGCCCCGTGGTGCGGCCGCGGTTGTGGGCGAGGATGGCGTGCGAGACGGCCGGGGTCGGCGTGTAGCCGTCCGCGTCGTCGATCAGCACCGTCACCTCGTTGGCGGCGAACACCTCCAGGGCGGTGACGCGCGCGGGCTCCGACAGGGCGTGGGTGTCGGCGCCCAGGAAGAGGGGGCCGTCGATGCCCTGGCCGGCCCGGTACTCGCAGATGGCCTGGCTGGTGGCGGCGATGTGGTCGTCGTTGAACGCGCTCGCCAGGGACGATCCGCGGTGTCCGGAGGTCCCGAACGTGACGCGCTGCCCCGGGTCGTCCAGGTCGGGGTGGAGCGCGTAGTACGCGGTCACCAGCCGGGCCACATCGACGAGATCCTCGAAACCGGCCGGATTGCCCGCTCGCTCGTGCTGCATGGGCCCGCTCCTCCGCATGGGTTGATCCTTCGCTTGCGGTCTCATCCTTCCTCGTCACGGCGGTGCCGCGCGAGGGGGACACCACTACGAGGGCCGGATGTGCGCCAAGCCACGAGAAGGAGGCACCTCGGACGGCGGGAATTGCTAGGGAGCACGCGGAGGCGGTGCCGTCGGGCGCCGAGGCGCGCCGGAGACCACAAGGAGGCGGCGCTGCGGACCACCGGGAAGTCCGGTGATGCGCGCCGCGCCGCCTGCCCTCCTCGTGGCCGTCACGTCGAACGCCCTGCCGTGGTCAGATCCGTCCGCCGGTGAACCGGGTGACGGGGCCGTGCGCGCCGCGTTCCGCGCGGCGTCCCACCGCGTACGACGCGGCGCTCAGGGCGGTCAGGCCGGCTCCGACGCCCGCGGCGACGAGCTTGCGGTGGGCGATGACCGTCCAGGCCGTCTTCGCCGTGGCCGCGACATGACCCGAGGCCGTGACGACCGCCTGGCGGCCGGCCTCGACGCCCTTGGCAGCGGTCTGCATGGCCGCCGTCGTGGCCTCGGCGGAGCGCTCGGCGCCGGCCTTGACCGCTGACCCCGCGTCATCGGCCTTGGCCGCCACACGCTTCGCGGCCTGGGACGTCGGGGCGGTCGCCTTGTCCGCCGCGTTGCGCGCCTTGGACTCCGTCGCCCGGATGGTGGTCGGCTTCTGATTCGTGCGCTTGTTCTGTTCAGTCATGGACACCGACTTGCCTCTGACTCCGTCGCCAAACACGTTCGGTCGCGCACCATCCGGCCGGGTGAGGGCTGAGCACCTCGTCGGAGGGGTAGGCGGGCTACAGACAACGAGCACGTCAGAACACGAGCGAAGGTGCCTCATGGCCAACATCCTGGATCGCATCAAGCAGTTCGCCCGAAGCCCGCAGGGGCGGCGGGCCGTAGAGCAGGCGCGGCGGGCCGCCGCCGACCCCCGCAAGCGGGCCCAGGCCCAGCGCCTGCTGGGCAAGCTCCGCGGCCGCCGCCACTGACCGGACCCGACCGGGCTCCTTCACGTCGCGTCGTCGCCGCGGAGCTGACACCGGCTCACTCTCGCTGATCGCCCCGGACCCGCAGCCGCCGTACGAGGTCGTCCGCGGCCTCCGGCCAGCCGGGATGGTCGAAACCGAAGCCCGCTTCCAGCAGACGGCCGGGGACGACGCGTCGGCTCTTCAGCAGCAGTTCGGTGTCCGAACGCAGCACGAAGGCGCCGGCCTCGGCCATCCAGCGCGCCGCGGGCAGACCCACCGGCATCCCCCAGGCGGTCCGCAGGGCGCGCATGAAGGCGCGCTGCGGCAGGGGCGTGGGAGCGGCGAGATTGACCGGGCCGGTGATGTCGTCGCGGGCGAGGAGGAACTCCACCGCCCGGACGAAGTCCTGGTCGTGGATCCAGGACACGTACTGTGCGCCGCCGGCGACCGGGCCTCCGAGGCCGAGCCGGGCCAGCCGCAGCAGGACGTCGAAGACACCGCCGCGGTCCGGACTCATCACCATGGCGGCGCGCAGGGCCACTTTCCGGGTGCCCGGCGTGTCGGCCGCCTCCTGCTCCCACTCCCAGGCCTTGGCGATGTCGACGCTGTAGGACCAGTAGCCGGGGGTGTCGGGTTCGGCGCCGCCGATCACGCCGGTGGCCTCGTCGTTGGGCGCGTCGAAGCGGTGGGCGTAGACGGTCGCGGTGCTCATCTGGAGCCAGACCCGGGGCGGCCGGGCGGCTTTGGCGATGGCCTCGCCCACGACCCGGGCGGAGTCGACCCGCGAGTCCATCATGTCGCGGAGGTTGGCCGGGGTGTAGCGGCAGCTGACGCTCCGGCCGGCCAGGTTGACGACGACGTCGCTGCCGTCGATCTCCTCCGTCCACGGTCCCGGGGTCGCACCGTCCCAGTGCACTTCGCCCGGGCGTGCGGGGCGCCTGCTCAGCACCACGACGTCATGTCCGGCGGCGCTCAGCGCGCGTTTGAGGACCGTGCCGACCTGTCCGGTCCCGCCGGGTATCACGATCTTCATGAAGGTCTCCCCCTCGCTGGGTGGGATCGACCCTAGCCCACATTTGAACGCGTTCAAAACATCGAGGGGCGCAGGTCCCGGTCGGTGCGGACGTGCCATCGGGCAAGATGGGGCCATGAGCGTAGTCAAGATCAATGTGCTGACCGTGCCCGCCGAGCAGCGGGAGACGCTGGAGAAGCGGTTCGCCTCCCGCGCGCACACCGTGGAGGGCTCCGACGGGTTCGAGTGGTTCGAGCTCCTCCGCCCGGTGGAGGGCACCGACACCTACCTCGTCTACACGCGGTGGCGTGACGAGGCGTCGTTCCAGGCCTGGATGGAGGGGCCGATGAAGGCCGCACACCAGGGCGGCGGCGAGGGCGGCGAGCGGCCCAGGCCCGCCGCGAGCGACTCCACCCTGTGGTCCTTCGAGGTCGTGCAGCAGGCGGGGCCGAAGGGCGCGTAGCCCGCTGGAGCGCATACACGAGGTCCCCCATGCCGGAAGCGGCATGGGGGACCTCGCACTTACAGGCTCAGGGGCGCCGGGAACGGGTGGGCGCGGCGGTACGGCCGACCGCTGCCGCCAGTTTGCGGAGCCGGCGCCAGTCCAGGCGCGGCGGCGCCTCGGGGACTCCGGGACGGTTGCGGGGCACCCGCACGCGCAGGGCCCGGCGTGCGATGCGGCAGTGGACGGGGGCGGGCAGGGTGAGCGCCTCGCCGTCGAGGCCGACTTCGAGATGCGGTTCGTCGGCGTCGACGACGACGTGCTGGGCGGTGAGCACGGTGAGGCCCTCGGCGCGTGGGGACAGCAGGAGTTCGGCCGCTTCCACGGCGCTGTCCACGCGGAGGGCGAGCACGCCCAGCTTCCCGGAGTTGAGCCGCTCGCGCCGGCCGAAGCCGAACGGGTCGTCCATGCGGTAGGCGTTGTTGCTGACCAGGACGGCCTGCGGGTCGGCGATGGTGGTGCCGTCGGCGCTGGCCGTCAGACGCGGGCCGCTCTGCCGGGTGAGCAGTTCGGGCAGCCGCTCCAGCGCGGCGCCCACCTTGTCGTCGCGATAGCCGGGGCTCTGGACGACGGCCCCGTAGACGCCGAACGACGCGTTGTTGACGAAGGGGCGGTCGTCGGCGAAGCCGAGGTCGACGCGGAGTTCGACCCCGTCCGTGAGTGCGTCGAGGCAGGTGGACGGGTCGTCCCGGTCCAGGCCCAGGTCCATGGCGAAGTGGTTGCGTGTGCCGGCCGAGATGACGAGGAACGGGAGGCCGTGTTCCGCCGCCACGGCGGCGACCATCGCCTGCGTGCCGTCGCCCCCCGCGACGCCCAGGAGGTCGGCTCCGTCGGCCACGGCGGCCTTGGCCAGTTCGGTGACGTCCTGGTGGTGGTCCGGGTCGAGCAGGACGACCTGGGCGCCCAGTTCCTCGGCCTTCTCCTTCAGGGAGAACTTCTCGACCTTGCCGCCGCCGGAACGCGGGTTGAGCAGGAGGAAGGGACGCTGCGGCGGCGGTGTGCGGTACTCCTTGACCCGTACCGGCCGCAGGCCCGTGCTGCGCAGGGCGTAGCGGCCGCTCCAGACCGCGAGACACCACAGCAGCAGGGAGGCGAAGACCACCCAGATCAGATTCGCGGCCGCGAAGAGGATGATGACGCCGACGGGGGCGACGACGGCCAGCACGGCCGCCGCCATCCGTACCGGCCCCCGGCGGGACAGGACCCACCAGAGCGCCGCCGCGGTCAGGGCGAGTCCCACCAGGCCGGCCAGGAGCAGCAGCAGTCCCTTCAGGCCGCCGGAGACGAGAGGCAGCAGCGCCGCCAGCGCGACCGCGGTCAGGGCTCCTCTGGCCGCCCATCTCTGCCGGCGGTGATCCCGCTCGCCCATCGCCGATCCCATCTCGTTCCTCCGCTCGAAGGCCGGCCCGGGCGCACCCTCGCGACCGCGCCCGGCCGTGCATCATGGTGCCCGCCGACGGATCGGCTCGGCCACTGCCATCCCTGATGACTCCCCACCGGCGGGCACGTCAGACGCGAAGATCCCTCGGGGTGCAGCCACCGGTAGCGTACGCGGCCCCGCGAGCGTGGTTCCGCGCACCGGGGCACATCGGCGCCCGCCTTCACCGCCCCTTGAACGGATGGACACACGTGCCCCCTTGACCTGGTGAGTCTTATTACGCAACTCTGCTGCCACAGTCCTGTCGACAAGGAGGCCGGCACGAGATGGAGTGGACGGGCGCGCGGTACGCGGATCAACCGACGGTCGAGGTGACGACCTGGATCGCGGCTCCGCCGGGGAGAGTGTGGGCGCTGGTGTCGGATGTGACGCGGATGCCGGATCTGAGTGAGGAGTTGCAGTGGGCGGGGTGGGCCGACGGAGCCGCCGGTCCGGCCGTCGGGGCGCGCTTCACCGGCCGGAGCAGGCACGAGTCGCTCGGTGAGTGGGAGACGACCTCCACGGTCGTCGCCTGTGACCCGGAGCGGCTGTTCGCCTGGGCGGTCGGGGATCCGGCCGAGCCCAGTGCCGTCTGGCGGTTCGGGCTCCGGCCCAGGGACGGCGGGACCGAGCTGTCGCAGTGGATGCGGATGGGGCCGGGGCGTTCCGGCCTCTCCTTCGCGATCGACGCCATGCCGGAGAAGGAGCAGAAGATCGTGTTCGTGAGACTGCGGGAGTTCGAGGAAGGCATGACCGCCACGCTGGAGCACATCAGGCAGCGGGCGGAGGCGTGATGCGCACGGCGACGACCGTCGAGGCGGCGGCCCTCGGTTCCTGGTCCCGGCAGGCCGACTTCGTCGTAGAGGCGGAGAAACTGGGGCTCGACGTCTGCTGGGTGGCCGAGGCGTGGGGGTCGGACGCCCCGTCCGCCCTGGGCTTCTACGCGGCCCGTACGGAGCGGATGCTGCTGGGCTCCGCGGTCATGCAGGTCGGCACGCGCACGCCGGTGGCCCTCGCCCAGGCGGCGATCACCCTGTCCAATCTCTCCGGCGGGCGCTTCCTGCTGGGGCTGGGCCCCTCCGGACCGCAGGTGATGGAGGGCCTGCACGGAGTGCCGTTCGCCCGTCCGCTGGCCCGGACACGCGAGACGGTGGAGATCGTGCGCCAAGTGGTCGCGGGCGGCAAGATCTCCCATTCGGGCTCGGAGTTCAGGATTCCGCTGCCCGGCGGGGATGCGGTGCCGATGCGCCTGTCGATGCGGGCCGAGCACCCCGTCCCCGTCTACCTGGCCGCGCTCTCGCCCGCGATGCTGCGGCTGACCGGCCAGGTCGCGGACGGCTGGCTCGGCACCAGCTTCGTACCGGAGGGCGCGGCGGACGCCTACTTCGCTCCGCTGGACGAGGGACTGGCCGCCGCCGGCCGCGGACGCGCCGGGTTCGACGTCTGCCAGGGGGCCGAGGTCGCGTTCGCCCGGGACGAGGAGGCGCTCGGCGACATGATCGCGAGCCGGAGGAAGGAACTCGCCTTCAGCCTGGGCGGCATGGGTTCCGCGTCGACCAACTTCTACAACAAGGCCTACGGCCGTCAGGGCTGGGCCGAGGTCGCGGCGGAGGTGCGGGAACGCTGGCAGGCGGGCGACCGGGACGGTGCGGCGGGTCTCGTCACCGACGAGATGGTGCTGGCCACCACGCTCATCGGCACCGAGGAGATGGTGCGGCGACGGCTGCGGGTCTGGCGGGACGCCGGTGTGAACACGGTCCGTCTCTATCCGGCCGGCGAGACCCTGGACGACCGGCTCGACACCCTTGGCCGGGCGATCGAGTTGGTCCGGGAGTCCGGTTCCGGAGCCTGAACCCGGACTGTCCACCGCACGCACCGGCGGACAGGTAGGCTCCCGTGCTGATCATCGGCCGACACGAACATCTGGGGGGCTCCGTGCGGGCCATGGCTACCGTGACGACGACCGCGCTCGCGTGCCTGCTGGCGGGCGCCGCACTCGCCGGGTGCGGCTCCGGCGGCACCGGCGAGGACAAGTCCGCGGGCGACCTCCTCGACGAGGCCAACGCGACGATGCGGAAGCTGGACTCCGTCACCGTCGACATCACCAACCGCACGACGAGCGGCGCCACCGTCACCAGTCGTCTCGTGACCGACCTGGACAGCCGGTGCAGGTCGAAGACCGAGATGACCGGAGGCGCCGCCCTGGAACAGATCCGGCTGGGCAAGACGGACTACGTCCGGCCGAACCGGGCCTACCTGCAGGAGTGGAAGAAGATCCCGGGTGCCACGGGCGGGCAGAAGCTGTGGGTGAAGACGCCGGTGGACCCGGCCGGTTCGGGTGACGGTCTCACCTCGTGCGAACGGCCCTTCGAGTCGTTCGGCACGGCGAAGAAGGGCGGATCCACCCGGGTCGAGGGCACGAAGGCCGTCGAGCTGATCGTGACAGACAAGGCGGACAAGAAGGGGACGTACACCTTTTACGTGGCCGAGGAAGGCGAGCCCTACCTCCTCAAGACGGTCTACAAGAACGGTGCGCAGCACACCACCACCTCGTTCAGCGCCTTCGACGAGCCCCTCGACATCCGGGCGCCGAAGGCGGGCGAGGTGCTGAGCCTGCCCGGCGGCAGCGGCTGACCCGTTCCCGCAAGACCGGCGGCAGCGCTTTCCGTTGGATTTCGGCAGCAACTGGCCGAGCGGGGCGAATCGGCCCACAAGGGCTTGACGCGGGCGAGATGCGCTCGGCCTACTGGTAGGCGCAGCGGCCGTGTCGGGGGGTCTGATGGTGCGGCGACGATGGGCAGCGGTGGTGGGCCTGGTGGCCTGCCTGCTGTTGCTGCAGCTCGCCGTCCCGGGGCTCACGCGCGGTGAGCGCACGGCGGGGGCCGAGGTCACGGCAGCCGTGGAGACGCGGGCAACCGGTGCGGCCTCGACGCCCGGGGCCGAAGGAGCCGGGGAGTCCTGTCCGTGCGAGGAGGAGCCGACGCTCCGGCACCTGGCGGCACGGACCCCGAGGGCCGCGGGCGCGGGCGGGGCGAACCCGGTGGTGACCGGGGCGCCGGTGGTGGACCGGGGCGGTACGGACATCCGGGCGGCGGGGACGAGCCGGTGCGCGGGGACGGTCGGATCCGCCCCGAACGCCATTGAGCTGCAGACGTTCCGCTGCTGAGAGACGGCAGTACCGACAAGGGCCTGCGCCGTGCGGCCTGAGTACTGTCTGGTGCCGATTCGCGGCGATGTACAGGCCTTCGTGTGTCCCCATGCCGATGACACAGGAGGCAGAGTTGCCTGGAAAGCGTGTTCTCGTTCTGAGGCCGGACGAACTGGGCCCGAACGACCAGAAGATGTGGCGGGAGATACGGACGGAGTCCGCGGCCCCCGCGAATCCCTTTCTCGACCCGGCGTTCACCACCCTGGTGGGGCAGGTCAGGCCGGGAGCGAGAGTGGCGGTGCTGCTCGACGACGACTCCCCGGTCGGGTTCTTCCCGTACGAGAGGGGACCCCTGGGACAGGGCCGGGCCATCGGGCTCGGAGTGTCCGACAGTCAGGGGGCCGTGCTGCGGCCCGGGATCCGGCTCGACGCCCGCGGACTGCTGCGGTCCTGCGCGCTGTCGTCCTGGGAGTTCGACAACCTCGAAGCCGGCCAGGGGCTGTTCGTGCCGCACGCGGCCGAGGAGCTCGCCTCCCCGGTCGTCGACATCGGCGAGGGCTTCGAGCGGTACACGGAGCGGCTGCGGGCGAAGTCGCCGAGCTTCCTCAGACAGACCCTGGCCAAGGAGCGCAAGCTGGCCCGGCAGGTCGGCGAGGTGCGGTTCGTGTACGACGCCCGGGACCCGGACGCTCTGCGGGCGTTGATGGACTGGAAGTCGGCGCAGTACCGGCGGACCGGCCGGCGCGACCGGTTCGCGCAGGAGTGGATCACCCGGCTGGTGACGCTGCTCGGGGAGAGCGAGGAACCGGAGTGCCGTGGTGTGCTGTCCGTGCTCTACGCCGCGGACCGGCCCGTGGCCGCGCACTTCGGGTTGCGCTCGCGCACGGTGCTGTCCTGGTGGTTCCCGGCGTACGACCGCGCCTACGCCAAGTACTCCCCCGGTCTCGTGCTGCAGCTCAGGATGCTGGAGGCCGCGGCGGCCGACGGTGTCGAGACCGTCGACCTGGGGAGTGGCCCCGCCCGCTACAAGGAGTCGCTCAAGACCCGTGACCTGCGGGTGTACGAAGGGGCGGTGGTACGGCCGGTGCCGGGCGGAGCCGTCCACTGGCTGGGCCGGGAGCCCGCCCGGGCCGCGCGCCGCTTCGTACGCAACCGGCCCCGCCTGGCCGGCGCCGCGGCACGGACCCTCGCGGAACTGGGGCGCGTGCGCGGCCGGTGAGAAGGGTCCCGCCGGGTGGGCGCGGGGGCCCTGGCGGGCGCGGACCGCGCGGACGCATCACCGTCGAGGCGCTTGCCCTGCCGCCTCCCCGCGGATCGCCTGGATCCGCGCGCCCGGCTCCGGAGAACCGGGCGCGCAGTCCCGTCACCTGGTGGCGGTCCAGCTGTGGGCGACGTCCACGATGATGCGGTCGTCCAGCTGCAGCACCCGGAAGGGCAGCCGGGCGCGGAGGCCGAGTCCGACCTGGGTCTCCCCCTCGAAGCTGCCGGCGAAGCGGGTGTCCCGGAAGGTGCGGTAGCCGGTGAGGTCCACGCCCGGCAGCGGACGCGCCACCCGGCCGGGATACGTGGCGGCGCCGGTCTCCGGGTCGTAGGCGGGCGCGGCCACCCGCACCTCGAGGACGGCTCCGCCGGTCACGGGAATGTGGCGGCCCGATCCGTCCTGGTGGAGCCGGTCGACATAGCGGACGGAGTAGCCGACGTCGCCGCCCGCGCCGGGCAGGTCGATGACCATCCGGTCGAAGCATGCGTGACGGCCGGTTCTGATGTCCTTCACCGGCGAGATCGTGGCGCTGGTGTCGGTCTTGGCGATACTTCCCCAGCCGGTCGGGCACGCCGCGGCCCGGGCCGCCTGCCGGGTGGTGGCCGGAGCCGCGCCGGCCGGGACCGCCGCGACACCCACCGTGGCGCCCACGAGCGCGAGAGTCGCGCATACTGTTCCGATTCGTACCATTTCTTGCCCCCGAGGCTTGCCTGTGGCTGATATCGGGTGAGACGGCCGTGACGACCGAAAGGTTGCACTTGCCGCGCCGGAGTGCAGACCATGGCACATCCTGATGGGAGCGATTGGTGTCCGGTGCGTCCGTACCGGGAGGACCCGAGATGGATGAGGCAGCCGCCGTACCGGACGGGCCGCGGGCACCCGGCGGGATCGAGGATGCCCTCACCGCTCCGCTGATCGCGGCCGTACGGGACCTCGGGGGGTACGGCGGTCTTGTCTACCTGCGCTCCCGCGACCGGCGCTCGCTGGTGCTGGCCCTGGTGACCGGAGTGCCCCGGTCGCTGCTCAGGGCGTGGTGGCGGGTGCCCATGAGCGGCGCCCTGCCCATGGCCGAGGCCTACCGGCGCGACGAGACCCTGTGGCTGCCGGACGAGCGCGTCGCCATGGTGCGCTTCCCGCACTTCACCGCCGGGCTGCCGTACTCCTTCGGCTCCGCCCACCAGCCCGTCCGGGCCGACGGGGAGGCCGTGGGCGTGCTGGTCGTGCTGCGCTCGGCCGCCCGCTCGCCGATGGACCTCGATGCCGTGGAGGTCGCGCTGCGCCCCGCCGAGCGGGACATGGAGGAGCGCCTCGGCCGTCTCACCACCGGCCGGTCCGGCTCGGGCGCGTACCGGGTCGAGTACGACGACGAACCCGTCAGCGTGCGGCTGCCCACGGCCGCCGTGCGCCCCGTGCGGGTCGGGCTTCTCGACTGGGACCTGGACAGCGACCGGTGCACGCCGGACGACGAGGCTCTCGCGCTCCTCGGCATCGCCGGGGCGGACTTCGACGGCACCATGGCGGCCGTCGAGGCCCGCGTCAGCCCGGACGACCTGCACGAACTGCGGGCGAGCCGGCAGGACGCGCTGACGCACGGCCGGGTCAGATCCCGTCACTTCCGGGTCAGGGACGAGTCCGTCGGCGGCGGGGAGATCAGCTACCGGCCCGTCGAACTGTGGGGCCATCTCGTGCGCGACGGCACCGGCTCCGCCGGGATCCTGGTGGGCGCCCTCGTCGACGCGGCCGGCGGGCTCACCGCGGCCGAGGCCGCGGAGCGGCTGCCCGACGGGCTGTTCTCCCTGGACCAGGACGGCCGTCTGACGTACGCCAACCGCCGCTGCGAGGAACTGCTCGGCGCCGGCCGGGAAGAGCTCCTGGGCCGCTATCCGTGGGAGGTGATCACCTGGCTCCGGGACCCCTCGTACGAGGACCGCTACCGGGCGGCGATGCTGTCGCAGGAACAGGTGTCCTTCCTCGTGCGGCAGCCCACCGGGAGCTGGCTGAGCTTCGTGCTGTACCCGGATGTGCACGGGCTGACCGGCCGGGTCCATCCGACCGTCCCGCCCACCGGAGGCGAGGCGGCGCGCGAGGCCGGGTCGTCCGGCGGTCCCGTGCCGGGCGCCGCGGCCGTGGCGCCGCCGTCCGGGCCGGTCGCGGGGGCGCGGGCCGGGGCGCTGTACCACGTGGTGCAGATGGCGAGCGTGCTCACCGAGGCGGTCACCGTGCAGGACGTGTGCCGGGCCGTGTCCGAGCAGTTGCTGCCCGCGTTCGGCGCGCGGGAACTCGCCCTGTACACCGTCCGCGAGGGCCGGATGTACCTGCAGTGGGAGTCGGGCTATCCGGAGGGCTTCCTCACCCAGTTCGAGGGGGTCGCCCTCGACACGCAACTGCCCGGCGTCCACGCCCTGACCACGCGGCTGCCGCTCTTCTTCGAGTCGCCCGAGGACCTCTCGATCGCCTACCCGGGCATCGCCCTGGACCGGATGCACGCCTGGTCGTTCCTGCCGCTGATCGCCTCCGGTCATCCCGTCGGCTCCTGCATCCTCGGCTGGGACGCCCCGCACCGGTTCACCCCCGACGAGCGCTCCGCCCTCACCGCGCTGAGCGGGCTGGCCGCCCAGGCCATGGAACGGGCGCGGCTCTACGACTCGGAGTCCGCAGTCGCCCGCGGCCTCCAGGAAGGGCTGCTGCCGCACCGGCTGCCCGCCGTCGAGGGGCTGCGCACGGCCGGCCGCTATCTGCCCGGCACGCAGGGCATGGCCATCGGCGGCGACTGGTACGACGTGATCACGACGGGGCGTGGTGTGGCCCTGGTGATCGGGGACGTCGAAGGCCACAGTGTCGGCGCCGCCGCGGTGATGGGCCAGCTGCGCAGTGCGGTGCACGCCTTCGCCGCGAGCGAGCGGCCGCCGCAGGAGGTCATCACCCATACCAACCGGCTGCTGGCCGAGCTGGAGTCGGACGCCTTCGCCACCTGCTGCTACATCGAACTCGACCCGCGTACCGGGCGCGCGCTCGCCGTGCGGGCCGGCCATCCCCCGCCGCTGCTGCGCCACCCCGACGGGCACGCCGAGCCGCTGGACCTGGTGGGCGGGGTCATGCTGGGTGTGCAGCCCGACTCGGTCTATCCCGTCACCGCGCTCACGCTGGCGCCCGGCAGCGTCCTCGCCCTGTACACCGACGGGCTCGTGGAGCAGCCCGGCAGCGACATCGAGACAGGCATCGAGGAGGTCCGCCGCGCGCTGGCCGACACCCCGGCGGACTCGGTGGAGCATCTCGCCGACCGCCTGGTGAGAACGGCCCGGCGCGCGCCCGAACGACCGGACGACGTGGCCCTCCTGCTGACGGCCTATCGCTGACGGGCAGGGGGTGCCCGGGATCGTCACGGCTGCGCCGACGGACCCGGCGGCCTCCGGCTCATCCCGGGGCCGGTGAGCACCGCCGCATACGGCTCGACCGGCAGCGGCATTTCCAGGCCGATGGATACAACCGCACCCCGCGCGACGGACACCGGCACCGGCACCGGCACCAGCACCAGCACCAGCACCAGCACCAGCACCAGCACCAGCACACCCAGACCGCATCCGGACCCGGCGGGTTCCGGCGGGTCGCAGGCCGGCCCGGCGGGTGGGGCTGCTCGGGCCGCTCGGACGGGCGGTGTGGCCCGGAGTACGGTGGTCGGGACCGGTGAGCGAGGCGGTGGTGGCGGTGGAGTGGCAGCGGTACGCCGAGCAGATGGCGCAACTCGCCCGGGACCTGGTGGCTCAGGATTCGGTGCAGGCGACGCTGGACGAGATCGCCGCTTCGGCGGTGAAGCTCGTCGAGGGCTGTGACGCGGCGGGCATCCTGACGGTGTCCAAGGGCCGGGCCGTGACGCTGGCCGTGTGCGGCGACATGGTCGAGGAGTCCGACCGGCTGCAGGGCGAGCTGCGCGAGGGGCCGTGCTTCGACGCCGCCCGCCGTGTGGACGGCGAGCGGCTGTTCCGTATCGCCGACATGACCACGCCGCAGCCGTCCTGGCCGCGGTTCTCGCAGGCGGCCCGCGATCTGGGGATCGGCAGCATGACCGGTGTGCTGCTCTACACCGAGCAGGAGGACTTCGGCGCGCTGAACCTCTACTCGCGCCGCCCGGGGGCCTTCGGCAAGGACATCGAGGCCGCGGGCTGGCTGCTCGCCTCCCATGCCGCCGTGGCGCTGGACACCGCCCGTACCGTCGACCAGCTGGAGCACGCCCTGGAGACCCGGCACGCCGTGGGAGAGGCCATGGGGATCCTCATGGAACGCCACCGGCTGAGCGAGGACGAGGCCTTCGGCGTGCTGCGGCGTATCTCGCAGCACCACAACATCAAGCTGCGCGATGTCGCCCGGCACGTCCGCCCGGAGCCCGACCGGGCCTGACCGGAGCGCCTCGGGCAGCGGCCTCAGGCCCGGTGGCCTTCGGGGCGGTACGCGCGCAGCAGGAGCACCGCGATGTCGTCGGCGTGCTGCCCGGTGGGGGTCGTGTGGCGGACGAGCCGGTCGATGAGCCGTTCCAGGTCGTGGCCGTCGGCGGCGTCCAGCTGCCCGGCGAGGTCGGATGTGGTCCGGGTGGCGTCCGTGCCGGGGAGCTCGACCAGGCCGTCGGTGTAGAGGGCGAGGGTGGTGCCGGGGAGCAGGGGCGCGGTGGTGACCGGGTAGTGGCCGCCGGTGTCGATGCCCAGCAGCGGGCCGGGGTCGACGTCGAGGACCGATGCGGGGCGGCTGAGGTGACGCAGCAGCGGCGGCACGTGTCCCGCGCTGGCGAAGGCCACCTGGTGGCGGGCCAGGTCGAGATGGGCGTAGAGGCAGGAGACGAGCAGTTCGGAGTCGAGGTCGGCCAGGAGCCGGTTGGTGCGCACGAGGACCTCGTCGGGTGCGGCGCCCGCGGTGGCGTGGGCGTGGATGGCGGTGCGCACCTGGCCCATGAGAGCGGCGGCGGCGATGCTGTGGCCCTCCACGTCGCCGATGACGGCGGCCGCGGTCGTCTCGTCGAGGCGCAGCAGGTCGAAGAAGTCGCCGCCGACCTCGATGCCGTGGCCGGCGGGAAGGTAGCGGGCGGCGACGTCTAGTCCGGAGAGATTCGGCAGGGCCCTCGGCAGCAGGGCGCGCTGCAGTTCGTGCACGAGTCGGTGTTTGGCGTCGTAGAGCCGGGCGCGGTCGAGGGCCTGGGCGATCAGGCCGGACAGGGACGTCAGGACGGCGCGTTCGTCGGCGGTGAAGGTGTGCGGGTGGTCGTAGGACAGGATGCAGCAGCCCACCGGACGGCCGGAGATACGCAGCGGCAGGAAGGCCCAGGCCTGTTTGCCGCTGATCTGGGGGGCGCCGGGGTAGTTGGCGGCCAGCTCGGCCGGGCCGGCGAAGAAGGCGGGGGTGCCGCTGGCGAGGACCTGGCCGGCCGGGGTGAGGTCGGTGTCCAGCGACAGGGCGTCGAGCCGTTCCATGACGTCGGCCGTGTAGCCGTGGTAGCCGGTGATCTTCAGACGTCCGGCCTCGGCGACGGACAGCACGAGGCCCTGGGCGCCGAAGGCGGGCAGGATCTGGTGGGCGCTCAGCGCCACGAGGTCGCGCACGGTCACCGCCTCGGCGAGCGCGGCGGCCAGGTGCACCAGTTGGTAGAGGCGTCCCGTCGGTGCCGCCGCGGGGCTGCGCGCGGCGGCGGGCGGTGACGGGGCCTCGGTCCGCTCTCCGCTCGGGGCGACGCGGACGCTGATGCCGCTGGTGTCCGGGTAGAGCTGGAAGGTGAGCCACAGGTCGGGCGGGCGGCGCGCGGTGAACGACACGGGTGTGCGGCTGACGACCGCCGTGCGGTAGTGGTCCTCGTAGCCCGGGTCGTCCAGCCAGTGCAGAGACTGCCAGGGCCGGGTGCCGAGCAACTGGTCGGCGCGGCAGCCGAGCAGGCGGGCCGCGGTGGCGGTGGCGAAGGTGATGCGGCCCTCCAGATCGAGGGCCAGGGCGCCTTCGGGGAGACGTTCGAGGTAGTCGGCGGCGGCCAGGCCGGTCTGCACGGGGTGGTGTGCGGCGTCGACGGGGACGATGCGCGGCTGGTCGGGCAGGGCGGGCGGCCCTGCGGCATCGTCCAGCAGGCGGGCCATACGGCGGGCGCTGGAGGTGATGTGGCCGCGTTCGCGTGGCGTGATGCTGCGCGGCCGCACGGCGGGCCACATCAGTACGATGCCGCCCCAGCGGCGCCGTACGCCGGCCAGCGGGACGGCGGTCAGGGCGAACGGGTAGGGCAGGACCGCGGCGGCCCGGGGGTAACGACGGGCCATCTCCTCCTGGCTCTCGATGCTGACCAGCGCGTCGGCGTGGATCGCGTCGGCGACCGGGACCGGTGCGGTCAGGGGCAGCCGCTGCCAGGGGGCGCTGAACGCGATCGGCAGGCCGCACAACGCGACGAGGCGCAGCACCGGCTCCGCCTCCTCGATCAGGTACAGGCCGCCGATCGAGGCTCCGGTTCCGCGCACGGTGTCGGCCAGGGCCACCCCCAGGGCGTCCAGCGATCCGGCGCCCCCGGGCGGCTCGTTGCTCGCGGACATGCAGTCCTCCCGCTCTTATCCGGACGCTACGCCTCGCGGGGCCGGTGGGCATGTCGTCGGGCATGACCGCGCGGGTGAGTGCTACAGGCACGGAGCGTGGTGCGCGGTGGCGTCGTCGTACAGAATCGGAGGCCCTGGACGGCGATCGGGAGGCCGGCTCGCAGACGCTGACATCACAGGATCCGCTGGCCGTCGCCGTCACCGCAGCGATCCGGGCCGGCGATCTGCCGGGGCTCGGGCGGCTGCTCGCCGACCATCCCGGTCTGGCCACGGCACGTATCACCGAGCACGGCGAGGACGGCAGGGGCACGCGCAGTCTGCTGCACATCGCGACCGACTGGCCCGGCCACTTCCCGCACGGTCCCGAGGTGGTGGCCGCCCTGGTCGCCGCGGGAGCCGATCCCGACGCCCGCTTCGGCGGTGCGCATACGGAGACGCCGCTGCACTGGGCGGCCAGCAGCAACGACGTGGCCGTCCTGGACGCGCTCATCGCCGCCGGGGCCGACATCGAGGCCCCCGGGGCGGTGATCGGCGGCGGCACTCCGCTGGCCGACGCCCGCGGGTTCGGCCAGTGGCGCGCCGCGCGGCGGCTCGTCGAGCACGGCGCCCGCACCACCCTCCAGGACGCCGCCACGCTCGGTCTGCTGGACCGGGTGCGGGACTGTGTCGAGGCCGGGGAGTCCCCTTCGCCCGACGAGATCACCAGCGCCTTCTGGGGCGCCTGCCACGGCGGGCATCTGGCCACCGCGCGGTATCTCCACGCGCACGGCGCCGACGCCGACTGGTGCGGCTACGACGACATGACACCGCTCGACATCGCCCGCGCCCATGACGCCGACGACGTCGTGCGGTGGCTGCGCGACCTGGGCGCGAAGAACCGCTCGTAGGGCCGCGTCACAGGCAGTAGCGCACGAGCCACTCGTCCTGGTTGTAGTCGGTGCGCGCGGGGTCGGGGGCGCCCGCGGCTCGTTCCTCGACCATGTCCTCCACGCGCACCGGCTCCGGCAGTGTGCCGAAGCGGGCCCGGCGTGCCGCCGCCTCCGGCTCGCTCCCCTGCTGCGACGTCGCGTCGTCCACCGCGATTCCCCTCTCTCGCCGGCCTCCGAGACCGATCGGCCTCCCTGCGCAATGAGTTGACGTGCGGGGCGGGCTCTTGGTTCCCGTGGCGGTACTCAGTCGGCTCGTCCGACGTTACGAACTTCGGCTCTGCCGGTTCCCGGGACGGACGGAAAGTGATAGGAAACCTTCCTATCAGTTCTGTTCCGCACGGCCAGCTCTCCCACCCCCACTCTGTCTGGAGGCCCCGTGAGACACCCGACCCCGCGCCGCACCGCTCTGGCGTTGTTCGGCGCCGCCCTCGCCGCCGCCCCGTTCCTGAAACCGCCGCACGCCACGGCCGCCGTCCGTGCGATCGGGCTCGACGACCCGGCGAAGAAGGAGATCGCCATGCAGCTGGTGTCGAGCGCGGAGAACTCCTCGCTCGACTGGAAGGCGCAGTACCAGTACATCGAGGACATCCGCGACGGCCGCGGCTACACCGCCGGCATCATCGGGTTCTGCTCCGGCACCGGCGACATGCTCGACCTCGTCGAGCTCTACACCGACCGCAAGCCCGGCAACGTCCTCGCGAAGTACCTGCCGGCGCTGCGCGAGGTCGACGGTTCCGACTCGCACGACGGGCTCGACCCGGGCTTCCCCGGCGACTGGCGCCGGGCGGCTCGTGACGCCGCGTTCCGGCGGGCGCAGGACGACGAGCGCGACCGGGTGTACTTCGGCCCGGCGGTCCGGCAGGGCAAGGCGGACGGGCTGCGGGTGCTGGGCCAGTTCGCGTACTACGACGCCATCGTCATGCACGGCGACGGCACCGACCCCCTGAGCTTCCGCAACATCCGCAAGCGTGCGCTGCGCACGGCGAATCCGCCGACGGCGGGCGGTGACGAGGTGACGTACCTCGACGCCTTCCTGGACGCGCGGGTGTGGGCCATGAGACAGGAGGAGGCGCACAGCGACACGAGCCGGGTCGACACGGCGCAACGCGTCTTCCTGCGCAAGCGGAACCTCGACCTCGACCCGCCGCTGGACTGGAAGGTCTACGGCGACAGCTACCACATCGGCTGACCCTCGGGCGGCGGCCCGGGGCCGATTGGTCCACCAAGCCGGCACCGGAGTGGACCTCGAACCGGGCCGCCGCGCTGCCTAGCGTCGCCGGTATGAACGTCACCGCCCCGCGGGGAGCCCTGCTCGCCGCGTTCGCCTGCGTCCTCGTCGGAGCGTCCTTCACGGCCAACAGCGTCCTGGGCGAGTACCCGTACGCGGGCGGCCAGTTCCTGCGCTACGGACTGGCCTGTCTGCTGCTCCTGCCCCTGGCCGGGAAGGGGTCGACCTCCCGGCTGAGGGCGCTGACACCTCGTCAGTGGGCCCGTCTCGTCCTGCTCGCCGCGGTCGGCATGGTCGGCTTCAACCTGGCCGTCATCGCCGCGGAGCGCACGGCGGAGCCGGCGGTTCCCGGCGTGTTCGTGGGCTGTGCGCCGGTGGTCGTCGCCGTGCTCGTACCCCTCCTGGACGGGCGCGGGCCCAGGCGGGCGGTTCTGTACGGGGCGCTGCTCGTGGCCGTCGGCGCCTGCGCCGTCCAGGGCTGGGGGCGCACCGACGGCGCGGGGCTCGCCTTCTCCGTGTGCGCCCTGGCGGGGGAGGTCGGGTTCGCCGTGCTCGCCGTACCCGTGCTGCGGCCGCTCGGGCCCCGGTTGCTGTCCGCCACGGTGTGCGCGGTCGCCGCGCTGGAGTCGGCGGCGGTCGGTGTGCTGGTCGACGGGGGCGGGTGGCTGCGGCGTCCGGACGGCGCCGAGACCGCCGCGCTGCTGTGGCAGGCGGTGGTGGTCACGGTGGTCGGATTCGTGTGCTGGTACATGGGCATGCAGCGGATCGGCGCGGAACGCGCCACCCTGTTCTCCGGCCTCATCCCGGTCGCGGCGGCCGGTACCGCCCCGCTGGTCGGCACGGGCTCGTACGGACTGGCCCAGGCGGCGGGCAGCGCGCTGGTCGGCCTCGGCGTCGCCCTGGGGTCCGGGGCGCTGGACCTGGCCTCGGCCCGCCGGCGCGTCGGCGGGCGGGCCCGCAACGCCGCCCCGGCGGCCACCTTTCGGGGGAACGCCCGCCCGGAGTGGCAGGGCGCCCGCGCGCCGGAAATGCCGGAGTGATCCCCCGCGCATCTAATGGACGGCACCCAATGTCTCAGCCGACACAGGAGCCACGTAGATGCCGCACTCCCGCACCGGTGAAGGGGACAAGAAGGCCGCGCGTGCGGGTCTGCTGCGGCGGCTGGGCGAGTGGTGCGCACGCCACTTCGGGATCGTCATCGGCGCCTGGCTCGTGGCGCTGGTGGCACTCCAGGTCGTCAACCATGTGTCCGGGGGCGAGTACTCCGACAACTTCTCCCTGCCCCAGGCGCAGGCCCAGAAGGGCCTGGACGTGCTGCAGGAGCACGATCCGCAGGCCGGCGGCTACAGCAGCCAGATCGTGCTGCACGACGACAGCCAGGACCTGACCGCGCTGAGCTCGCAGATGTCCACCACGGTCGCCGACCTGGAGCAGCTCCCGCACGTCCTGTCGGCCCAGAACCCGCTGACCGCCCCGGCCCCGCCCTCGGGGCAGCCGAACGTCGGGCCGCTCTCGGACGACAAGAAGTCGGCGTACATCACGGTCCGTTTCAATGTGCAGCCCTCGACCCTGGGCGCCGGGTATCTGAACGGTGTCGACACCGCCGTACAGCCGCTGCGTTCGGCGGGGGCGGAGGTCGAGTACGGCGGGCCGCTCGGCGAACTCGCGAGGCCCCCCGCCGACGACCGGGTGAGCGAGCTGATCGGGTTCGGTGTCGCCATCGTCGTGCTGCTGGTCGGCTTCGGCAGCGTGATCGCCGCCGGCATTCCGCTGCTCACCGCGCTGATCAGCGTCGTCGGAGGTCTCGCCATCCTCGGGCTGCTGGCCGCCGCGTTCACCTTCGCGACCGTGTCACCGACCCTCGCCACCATGATCGGCCTGGGTGTCGGCATCGACTACGCCCTGTTCATGATCACTCGTCACCGGCAGAACATCATCGACGGCATGGACCCGGTGCGGGCCGCCGGGCAGGCCGCGAGCACCAGCGGCCACGCCGTCCTCGTCTCCGGCTGCACGGTGATCATCGCGCTGGCGGGCCTGTCCGCGTCCGGGGTCTCCTTCATCTCCCTGCTCGGCCTCGCCGCCGCCGTCACCGTCGTCTCGGCCGTCATCGGCGCGCTCACCCTGGTGCCGGCCCTGCTCGGCCTCATCGGCCGGCACATCGACCGCTACCACGTGCGCCGCCCCGTCGCCGAGACCGACGCCGAGGGGGGTGAGACGCCGCAGGGCACCTGGCACCGGTACGCGCAGCGGGTGGAGCGCAGGCCGCTGTCGTTCCTGTCGGGGGGTGTCGCCGTGATCGCGGTGCTCGCGATCCCGTTGTTCTCCATCCAGCTCGGTCACATCGGCGACGGCGCCGACCCGACCTCCTTCACCGACCGGCGGGCGTTCGACCTGATGACCGACGCGTTCGGGCCCGGGTCCAACGGTCCGCTCACCGTCGTCATCGACCAGAGCGACGTACCGGACTCACAGCGCGACGATCTGGCCTCGCGGGCCCGGACGGCACTCGACTCGGTCCAAGGGGCCGCCGCCGTCACCCCCCTGACGCCCACCCAGGACGGGGACGTCCTGGTCGGCACGGTCTACTCGACCGTGTCCCCGCAGAACGCCGCGACCACGGACCTGACCAACCGTCTCGTCGACGACACACTGCCGGGTGTCGTCCAGGGGACGGACGCCAAGGGGTATGTCACCGGTACGACGGCGACCCAGGTCGACTTCCGTGACATCGTCGCCGCCCAGCTGCCCGTGATCATCGCCGTCGTGGTGGGCCTGGCGTTCCTGATCATCCTGGCGGTGTTCCGGGGGCTGCTCGTCGCCGTCAAGGCGGCCGTCCTGAACGTGCTGTCGATCGCCGCGTCGTACGGCGTGGTCGTCGCGGTGTTCCAGTGGGGCTGGGGCGGGCCCGCGCTCGGTGTGCACGGCAAGGTGCCCATCGAGAGCTATGTGCCGATGATGATGTTCGCCATCATCTTCGGCCTCAGCATGGACTACGAGATCTTCCTGCTGTCCCGCGTCCACGAGGCGTGGCGGCGTACCGGGGACGCCAAGGCGTCGGTGGCGCACGCCCTGGAGATCACGGCCCGGGTCATCACGAGTGCCGCACTGATCATGGTGAGTGTGTTCGCGGCGTTCATCATCAGCGACAACATCGTGGTCAAGATGCTCGGGCTGGGGCTGGCCGTCAGCGTGCTCATCGACGCCAGTGTGGTGCGCCTGCTGATGGTGCCGGCCGTGATGACGCTGCTCGGGGCGCACGCGTGGTGGACGCCGCGCTGGCTGGACCGGGTGATGCCCCACATCGACGCCGAGGGCGAATCGAAGGAGGCGGGCGCCCGTCCGGCGCCGTAGCGAGCCGCCCTCAGTGGAGCACCAGGTGCACGAGGGCGAGGGTGCCGACCGACACGATCAGGGTCCGCAGGACGGCGGGGCTGAAGCGGCGGCCCGTCCTGGCTCCGACCAGGCCGCCCAGCGCGGACCCGGCGGCGATGAGGACGACGGCCGTCCAGTCGAACTCCGCGAAGAAGACGAAGAGCAGGGCGGCCACGGTGTTGACGACGGCCGCGAGCACGTTCTTCACGGCGTTGAGGCGCTGGAGCGTCTCGTCGAGGAGCATGCCCATCAGGGAGACATAGATGATGCCCTGCGCTGCCGAGAAGTAGCCGCCGTAGACGCTGGCGAGCGTCAGTCCCGTGAACAGCAGCGGACCGCCGTCGGGGCGGGCGCGGGCGCCGGTACGGCGACGGCGGCGGCGCACGCGCCTGGCGATGAGGGGCTGGCAGGCGACCAGGACGAGGGCGAGGCCCACCAGGGCCGGCACGATCCGTTCGAAGGCCGCGGCGGGCAGGGTCAGCAGCAGCACGGCGCCCACGAGGCCGCCCAGCACGGCACCGATGCCGAGCAGGAGGACGCGCCGTCGCTGCCCCCGGAGTTCCTCGCGATAGCCGATGACCGCGCTGATCGAGCCGGGGACCAGCCCGAGCCCGTTGGACACGGTCGCCGTGACCGGAGGCAGTCCGGTGGCGAGCAGCACCGGGAAGGTGATCAGCGTTCCCGAGCCGACGACGGCGTTGACCGCACCGGCGCCCGTACCGGCCGCGAACACGGCCGCCATCTCCCAGGGCGTCACGCCGCGATCCCGCCGCCGGCGCCGCGTCCGGCGTTCCAGGTGCTGTTCATGGGGTCACGGTAGACGGTGGGCACTTCGGGGTTCGCCGAAGGGTGCCGGGCCCCGGAGCGGAACGGCGGCGGGATCCGAGGAGC
>NZ_JBHUTX010000035.1:0-78945 GCF_042671245.1 Streptomyces sp. NPDC057099
CACCGGGGGCCCGGCCCGCCCGCCGAGCGGGCCGGACCCCGTTCTGGGCGATCGAGGGGTACTCCTTCCCCCATCACCTTCTTCGTGACCCCGCAATGGGGATCCCGGCCCCTGACTGACCGTTTCAGAATGAGTTGAGCTGCGGGTCTAGCGCTCGGCGATCTTGGTCGGCGGCGTGTCCGGAGTGCGTACTGATCTTGTTCCGGATGACCCAACCGCCATGACTTCGGCGTTCAGGACGTCGCCGATACCTCCTCCGGCTGTTCCTTCGCCGCGGCCTCCATCGCCAGCCGCTGCCGGCGCGTGGCCGGCCCGAAGAGGGCCAGCACGAGAGCGCCGAGGGTCCAGGTGCCGGCGATGAAGATGAAGACCGCCTGGTAGCCGATTCCGTTGTAGATCCCGGCGATCGTCAGCGGGCCGACCGCGTTCGACAGGCGACCCAGGCCGTAGGAGATGCTGGTGCCGAGCGAGCGGCCCTTGGTGTCGTAGAGCTCTGGTGAGTACGCGTAGGCCAGGGCGGTGTAGCCGCGCTCGAAGAGGTTGACCAGGAAGCCGAAGACAACGATGAGCACCGGGGTGAAGGTCAGTCCGTACATCAGGCCGGACGCGGCGATGATCAGTGCGAAGATCACCAGGCACCACTTGCGCTCGAACCGGTCGGTGACCATCGCGGCGAGGAACGAGCCGAGCGGTGCGCCGACCGTGGTCAGGGCGACGTAGAAGATCGAGTCCTCCACGCTGACGCCCTCTGCGGCCAGCAGCGTCGGCGCCCAGCTGGAATAGCCGAAGAAGCCGATGGTCTGGGTGATCCACAGCACCGACAGCAGGATCGTGGGGAACAGGAACTTCTTGTCCCTGAGCATGCCCAGGCCGGACTTGGTGACCGGGCCCTGCGGCTGCGGGGCCTCCGCAGCGGGCAACTGGCCGTGCTCGGCTGCCACGCTCGCCTCGATGCGCGCCAGAACGGCCTCGGTCTCCCCGTGGCGACCGCGGGACTCGAGCCACTGCGGGGACTCCTCGAGCTTCCGCACGAGAAACAGGAACAGCACGCCCAGGGAGCCCCACAGATAGACCAGGCGCCAGGACCAGTCGGAGATCGGCACCACCATGGAGGCGATGAGGTTGGTGGCGGGGGTGCCGCAGATGCCGATGACGATGGCGTACGCCTGGAACTTGCCGCGCCTGGCACGCGGGTAGAGCTCGCTGATGTAGACGACGGCGACGACGGTCATCGCGGACAGCCCCGCTGAGGTCAGCACGCGGAAGACGCCCAGGGACCAGATGTCCCAGGCGAAGACGCACGCGAACGACCACAGGGCGAACCAGAGCGTGGTCAGGGTGAGCGTGCGCTTGCGGCCCAGCCGGTCGGCAAGTCCGCCGGCCACGACGGAGCCGATGAACATGCCCACGAAAGACAACGAGGTTACATAGGCGATGTGGTTGACGTCGGCGCCCCACTGCTCGCGCACCACCGGGGCCGTGATGGCGAAGGTGTTGATGTCCGCGAACTCGAAGAAGTAGGCGAACGCCACCGCTATCAGGGTGGTCTTGTGGAACTTCGAGATGGGAAGCCGGTCGAGCCGGTTGGCCGCGTTGGTGGTGGGATTGTGCTGCACTGCACGCTCCTGGGGTGGAGACCCGGCGCCGTGGCCGTGTCAGATGTGTTGGTCGGTTGCCTTGTCGGGCCAGTAGAGGCGCATGGGGTTGTCGACCAGCAGGGCATGCTGCCTGGCCGGGGTCGTGGCGACATGCGGGATGTGGTCGACGAGGAGACCGTCGTCGGGCATGTGGTCCTTGAGGTTGGGGTGGGGCCAGTCGGTGCCCCACAGGGCCTGGTCGGTGAACTCGTCGACGACCTTGCGGGCGAACGGCACGACGTCCTGGTAGGCGCGGCGCTCGCCGTCCAGGGCACGCGGCCCGGTGACGGTCAGGCGCTCGGGGCAGGAGACCTTGACCCAGACGTTGTTGGCCTCGACGAAACGCAGGAAGCGCGCGAACTCGGGCCCGTCCGGATCCTTGGTGACGTCGGGGCGTCCCATGTGGTCGAAGACCAGTGGTACAGGCAGGGAGGCGAAGAACGGCGCCAGGTCGGGCAGGTCGGGAGCCTCGAAGTAGAGGACGACGTGCCACCCCAGAGGTGCGATCCTGCGGGCGATGGTCTCCAGCGCCTCGGTGGGGGCGGCGTCCACGAGGCGCCGGACGAAGTTGAAGCGCGCTCCCCGCACTCCGGCGTGGTGCAGGCGCCGCAGTTCCTCCTCGCTGACGTCGGGACGCACCGTGGCCACGCCGCGGGCGCGGCCGTCGGCTGCGCGCAGGGCGTCCAGCAGGGCGCTGTTGTCGGCGCCGTGGCAGGTGGCCTGCACGATGACGTTGCGCGAGACGCCGAGGTGGTCGCGGAGCGCGAACAGGTCGTGCTTGCCGGCATCGACGGGCGTGTACTTGCGCTCGGGCGCGTACGGGAACTCGGCGGCGGGGCCGAACACGTGGCAATGGGCGTCCACGGCTCCCTCTGGCAGGGTGAACGCCGGCTTGCTGGGGCCGCGGTGCCAGTCGAGCCAGCCGGGGGTGACGGCGAAGGTCTCGTCGGTCATCAGAGCTGCTCCTCGGAGGGTCAGTCGACGTAGGTCAGGCCGAGCTCGGCCAGGTGCCCACGCATTCCGTACATGTCCAGGCCGAGCTCTCCGGCCTTGAACCGCTCCCGCTTGCTCTCCTCGCCGGCCTCGCGCTTCGCTGCGGCCTCGGCGACCGTGGCGGCCTTCGCGGCGGGGACGACGACGATGCCGTCGGTGTCCGCGACGATCACGTCGCCCGGGTTGACCAGCGCGTTGGCGACGACGACGGGCACGTTGACCGAGCCGAGCGTGGCCTTGACGGTGCCCTTGGCGTTGATGGCGCGGGAGAAGACGGGGAAGTCCATTCGCCGCAGCTCGTCGACGTCGCGGCAGCCGCCGTCGATGACCAGGCCCTTGGCGCCGCGGGCGCGGAGAGAGGCGGCGAGCAGCTCGCCGAAGAAGCCGTCCTCGCTCTCGGTGGTGCAGCCGGCGATGACGACATCGCCCTCCTGCACCTGCTCGGCGGCCACGTGCAGCATCCAGTTGTCGCCAGGCTGCAGCAGCACGGTGACGGCAGTGCCGCAGAGCTTCGCGCCCTCGTAGACGGGCCGGAGGTAGGGACGCATCAGGCCGAGGCGGCCCATGGCCTCGTGGACGGTGGCGACCCCGAACTGTGACAGGGCTTCGACCGCCGTGCGGTCGGCGCGTTCGATGGTCCGGTGGACGACTCCGAGTTCGTGCATGGTGCTGTTCCTTGCGCTCTCGTGGCTGCGCGGCTGACCGGGGGTGGCCGGCGCGGGGTTGCGGGGCTCAGTGGCCCTGGGCGGTCAGGCGGGCGTCCAGGCGTGGGTAAACACGCCTGGCGTTCCGCTCCTCGACAGCCGCCAAGTCCTCGTCGGAGAGGCCGGTGTTCTCGACGTAGCGGCGGGTGTCGTCGAAGTGATGGCCGGTGCGAGGGTCGATGCCGCGTACGGCGCCGATCATCTCTGAGGCGAACAGGACGTTGGCGTGCGGGATCACGTCCAGCAGCAGATCGATGCCGGGCTGGTGGTAGACGCAGGTGTCGAAGAAGACGTTGCGCAGCAGCGACTCCTCCGGCTCCGGCTTGCCCAGCGCCTGCGCCAGGCCCCGGAAGCGGCCCCAGTGGTACGGCACGGCGCCACCGCCGTGCGGGATGACCAGGCGAAGCTCGGGGAAGTCGGTGAACAGGTCCCCGGTCAGCAGCTGCATGAACGCCGTGGTGTCGGCGTTGAGGTAGTGCGCCCCGGTGGTGTGGAAGGACGGATTGCAGCTGGTGGAGACGTGCACCATGGCCGGCACGTCCAGTTCGACGAGCTTCTCCCATACCGGGTACCAGGACCGGTCGGTCAGCGGCGGAGCGGTCCAGTGGCCGCCGGAGGGGTCCGGGTTGACGTTGACGGTGACGGCGCCCAGCTCCACCACGGCGCGCTCGAGCTCGGGGATGACGGTGGCCGGATCGACCCCCGGTGACTGCGGCAGCATCGCCCCGGGGGCGAAGCGCCGGGGGTACAGCTCGGCGACACGGTGGCACAGGTCGTTGCAGATGCGGGCCCAGGCGGAGGAGGTCGCGTAGTCGCCGATGTGGTGGGCCATGAACGAGGCGCGGGGGGAGAAGACGGTGAAGTCGATGCCGCGCTCGTCCATCAGGCGCAGCTGGTTTGCTTCGATCGACTCACGGATCTGGTCGTCGCTGATGGCGGGCCCGGCAGGGTCGGGCTCCCGCGTCGGGGCGGTGAGCGCGGCGACCTGCGCGTCGCGCCACTCCTCCAGGGGAGCCGGTGCGGTCGTGTAGTGGCCGTGGATGTCGACGATCACGCGGTGCTCTCCTGCGTGGTGGTGGGGTCCCAGACGGAACGGGGTACGAGCAGGTCGCCGGCCATGACGAGGCGGGCGGTGCGCAGCAGCGCGGAATGTGCGATCTGCTGGGGGGCGTCCGGGTCGAGACCGAGGGTGACGGTGAACTCTCCGGACGGGTGCTCTACGGAGACAGTGGCCTCCGTGTCCGACAGGCCAGCGGCGACGTCGCGGGCGACGCTGTCTTCGAGCACGCAGGCGGTGGCGGCCGTGACAGCGGCCAGCACGCCGATGGACTGGTGGCACACCCGCGGGATGAGGCTCCGCGTGGAGAGGGTGCCGCCCTGACGCGGCGGCGCCACCAGCGTCATCTTCGGGTAGTTCTTCTCCATGACGTCGCCCAGGCCCATGGCTTCGCCGCAAACCAGGCGCAGTGCCTCCACGCGGGCCTTGAGCTCGTTGTCGGCGTCGATCTCCGCCGGTGTCTCGTAGCCGGTGGCGCCCATGCGCTCGGCTGCCACGATCACCAGGGGCTGGCCGTTGTCGATCAGGGTGACGTCGACGGCGCCGACACCGGGGACCTCGACGGTGTCGCGCGTGTTCCCGGTGGGGAGCAGGGAGCCGGCGACGGAGCCGGCAGTGTCCAGGAACCCGATCTCGACCGGAGCGGCGGCGCCGGGGACCCCGTCGATACGGGCCTGCCCCTCGTAGGCGACATGCCGCACCCCGGCGGGGCCTGCCGGGGTGGCGACCGTGATCTCGGCGACCATGCCGGTGTTGCGGGTGAGCACGCGGGCGGTGGTGAGATCGGCAGTGGAGACGACCATGCCGGTCTCGATGGCGAACGGCAGCACGGCGGCGAGCATGTTGCCGCAGTTGGACGTGGTGTCGACGGTGTCCCCGCCAGGCTGCACCTGGGCAAAGGTCCACTCCACGTCGATGCCGGGTTCCGTCCCCGGACGCACGAGTCCGACTTTGCTGGTCAGCGGGTGCGCGCCGCCGATGCCGTCGATCTGGCGAGGGTCGGGCGACCCCATCGCGGCCAGCAGCACGGCGTCCCGGACCCCGGTGTCCTCGGGCAGCAGCCGCGCGTCGAAGAACGGTCCCCGCGACGTACCGCCCCGCATGAACAGGCACGGAATCGCGATCTGTGAGCCGCGACGGCGGGTCCCGTGGACCTGGGCGGCTGCTTCGGCAGGCATGGCCACTCCTTCATGAGCTGGGGGCACGCAGAGGAAACTAAATCATCAACCAGATTGTTGACAAGAAGGTTGAAGAAATCGCTGGCAAAGTCCTCGGCGGCCTTGGCCGCAGGCCGCGCGGCTCTAGGCTTCACGTATACAGAGCTGCTGACGGAAGAGGTCGAACGAGTGACGGACAAGCTGACAGGCGCTGCCGGACGCCAGTATGTGGCCGAGGCCATCAGGCACTCCTTGAGCTCCGGGGACCTGTCGCCCGGGCAGCGGCTTGTGGAAAACGACCTCGCCGAGTCCTACGGGGCGACCCGCGGCGCCGTACGCGAGGCTCTGCAGGATCTCGCCGCCGAAGAGATCGTCGAGATCGTCCCTCGCCGCGGAGCCCGCGTCCGAGCGGTGTCCGTCGACGAGGCCATCCAGATCACCGAGTGCCGCTCCGCGCTGGAGCAGCTATGCGCCATGAAGGCGGCCACGCAGGCGAGCCAAGCGCAGCGCACGGAGCTGCGCCAGATCGGCGCGGAGATGCAGCAGGCGGTCGCGGACGGAGCAGTGCACACCTACTCCATCCTCAACCAGCGCCTGCACGAACTGGTGGTCGAGGCCAGCGGTCAGGAGGTGGCCAGGCGCCAACTCGACCGGCTCAACGGACCAATGGTGCGCTTCCAGTTCCGGCTGGCACTGCGCCCCGGCCGTCCCGCCCAGTCCCTGCAGCAGCACTTGGCCATCGTCGACGCGATCGCCGGCGGTGATGCCACGGCAGCGGCACGGGCTACAGCCGCACATCTGGAAGACGTGATCGAGCAACTGCGATCGTCGGCTGCAATGCCGTCCGCGCCGGTGCCGACCCGCGCCTGAGAACGGCAGGTCGTGGCCACTGATCGGGTGACGACGCCGGCGTCCGCAAAGGACAAGGCTCCTACGCCGCTGAGGGAGGTGCTCGACGTCTCAACTCATTGGTAGTGGAGCCTTGTTGGTTGCCTATCCTGCCGCACTCGACCTGCCTCATGACCTGGTCGAGTGGGTCACGATGCTGATCGTCACCCGGGAGGGTGGCCGCCGCTGCAAGCTCCCGCCGCCCGCCGATGCGGACGTCGTCGATGAGGTGTCGGCTCATCGCCTTGAGGTCCCGGCTGAAGCGTTCTTGGTAGGTGCTTCTGTTGCTGCTGCGCTCCCCTGTGGCCGGCGTCCTCCTCGCCACGGCGCCGTCCGCCCAGCTCGGCCACGTCGTCACCCTCTGTTCCGTGCTCCATGCCGTGGTCCTGTTCACCGCCTTCGCCCGGCTGCGCGCCACCCCCGCTCTGTGCAGCTGCTTCGCCTGACCATCCCGGTCACCTTCCTGCTCACCTCACGGAGATCGCCATGCCTACGTCCCACGCCCCGGGCGACCAGCTGGGCCTGCTTCGCGGCCCAGGCGTTCCACCCACATCAGGGAGCCCGAGTCCGCAGGGCGGTGACGCACTTCGCTCGCCTCGGCCCCGTCGAAACGGTGTACCAGGTGGAGTGCCATGTCGATGCCGGCCGACACACCGGCGGAGGCATGAAGATGTCGCGTCATCGACGTACCTGACAGCCGCGCGTACGTCGATCGAGCCGTCGATCTTGGTGAGCCTGTCGAGACAGTTCCGGTGTGTGATGGCCGGCCGACCCACCAGCGGGCCGACGGCCGCGAGGACCACACCGCACCACACCGGTCGGGGCCCCGACTGTCACCGCGCGCGCAGCAGCGGCCGCTCGGCGATATGGGAGGCCCAGACCCCCCAGAACCTCCCACGGTCAGGTGACGCCAAGGGCCAGGGAGCCGGAGCACACGGACGTTGCACTTTACATCGATGCCTCGGCGTACGGCATCACATGGGGCGAGCGCGCGAGGCTGTTCTTATGCTTGACGAGCACGCGTCCTTACGACCTGCGCCACGCCGGCATCTCCTTCTGGTTGGCCTCCGGCGTCGACCCCGCGGAATGTGCACGCCGGGCAGGGCAGAGCATCCAGGTCCTGTTCCGCTACTACGCCAAGTTCCTGGCTGAAGCGCAGAACCACGCAAACACCCTGATCGAAGACTCCATGCGGCGATGGGAGGCGGCGACGGACGATGGCGATGCGGAGAGTGCCTTAGCAGGACCTTGGCCCGGAAATGCCCCGGAACTGCTGGTCAAGTCTGGGACACGGGTGGGAAATATCGGGAGTAAGGGAGCTTTTCGGCTCGTCGTTTAGATGTGCGCCGAGAAGGGCGCCTGACGGGTATCTTCCCTGGTCAGACGCCCTTTTTCTGCGTCTAGAAGAAGCCCAGCTTCTTCGCCGAGTACGACACCAACAGGTTCTTCGTCTGCTGGTAGTGGTCCAGCATCATCTTGTGTGTCTCGCGGCCGATCCCGGACTTCTTGTAGCCGCCGAACGCCGCGTGGGCCGGGTACGCGTGGTAGCAGTTGGTCCAGACGCGGCCCGCCTTGATCTCGCGGCCCAGGCGGTAGGCCGTGTTGCCGTCGCGGGTCCAGACGCCGGCGCCCAGGCCGTAGAGGGTGTCGTTGGCGAGTTTGAGGGCCTCGTCGACGGAGTCGTAGGTCGTGACCGAGACGACCGGGCCGAAGATCTCCTCCTGGAAGATGCGCATGTCGTTGGTGCCGCGGAAGATCGTCGGCTCGATGTAGTAGCCGCCCTCGAGGCCGGGGACCGTGCGGGGGTTGCCGCCCGTGACGACCTCGGCGCCTTCCTTCCGGCCGATGTCGAGGTAGGAGAGGATCTTCTCGTACTGGTCGTTGCTCGCCTGCGCGCCGATCATGGTGTCCGGGTCCAGCGGGTCGCCGCCGACGATGGCCTGCGTGCGCTCGACGCAACGGGCCATGAACTCGTCGTAGATGGAGGAGTGGATCAGGGCGCGGGACGGACAGGTGCACACCTCGCCCTGGTTGAGGGCGAACATCACGAAGCCCTCGACGGCCTTGTCGAGGAAGTCGTCGTCCGCAGCCGTGACGTCGGGCAGGAAGATGTTCGGGCTCTTGCCGCCCAGTTCCAGCGTGACCGGGATGATGTTCTCGCTCGCGTACTGCATGATCAGGCGGCCGGTCGTCGTCTCCCCGGTGAACGCCACCTTCGCCACACGCGGGCTGGAGGCGAGCGGCTTGCCCGCCTCGACGCCGAAGCCGTTGACCACGTTGACCACGCCCGGCGGGAGCAGGTCGGCGATCAGTTCGATGACGTAGAGCAGGCTGACCGGGGTCTGCTCGGCCGGTTTGATGACGACGCAGTTGCCGGCGGCCAGCGCGGGGGCGAGTTTCCACGTGGCCATCAGGATCGGAAAGTTCCAGGGGATGATCTGGCCGACGACGCCCAGCGGCTCGTGGAAGTGGTACGCGACCGTGTCGGCGTCGATCTCCGCGATGCTGCCCTCCTGGGCGCGGACGACGCCGGCGAAGTACCGGAAGTGGTCGACGGCCAGCGGGATGTCGGCGGCGAGGGTCTCGCGGACCGGCTTGCCGTTCTCCCAGGTCTCGGCGACCGCGATCTTCTCCAGGTGTTCTTCCAGGCGGTCCGCGATCCTGTTGAGGATGCCCGCGCGTTCCGCGACGGACGTGCGGCCCCATTTGTCGGCCGCCCGGTGCGCGGCGTCCAGGGCGAGTTCGACGTCGGCGGCGGAGGAGCGGGCCACCTCGCAGAAGACCTTGCCGGTCACCGGGCTCGGGTTCTCGAAGTAGCGGCCCTCGACCGGGGCGACGAAGTCACCGCCGATGAAGTTGTCATAGCGCCGGGCGAAGTTGACGATGCTGCCGTCGGTTCCTGGCTGCGCGTACACCATGGCGGCTCTCCTCGGTGAAGGGCGGGGGAGGCGTGAGAGTGGGGCCACGCCCTCGTGGCGTTCCCACTGTGCTGTCCGGAGGTTGGCGCAAGGTTGGCGCCGCGAGGCCGGCGGTCGCGCGGGGCCGTCAGTCGCGCAGGGCCGTGGTCAGCCGGCCGGCGGCGATCGCGCGGCGGGTGTCGTCCGGGCCGAGCAGACGCAGCGCGTGCTCGTGGATCTCCGCGTCGTACGGGGCCCGTTCGCCGTAGCGCAGGGCGTGGTCCGGGCGGGTGCTCGCCAGCACGGCCTCGCGTACGGCCACTTCGAGGCGGGTGCGCCACTCCTCGATGCCGGGCGCCTCGGAACGGGGGAGCAGCGGACCGCCGTAGTGGCGCAGGGCGGTGTCCGTGTCGCCCTGCTCCAGCGCGCGCAGGACGTCGGCGGCGTCGCAGGACACCGGGATCGTCAGGGCGTAGCGGCGGGGGGCGATGCCGCCGCCGAGGGCGCGGCGCAGGTGGGAGATCTCCGCTTTGAAGGTGGACGCGGTGACCGGCCGGTCACCGTAGAGGGCGGCGCGCAGCCGCTCCGGGGAGAAGCCGTCGGGTTCGAGTGCGAGCAGGGTGAGGATCTCCAGCTGGCGGGGGCGCAGGGGGAGGTGCCGTCCTTCCTGTACCGCCTGCTCGGCGCCCAGGCAGGTGAGCCGCAGCCGGGACGGCCGGCTCGGTCGGTCCGGGCGGTGGTGTTCCGTCGTGAGGCGGGCCTCGATGGTGGTCACCAGCGTCCGTACGGTGGACATGGCCAGGGGGTGCGAGCGGTCCCAGGTGGTGGACAGGTCCAGTACGCCGATGACACGGCCGTCCGGGCCGTGCACGGGGGCGCAGTAGCAGACCCAGCCGTGCAGGGCCGAGACCAGGTGTTCGGCCGAGAAGACGGAACTGGGGCGGCCGGTACGCAGGGCGAGGGACAGGGCGTTGGTGCCCATGGCCTGCTCGTCCCATCGGCCGCCCGGTGCGAAGTTGACCCGCTCGGCCCGGCGGCGCATGGTCCGGCCACCGCAGGTCCACAGGATGGTGCCGGACTCGTCGGTGACCGCCGTGACGAACCCGGCGTCCTCGGCGATGCTGTGCAGTTCGCCGGCGAGGCCGGAGACCGGCCGGTACAGCGGTGAGGACGTCCAACGCTGGTGCACCGGGCCGCCGTCGGTGACCGGGGCGCTGTCCCGGCCCGGGTCCACACTGCCCAGCGAACGCGCCCAGGACTCGGTCACCTCGTGGCGCAACGCCGCGCTGCCGCCCGGCCGCGTGCCGGGGACGCTCAGCCGCGGTACCCAGTGGGACCACTCGTCCTCCAGCACGGCCCTGCGCTGCCGGAGGTCAGGGCGCTGTGACATACCTCTCCCTGCGGTCGTACCGGTTCTCGGCGTGAGGTCAGTGTTACCGGACGCACCGGGCCCGGTCGAGGAAACCGGCGGACCGGGGGCCGGGGTTCCGGATGACTGGCCGGGAAATGACGCTGCTCTGAACGGGCGACCGCCTGACTGGATGTTTGTCCGGACCCCGCGTGCCGCCGTACGGGTGACGGGTTCACTCGACCCGACGGACGGGGTCCCGCCCGCGTACCACCGGCGCGCGGCGTCGCGTTGCCCTGGCATGGACAGCACTGCGACGGCGCGGCGCCTGCTCGGGAACGACGCCGCGCCCCGGCCGTACGCCGAACTCACCAGCGGATACTCGGGCCATCCGCCGATCTACGCGGCCCTCGTCGCCGAATGGGAGGCCAGGGGCCACACCACCCCGGAGCACCGTGACGGCCAGTGGGTCTCCTTCGCAGCACCGACCGAGAGCGAGACCTGGACCGCCGTCCTCGCGTGGCACACCGGCCCGCACCTGGGCCCGGTCGTCCCGTCCGGCGCGCAACCGGCTGCCGGCCGCCACCCGGGCCCGGTCGGCTCCGCCGGAGTTCACCCGGCCCCCGGCCGGTTCACGGGCCTGGCCGCGTCGTCAGGCCTGCGCCCGGCCGTCGATCGACATTCGGGTGCCCAGGCCGTTCCTGCCGGCGCCCATCCGACTGCCGGCCGGCACGCAAACCCGGTCGGCTCTGCCGGAGTTCAGTCGTCCCCCGGTCGGTTCACAGGCTCGGCCGCCGCGTCAGGGCCTTCGCCCGGCCGCTGATCGACACGGGGGTGCTCAGGCCGCTCCTGCCGGCGCCCCCAGCCGTCGGCCGGCACACAGACCCGGTCGTCCCTCCCGCAGCACATCCGACCCCCGGTCGGTGCACAGGCCCGGCCGCCGAACGGCACCCGGCACCCCCGGCCACTCCTCCCGGCGTCCGCCTCACCAACCGTCAAGCGCCACCGGCTCCGCGCTGACCGGTGCCAGTACCGCGAGGGTGCCCGTGGCCTCGTGCAGGGCCGACTCGAGGGTCCCGGGGGAGTGCAGGGCGCCGGTGCCGTCCGGTGGGACGAGCCACTCCAGGCGGCCGGCGGGCCGGTACGGCGGCGGTACCGCGACCCAGGAACCACGGCCGACGTGCCGGACCCCGAACCCGACCCACTCGCTGACGGGGTCGGGCGGCAGGAAGAAGCCCACTCTGCGCGCCGTGCAGTCCACCAGCGTGGGGCCGGGCACCTTCAGCGGGTCGCGCCACAGGTAGTCCAGGGCGAGCAGTCCGAGCCGGTCGGGAACGCTCAGCACGTCCCAGTACCGCCCGGCCTCCACGAGAACCGTGCCCGCGCCGTAGTCCCACTCCCGCTTGCACTCCTGGGGGTCCGTGGCGGCCGCGGCGAGCCACTCGACGGCTTGCTTCCACATGACGCTCTGCATGGCCACCCCAGGCACGGTTCGGCGCGCCCCGCTGGACGCACGCGGGACACGGGCCGGGGGCCCGCGGGAATCCGGGAGATCCGCGGTGCCGATCCGGCCCCAGTCATGCTCGTAGATATTTCTAGGCGCCGGAAGGGGTGGCGTGGCCTGGCGTTTGGGTCGGGCATGGCCCGGTCGAAAGAGGGCACTCAAAGACGCATCAGGTAAGGCCGCGGTCAACTCCGGGCGGGTCCATGCCGCCCATACGAAACCGGCCACTGGCCGATGAACGACTCGGGGAGAACTCGGGGAGCGCGTTGGGCGGATGGACCGCTGGCACCGGACACGCGCGGCCCCCAGGCATGCCCGCCATCCCGCGTTCACACCCGCTGTGCAGGGTGTGTGGGCCAGTCCACGAGGGCGCGCGGGCAGGATGTGTGAATCAGGGAAGTTTGCCTTCACAAAACCTTCCACCCTGCTGGCCAGAACCTGTCTTGTTCGGTCAACTCCGAACGCACCAAGGTGGATTGAGCACTTGAGCATCAGGAGTCACAAGCGCGCTGCTTGACCCGTGCGACCGAACCGCGCGGGTACTGACGGGGGAACTGATGAAGTGCGCGTGCCCACCGCCGACGCTCGGGGGGCAGTTCCTCGCGCACGTCCGGAACGTCTCTCCCTCGCCCTCTCTTGGTGCCTTCATCCGGTGCCCGAGACAGGGATAGGAGGGGGAATGCCGATGAGTGCAGTGAACGCCGCCAAGCCGACGTATCCCGGTGTCTACGTCGAAGAGCTTCCCAGCAGCACCCGCACCATCTCGACCCTGACCACTTCGGTGACCGCCTTCGTGGGCCACACCCGCCGCGGTCCGCTGAACGAGCCGGTGCGCGTCACCAGCTTCACGGAGTTCGAGCGACGCTTCGGGGGATTGAGCGCGCAGAGCGCCGTCGGCTACGCCGTTCACCAGTTCTTCGGCAACGGCGGCACCGTCGCCGTGATCGTCCGGGTCGCCAAGGCCGGCAGCGGCCAGGCCGCCTGCGTCACGCTGGAGTCCACCGAGGGCCACAGCGAGTGCGACGTCCTCAAGGTGCACGCCAAGGAACCCGGCGTGTGGGGCAACGGTCTGCGCGTCGCCGTCGACTACGACACCCCCTGCCCCGACGAGACCTTCAACCTGCGCGTCCACGACGCCAAGGGCGAGGCCCGCGAGAGCTTCACCGGTCTGTCCGCCGACCCGTCCAACGGCCGGTACGTGCAGACCGTCGTCAACGCCGGCTCCCGGCTGATCCGCGTCGAGGTCGTCGGCGAGGGCCGGCCCGACCCGTCCGGCACCGTCTCCAAGCCCTTCGGGCACGAGCTGCCCGACCTCGCCGTGGACCTCACCGTCAAGATCGGCGACGTCGAGCGGGAGTTCACGCTCCACGACCCCGACTGCGACGGCGAGGCCCCGAGCTCCGTCGCCGAGCTGGCGCTGCTGCTGGAGCGCAAGCTGCGCGCCCTGCCCGACGCGCCCGGCAAGCACGCCTTCGCGGGCGCCGAGGTCACCGCCTTCGGCCGGCGCGTCCAGGTCGTCGCGGGCTCCACCGACCCTGAGGACGTCGTCCGCTTCCTCGGCGAGTGCGCCAACGACCTCGGCCTCGAGGCGTCCGTCAACCCGCCGGTCTTCCCGCTGGAGGGCGGCGAGGACGGCGAGGCGCCCGGCCCGCGCGACCTCATCGGCTCCGAGGCCGACAAGTCCGGCATCCAGGCGCTGCGCGGCGTCCCCGACGTCAACCTGCTCGTGCTGCCCGAACTCGCGGCGTACGAGAAGACGGAGGACGCCCTCACCGTCGTCTCGGCCGCCCAGCGGCTGTGCCAGGAGCGGCGGATCTTCCTGCTCGTCGACGCGCCGAGCACCTGGGTCAGCGTGGACACCGCCCGTGCCGGGCTCGCCGCGTTCGACGCCGTGCGCGGCAACCACGCGGGCCTGTACTTCCCGCACCTCCAGCTCACCGACCCGCTCACCGGCCGGCTGCGCTCCTTCCCGCCGTCCGGCGCGGTCGCGGGCGTCGTCGCCCGTACGGACTCCGAGCGCGGCGTGTGGAAGGCCCCGGCCGGCACCGAGGCGCGGCTCGCGGGCGTGCACTCGCTCACGGTCAACCTCACCGACCGCGAGACCGGCCTGCTCAACCCGCTCGGCGTCAACGTCCTGCGGACGTTCCCGGTGACCGGCCCGGTCGTCTGGGGCGCGCGCACGCTGGAGGGCTCCGACGCCCTCGACAGCGAGTGGAAGTACGTCCCCGTACGGCGTCTCGCGCTGCACGTCGAGGAGAGCCTCCAGCGGGGCCTGCAGTGGGTGGTGTTCGAGCCCAACGACGAGAACCTGTGGCAGCAGATCCGCCTCAGCGCCTCCTCCTACCTGCACACGCTCTTCCGCCAGGGCGCCTTCAAGGGCGGCACGCCGCGCGAGGCCTACTTCGTCAAGTGCGACAGCGACACCACGACCGACGAGGACATCGAGAACGGCATCGTCAACGTCCTGGTCGGCATCGCGCCGGTCCGCCCGGCCGAGTTCGTGATCGTCAAGATCCAGCAGACGTCCGGCCAGTTCGCGCTCTAAGGAACGCTCCAAGGAACCCCTGAGGACATTTCGATGGCAGAGTTCACGGTCAACGCCCATCGTTTCGACCCGTACAAGAACTTCAAGTTCCTGGTCCTGTGGGACGGTCGGACGGTCGCGGGCATCAGCAAGATCAGTCCGCTGAAGCGGACCACCGAGGTCGTCAAGCACCGCCACGGCGGCGACCCCTCGTCCCCGCGCAAGTCGCCGGGCCGCTCCGAGTTCGAGGGCATCACCCTGGAGCGCGGCGTCACGCACGACCCCGAGTTCGACCGCTGGGCCAACAAGGTCTGGCAGGTCGGCGCGGGCCTCGGCTCGGAGGTGTCCCTCGCGGACTTCCGCAAGGACATCGTGATCCAGGTTCTCAACGAGGCCGGCCAGGTCGCCGTCTCGCACAAGCTGTACCGGACCTGGCCCAGCGAGTACCAGGTCCTCGGCGAACTGGACGCCAACGCCAACGCGGTGGCCATCCAGTCGCTGAAGCTCGAGTGCGAGGGCTGGGAGCGGGACTACGAGGTGCCGGAGCCGGAGGAGCCGTCGTTCCTGAACCCGGCGTAGCGCTCCGCGGGGAGTGCCGCGACCGGCCGTCTGTTGCCTGACGGCGCGTCGTGGCTGGTCGCGCCCACGCGGCGGTAGCCGCACGGTCAACACAGCCCCGCGCCCCTGATGGGAACTGTTCGGACACTGGCAAGGGGGGGGGACAGAAGGTGATCACGCGGGCGGCCGATGTCCTGGCCACCTGGGAGTCCGGGCTCGGGCAGGCGCCGGCCGGGCGTGCGGTGCTGTTGCACCGGGCTGCCCGGCCGGACCTGGGCGGCGATCAGCAGACCCTGCTCTCGCTGCCGATCGGGGAGCGCGAGGCGGACCTGTTCGCGCTGCGCCGGGCGTTGTTCGGCGAGCGGATGCAGGTGCGTCTCGAGTGCGGGGCGTGCGGCGCGGACATGGAGTTCGAGCTGGACGCCGGGGAGTTCGCCCGCACCCTGGCCGACCGGGGCGATCCGCTGGTGCGGGTCGCCGAGGACGGCTGGGAGGTCGAGTTCCGGGTGCCCGGCGTCGCCGACCTGACGGCGGCGGCGCGGGACGCAGACCCGCGCCGGGCGCTGCTCGCCCGATGTGTGGTCACCGCCGTACGCGACGGGCGGCCCGTGTCCGCCGACATGCTGCCCGTCGCCGTACAGCGGCGGATCGCCGAGGCGGCGCAGGCCGCCGACCCGGGGGCCGACGTCACGCTCGCCATCGCCTGCCCCGAATGCGGGGAGCCCACCCGGGCCGAGCTGGACATCGCCTCCTACCTGTGGACCGAACTGGACGCCTGGGCCCGGGACCTGCTGCTCGACGTCCATCTGCTCGCCACCGCCTACGGCTGGAGCGAGCCGGAGATCCTGGCGCTCAGCCCGCTGCGGCGCCGCTACTACCTGGAGCTGTGTGCGGATGTCTGACTCCACCACGGAAGGGCGGCCGGAGCCCGACTTCCTCGACCGGCTGCTCGCCCGGCACGCGGCGCCCGCCGCGCGGCGACCCGGCGTGGTGCGCGTACGACCCCGGCTGGCCGGCCCGTTCGAACGCGTCGAGGCGGTACGGGCCGCCGCACCGGACCCGGACGGCACCGAGCCGCTGTGGCCCGTCGCCGCCCCGGCCGCCGTCACCCGGCCGGACGGGACGCGCCCGGCGGCCCGCGAGGTCGTCCGTACGGAACGGGAGCGGACGGTCGTACGGACCGAGCCCGCCCCGGCACCCGACGAGCCCGCACTCCGTCCGGCCCGGCCGACCGAGTCCGAAGGGCCGCTGCTGCGTCCCGTCACCCCCACGGGCCCCGTACTGCGGCCGGTCCCCGACACCGCGCGCCGCGCGGCGGGCCGGGGCCGTACCGAGCGGGCCGCCCCCACGAACGCGGCGTCCGTCCCGACCCCCCCTGGTGCGGACGCCGCTTCCCCCGCCGCCGTGTCCGCCCCGTTGCTCCCCAGCGCGGCGGACACGGCGGCCGCACGGGACGCCGTCCGGCAGGCGGCGGCCCGCCGTCCCGGGCGCCCGGCCGAGCAGGTGGTGCAGGTGCAGATCGGGCGGCTGGAGGTCACCGCGGGCGGGGCGCCGCAGGGCGGTGGCGGCAGGCACCGGCCACGGGACGCCGAGCGGCCCCGGGCCGCGGTCAGCCTGGCGGACTATCTGGCCAGGGGACGCGAGTGAGTGAGCCGCGACGGCACGGCAGCCGTACGACGAGACAGACCAGGACGAGGAGAGGGACCGAGGAACCGACGCCATGAGCAACGCACTTGCCCTCGCCCACGTCACCCAGGCCCTCGCCCTGCTGATCGAGGCCAACCTTCCGCCGGACATCGACATCGCGGTGAAGGTCGAACCGCGCAAGCCGCCGGCCGACCCGCCGCTCGAGCCGACCATCACCGTGTTCCTGTACCAGGTCACGCCCAACACCTCGCAGCGCAACAACGACCTGCCGGTCCGGGCGTCCGACGGGACACTGGTCCGGCGGCCGGCCGCCGCGCTCGACCTGCACTACCTGATCAGCGCGTACGGCGAGGAGGCGGAACTCGTCGGGCAGCGCCTGATCGGCTCGGTCGTGCGCACACTCCACGAGATACCCGTACTGCCCAGGGACATCATCGAACTCGCGGGTCAGCGGCCGCACTTGAACGGGAGCGACCTCGCCGAGGCGGTGCAGCGGGTGCGGTTCACGCCGACGGCGATGGACGTCGACGAGACGTCCAAGCTGTGGGGGATGCTCCACCAGACGCCGTACACCCTGTCGGTGGTCTACCAGGCGGTCCTCGTCCTCATCGACGGGCGCGAGACACCGGTGCCGGCGAAGCCGGTGGAGCGGCCGGAGGTGCGGGTGCTGCCGTTCGGGACGCCGGGGGCGCCCGTGCCGCCGGCCGCGTCGCCGGAGCGGGCGCCCGACGGCCCGCGTTCGGAGGGTGCCGCGGAGCCGTCCGACGTACCTGCGAAAGCCGTCGCCAAGACACCGGCGAAGACGCCCGCGAAGGCGACCCGGGGCCGTAAGCCGGCGCCGCCCGCCAGGGCCGCGAAGAAGACGGCCGCCAAGCCCGCCAAGTCCCCGCAGACCCGGCCGGCGGCGGATCACACGGACGGCGACGAGGACACGGAGAACTGAGACCCATGGGAGCGACGGGGGCAGGTGAGGACATGGAAGCGCACGGCACGGCCCCGGCCGGTGCGACGGCTGCCGCCGCCGCGCTGGGCACCGGCACGACGCTGACGGCCGAGATCCGACGTGTCCTGGCCCGCGTCGACGCCCATGCGGGACGGGCGGCGGGGGAGACGCTCGGGGAGACGGCCGCGCGTCGCGCCGGGCAGGACGGCAGTGTGGGTGCGGGGCGCGGGGCGGGGGGAGGCCCTGGTGGGGCAGCTGGGCAGCGTGTCTCGCGGGACCGCGATGGTTCTGCTGCGCGGCGCGGTTCGCAGGATTCCGGCGGGACCGCCGCGCAGCGCGGTTCGCGGGGCCCTGACGTCACCGGCGCGCAGCCTGTCTCGCAGGAATCCGGCGGCACTGCCGCGCAGCGCGGCTCGCAGGACCCTGATGGCGGCGCCGCGCAGAGTGTCTTGCGGGACCACGACGGTTCCGCCGCGCAGCATGTCCCGCAGGACCCCGACGGCACCGTCGCCCCCGGCCGTGTCGGCGCGTCGTCGGAAGGGCGTGGCGCCGCGCGGGGCACCGTGTCCGAGGCTGCCGTCGACGGTCCGGGTGTCGCCCCCCTCGACGCGCTGGTCGCCTGCTTCGGGCTCACCCGCTTCGAGCGTGACCTCGTGCTGCTCGCCGCCGCGCAGGAACTGGAGCCGACGACCGGTGCCCGGTGTGCCGCCGCGAGTGGTGATCCCGAGCGGGCGTACCCGACCTTCTCGCTCGCCCTGGCCGCCCTGGACGAACCGCACTGGAGCGCGCTGCCGCCCGTGTCGCCGCTGCGCCGCTGGCGGATCGTGGAGCTGGACGACGCGTCGCGGCTGACGACCTCCCGGCTCCGCCTCGACGAACGCATCCTGCACTTCCTGCTCGGCTCGCCCTACCTGGACGCCCGGCTGCACGGCCAGCTGCGCCGTACGCCGGTGCCCGACCGGCTGCCGCCGTCGTACGACCTCGCCGCGAGCGGGGTCGCGGCCGGCTGGACGGACGGCGCCCGCCCCGACGCGCCGCTGCTCGTCGAACTGGTCGGCGGCGACCTGCGCAGCCGTGCCGACATCGCCGCCGCGGCCGCAGCGCGTGCCGGGCTCGGGCTGTACGCGCTGAGCGCCGAGGACATCCCCGTCGACCCCGCAGAGCGCGACCGGTTCGCCCGGCTGTGGCAGCGCGAGGCGATCCTGCTGCCCGCCGCGCTGCTTCTGGAGTTCGGCGAGCCGGACCGGGAGCAGCAGGCGGCCACGGAGGCGTTCCTGGCCGGGGCCGCCGTACCCGTCGTCGTGTCGAGCGCCGACCCGCGCCGCACGGACCGCCCGCACGGCACCCGGGTCAGCGTGCCGAGCCTGGACGACGAGGAACAACTGGCCCTGTGGACGGACGCGTTCGATGACGTGGCCGACTTGGAGCCGACCGAACTGCGGTCCCTGATCGCCCAGTTCCAGTTGCCGCCGCACGTCGTACGGTCCGCCGCCGCCACCGTACGCCGTGAACTGCCCTACGAGGACGAGCTCGATGCCGCCGGCCTGGCCTGGCGGGCCGGTATGGACGAGGCCCGGGTCGGCATGGACGAACTCGGCCGCCGTATCGAACCCCAGGCCGGGTGGAACGACCTTGTGCTGCACGAGCGGCAGACCGGCGTGCTGCGGGAGATCGTCGCGCATGTGCGTCAGCGCGCCATGGTCCACCAGGAATGGGGCTTCGCGGCGACCCTGCGCCGGGGCCTGGGCGTCACCGCGCTCTTCGCGGGCGGCTCCGGCACCGGGAAGACCCTGGCCGCCGAGGTGATGGCGAAGGAACTCGGCCTCGACCTGTTCGCCATCGACCTCTCGCAGGTCGTCAGCAAGTACATCGGCGAGACGGAAAAGAACCTCCGCCGCGTCTTCGACGCCGCGGAACGCGGGGGCGCGCTCCTGCTCTTCGACGAGGCCGACGCCCTGTTCGGCAAGCGCAGCGAGGTCAAGGACAGCCACGACCGGTACGCCAACCTCGAGGTCAGCTACCTGCTGATGCGGATGGAGGCCTACCGCGGCCTGGCCATCCTCACCACCAACATGAAGAAGGCCCTGGACAACGCCTTCCTGCGGCGCATCCGTTTCGTCGTCGATTTCCCCTTCCCCGCCGAGCACGAACGCGCCGAGATCTGGCGCCGTGTGCTGCCGCCGCAGGCCCCGGTGAAGGACATCGACCCGCAGCTGCTCGCGCAGCTGACCGTGGCGGGCGGCTCGATCCGCAACATCGCCCTGTCCGGCGCGTTCCTCGCCGCCGAGGAGGGCGAGGCGCTCCAGATGCGGCACATGCTCGCGGGCGCCCGTACCGAATACCTCAAGCTGGAACGCTCCTTGACGCCGACGGAGGTCCGCGGATGGGTGTGACGCAGACGGGGGCGACGCCGTCCGGTGGGACAGGCCCCGGTGGGGCACCGGCGCCGCGCGAGATCCGCGTGGAGATAGGCGAGCTGGTCCTCGACGGCTTCCGCGCGGACCCCGACCGGGTCTCGGCCGCCTTCGAGGACGAGCTGACCAGGCTGGTCCGCGAGCGCGGCGTGCCCGCCGACGGCCCGTGGACGGCCGACGTCCTGTCCGGACTGCCGCCGCTGCCCGCCGGCCTGTCCGCCCGGCGCCTCGGCCAGGAACTGGCCCGCGCGGTGCACGAAGGCCTGTGCGGACGCGGGGAGGTGACGTCATGAGCAACTCCCCGACCCAGGACAGCCGTTCCGAGCAGTCCGCCGAGCAGCGACGCCGCAAGCGCAAGGAGCGTGCGGCCACGTCCCGCGCCCCCGAGCCGAAGGACATCGTCAGCGGCGCCGGTCAGCCGCTCGACCCCGGCGTACGACGGGAGCTGGAGGAGCGCCTCGGGCACGACCTGAGCCGCGTACGCCTGCACACCGGCCGGGACGCCGGCCAGCTCGCGGACCTGCTCGGCGCGGACGCGGTCGCCGTCGGCCAGGACATCTTCTTCGGCGAGGGGGCGTACCGGCCGGGCACGGACGAGGGCCGCCGTCTGCTCGCCCACGAACTCCTGCACACCGTCCAGAACCCGCACGGCCTCGGCACCCTGCGCGCCGGCCGCGACCTGGGCGCGGTGAGCCTGCCCCAGCAGGCCATCGAACGGGAGGCCGAGTCGGCGGCACAGGACCTGGTACGGGACCCGGAACAGGGCCCGGACACGGCCGCGGACCTCGACCAGGCCCAGGCCACCCCCGGCTGGCTCCGCTACGCGACCGTCGACGCGGACCGCCGCCGTACGGAGCAACTGGACCCCGCGACCCTCGTCGACCGCCTCGCCAACGGCCTCCTGCGTTCCCTGCGCGGCGATCCGGAGGACCGGTCGGGCCGCGTCCGTATCCAACTGGCCCGTATGGCGCCCGAGGTGCAGGACAGCGTCCTGGACCGGCTGGAACTGCGACTGCCCGTGCCCGTCGTCGACCGGCTGCTGGAGGGCGTGGAGGAGACGGAGCGCGCCGGGCCGCTGCCGATGGACACCGCGGCGGCTCCGTCGGCCGTCCCCGGTGCGGCGGAGGAGATCGAGGAGGAGCGGCGCGCTCGCGAGGACTCCGAGGCCGATCCCGCCCCCGGACAGGACGTACGGCCGAACGAGCCCGGAAAGCCCGGCGGGAAGCCGCAGGACGGCCGGCCCGCGCCCGGCGGCGACCGTGAAGAGGACGCCGAGAACCAGGAGGACGGAGAATCCGCCTCCGGCGGCGCCGACCAGGAGAATGCCCAGGGCGGCGCGGGCTCGGCCGGACGGCAGCAGGAGGGCTCCAAGGACGAGCAGGAGCGCTCGCAGGACCAGCAGGAGGACAAGGACGCCTCCGGCCGGGACGCCGAGAAGGACGCCGCCGACGAACGCAAGGACGCCTCGGACACCGAACGCGACCAGCAGGACCAGGACAAGCAGGACGAGCGCGACGCCGAGGAGGACCAGGGCGGCCCCGAGGACGAGGCCGCCCAGGAGCCCGAGAAGCAGGCCGGCGAGCAGGAGCGGCGCGAGGACGAGGCCACGCCCGAGGCGACCCACCGCCAGGCCCCCGCCCCGGGCACCGTCGACCGCAGCGGCGCGGAGCCCGGCGAGAAGTCCCGGACGGGGGGTGAGACCGGGACCGCCCGTGCGGTGGGGGATCCCGAGAACGAACAGGACGCGGACGATGAGCCGTTGGGACTGGAACAGGAGTCCGAGCAGGACGAAGCCGACGAGGACACTCGGAGGGACGAGGCGCCGGGCGGCGAGGAGGCGTCCCCCTCGGAGGCCGACCTCCTCGGGCACACCGACGCGGCGAAGAACGCGAGCCTCGTCGAGGAACGGCAGAAGGGCACAGCGCCCCGGCCCCCGCTTCCGTCCACGGACGTCGCCTCGGTGTCGGACGGGGCGCGGCAGGACGAGCGGCCCAGGGCCGCGCAGGACGATTCGTTGTCCGCCGAGGAGACGGCGGCGGGTGACGACGTCCCGGACGCCGTCACCTTCGGGCCGGACTCCGGTCAGCAGACCGATCACTCCGGGATCCGCGGTGGCCTCGGTACGGCGTCTCCCGGTGCGGCCCCGACGGCGGACGCCGCCGGGGTGGGCCGGGACCGGAAGCAGTCGGACGAAGGCAAGGAGGACGCCGAGGCCGCGCGGCGCGACGAGGAGGCCAGGGCATCGGACGCCGCTGCGAGCGGGGCGGCCGCGAGGCCCGGGGAGACCGCCGCGCCGGACCAGTTGGCCAAGGCAGGCGAGGATGCCCGCGCGCAGGGCGCCGGTTCGCCGTCGGGAACTGGAACGGAGAAGGGCGGCGGCGAGAGCCAAGCTCAGAGTGCCAAGAAGCCGGAAGCAGGAGCTCCCGACCGCAGCGGCGGCAAGGATGCCGACTCCGGGGGCGAGAAGGGGAAGGACAAGCAGGCCGACAAGCCCGAGGCCGGCTCGGCGAACGGCCAGCGTGAGACCGGCGGGGACCAGGGGGCGACGGCTCCCGCACCCGAAACGTCAACCGGCAGCGGCCAGGACGCTACCGAAGGCAAGGGCCCGGCCACCACCCCCGGCCCGGAGAGCGGCCCGGACAAGGTCTCCACCCCGGGACTCGGGAGTGCGCCCAAACTGGCACCGGGCAACGGGCCTTCGCCTCTGGCAGCAGGACCGGAAGCGAAGACCAATACCCCCAAAGCTTCCGAGTCCCCGGGATCCGGCGGAGCATCGAGCGGTTCCACGAGCTCGCGCTCCCGCCCGACGGGCAGCAAGCGCCAGGCGGCACGAAAGGCTGCAAAGACTGCGTCGCGCCGGGGCGGTGGCGGAAGCGGAGGCGGCGGCCGCAAGTCCCCGGCCCCCGCATCCGTCCGCTCCGGCGGCCGCCCCTCCCGTTCCGGCGGATCCAAGGCCAACCCCAAGGCCAAGAAGGAGACCCCACCCCCGGACGTCTCCAACGCCACCCCCGAGTCCGGCCTGTCGACGGCCGAGGGACTCAAGCCGCACCAGGCCCTGGAAACGCTCAAGGGCGTCGGCAGCGCGGTCGGCCGCTCGGTCGACAAGGAACGCACCACCCTGCGCAAGGCGCCGCCGAAGATGCAGCGGCCCTCCGGCTCCCCGCGCACGGTCCCCGGCGGCCCCCGTGCGGCGGCCCCGGGCACGTACACGAACGCCAAGGTCGCCCGTACGGACGCGGCGCAGGGCAAGACGCCCGAGATCAAGGGCGAGCAGAAGCCGGAAGGCGACGTCCCGGGCGCGAACGTGCCGGAGCCCAGCTGGTGGGACATCGCCGTCACCATCGGCGCCCAGCTCTTCGGCAAGCTGCTGAAGGAGATCCTTCCGCTCGACGACCTGATCGACTCCATCCTCGGGCTGCCGACCAAGGACGAGGGGCTGAAGAACGCCCGCGTGGGCGACGCCCCGAGGCTTCCGCTGGAGAACGACTCGGACCCGCAGCGCACCGACGAGCAGGGCCACAAGCTCGACGAGCGCAAGAACGAACTGCACCAGTCGGGACGTGACGACGCGGCCCGCCCGATGGGCGAGGACCAGATCTATCCCGATGTGCCCAAGGAGACCCTGACCGGCAAGGTGGCCGGCGGGAAGAAGTCCGCGAAGGGCGGCGGCGGGCGGTCGGTGTCCGGCGGCGGGGTGCCGATCGAGTCCGCCTCGGCGGTCGCCGAGCACGACCGGGGCCCGCAGATCCAGGCGGGCTTCTCCCGGGGCCGGGACAAGATGGGCCAGGAGCGCCAGGCCAAGGACAAGAAGGCGGCGGACGACCGCAAGCAGCACGACCGTGACCTCCAGAAGGAGGTCACGGCCAGCGGCAAGAAGCAGTCCGACGCCCGCGACAAGGGCCGTTCCGACATCGCCGACTCACGGGACCGGTGGCGCGGGGAGCAGGACGCCAAGGTCTCGGAGATCGACGGCAAGAAGGGCAAGAAGTACGACAAGGTCCGCGACGACATCAAGAAGAAGGAGGAGGACACCGACAAAGACGTCGACAAGCGGACCGAGGACGACAACAAGAAGATCGACGACGAGCAGACCAACGCCGAGAAGGAGGCGGAGAAGAAGCAGGAGGACGGCAAGGACGACGCCGACAACTGGCTCGAAGAGGCCATCGAGAAGCTCAAGGAGTTCTTCGAGAAGCTCAAGAACGCCATCAAGAGCGTCTTCGAGAAGGCCCGCCAGGTCGTCACCGACCTCATCGACAAGTTCAAGCAGCAGGTCTTCAAGCTCATCGACGACGCCCGCAACTGGGTCATCGACCAGATCAACACCTTCGCCGACGCGCTGATCGCCCTCGGCGACGAACTCCTCGCCGACTACCCGGCGATGCGCGACAAGTGGCGCAACACCATCGACGGCGCGCGCGACTGGGCCGTACAGAAGGTCAACGAGGCGGCGGACGCGCTGAAGGAGGTCGCGGGCAAGCTCCTCGACGGCCTGTGCGGCGCGCTCCTGGCGGGGCTCGACGCCCTGGAGGGCGGCCTGCTGGCAGCGGTCGACATCGCCGAGACGGTCACCGTCGGCGCGCTGGAGTTCGGTGCCGCCGCGGTCGCCGCGCTCGGTGAGTGGGCGGCCATCTTCAACGACATCGTCTCCGACCCGGGCGACTGGATCGGCAAGGCCGGTGCCGCCGCGGAGACGGGCGCCAAGGAACACCTCTTCGAGGAGATCAAGACCGCGGTCAGGGCCTGGTTCAACCAGAAGGTCCAGGAGATCATCGGCATCCCGATGGAGGACTTCCAGGAGCTGATCTCCGGGGGCGTCACCGTCGAGCAGATGGCGCAGATGGCCTGGGACGAGGCCCTTCCCCAACTCCCCGTCATCATCGGCGTGATGGTCGTCGAGAAGGTCGTCGCCAAGCTCATCCCCGGCGCCGGCTGGGTCATGGCCGTCATCGACGCCCTGCAGACCGCGTGGGGCGCCCTCAGCGAGATCCTCGCCGCCTTCGGCCTGTTCATGGACTTCCTCAAGTCCGTCAAGAGCGGCAACGGCGCGCTGCCGTTCGCGAAGGCGGTCGCGGCGGGAGTCGTCGCGCTGCTGGAGCTGGTCTACGAGTTCCTCATCGAGGGCGTCGGCCGCTTCATGGGCAAGGTGGCCGAACGGCTCGGCGACATGCTCAAGAACCTCCGCACGAAGAAGAACAAGCCGGGCCCCGCCGACGACAAGCCGGACGCCCCCGCCAAACCCAAGGACGAACGCCAAGCCCCGACCGACGACCGCACCCCCGACCGCACGAACGACGGCCCCACCAACCGCCCGTCGGCACCCCGCAAGCCGTCCCCGGACAAGACCTCCCGCCCGCCCTCGAAGCCCCGCCCCGGCAAGCGCCCCACCCCGGAGAAGAAGCGACGCCCCGCCCACACCACTCGCCCGAAGAAGCGCCGCGACGACGACGAACGCCGCGACGAGGGCCGCGAGGTGAACGCGGCCAGGCGCCGGGCAAAGGACGCCGAGCGCAGGATGCGCGACGACGACAGGGACGAGCGCGGCAGCGGGGTCGACCGCCGCGGCCCGGCACGGGACACGCTCCGCGACCGGCGTCGCCCCGGCGCCGACCGGAGGGACGGCCGTGACCGCGACGCCCGCGACACGCGTCCCGATGACCGCCGTACGGACGACGGACGGCGCGCCGACGAGCCCCGCACCGACGACAGGCGGCGCCCCGACGAGCGCCGCCGGGACACCGACAGCACGCCCGACCGCCGCCCCCGGGACCGTCAGCCCGGTGACCGGCCTCGCCGCAGCCCGCTCCGGCGCGCCCGCCAGACGGTCAAGGCGGCCGTCAGCCGCGCCCGCCGGGCGGCGCGCAAGCTCTACGGGAAAGCCCGTCGTCGGCTCGGCAACCGTCTCAACGACCGGCTGCGCCGGCTGCGCGACCAGTGGCGGCGTCGGCACGATCGGGACCGCACACGTGGGAGGGACCGCGACCGGCGACGCGACAACGACAGGCGGCGGGAGGAGACCAGGCAGCAGCAGGCGCCGCCGCTTCCCCGGGTGCGGTTCCGTATGGCCGACGGCGAGGTGCACACCTTGCTGTTCAACGGCCGTACGCAGAGCGCCGACCTCGTGGTGCGCAGTGTGCAGCAAGCGATGAGCGCGTTCTTCGCCGACTGGCAGTCGGACATCGCGACGATGCCCGCCGGTACCGAGAGGAACGCCCAGACGACCGCCCTCGGCAAGGCGGACGCGCTGGCTCAGCACGTCGACGGAATGCAGAACAGTATGTCGCCCCGGTACACGACCGCGAACTACGGCAGCCGTCCGATTCCCACGAACATCCGGTCCTGGCAGTACAAGCGACTCCAGACGGCGATGGCCAAACTCGCCCGCCTCCTCGAAGAACGCGACACGAACAACAACAACGATATTCCCCCTGCGGTCTTCCCGCCGTTCGTGGACAACGTGCGGGCACGGAACTTCAAGGCCCACTACCTGCAACAGGGCATTCCGAAGGGGCAACCGGCAGGGTTGCACAACAAGAAACAGCCCAACCCCGTCGGGTGGAGCCAAGCCCTTTCCCAGGCCCCGAACCATTTCGTCAAGATGCACCTCTTGCCCTTCAAGCTGGGCGGCCTGGCATCCGGCTCGAATCTCGTACCGGCACCGGGTGACATCAACACGAGATTCCACTACGGCGTCGAAGACGAAGCGAACACGGCGAGGTCGGCGGCGGGGAAGGCGATCTGGTACACCGTCCGGGTCAAGTTCCGCAGCAACCCGCACGAGTTCTTCCCGGAGAACGTCATGACCAGGTGGAACTACCACTACAAGTCCGGGAACACGTGGAAGGAAAGGCCGCCGATCACGGCGCCGAAGCACCACTACACCGAGGACATTCCGTTGCCGAAGTTCATCGAAGTGAACCGGCAGAGCGAAGAGGACCGCATGTTCTCGAAGTACTTCAAGGCATCCACCAAGATGGCCGCGGAGATCAGGAAGCTGTCCCGCCAGCGGCGGTTCCGAAACGTCGGCGATCTCACCACGCGGCTGGAGAAACACCTGAAGGCGACCAGCAGTCCGTTGCAGAGCGAGTTCAGCACGGTCAAGGCGGAGATCCGCGCACGGCATGTAGAAGGACTGATCTCCTACTGACCACGTACCGCCCCACGCCTGACGAACGGAGCTACCCCATGACCGACCTGAACCCCGCCGAACGACGACTGCGGCTGATGATGAGTGAACTGCGAGAGGCGTCCGAGTTCGAGGTGCACGATGCCCTGCCCGGCGTCGTCGACCCCGTGTGCGAGGACGTCGACGCGGCATTCGCCGATCTCACGGTGTCCACGGGTATCTCCCTGGACGGCGCGCTGAAGGACTGTTTCGTTCGTTTCGACCGGTGCTCGGCCGGCTGGAGCATGGAAGGTTCGGAGAACGGCCTCTCCGGAGAGTTCTGCATTTCGCACCTGCCCGCCGTGGTCGCCAGCGAGGCGCCGCCCACGGCGACGGAGCTCATGACCCAGGACGAACGGCAGCGGTACGCGGAGTTCAGGGTGCTGGACGATCACCCGGTGAGCGGGACGGGCGCCTTCGCGGCGCTGCGCCTGAACCCGGAAACCCCCACCCCGGAGATCTGGTACCACGACTTCCACTACAACCTGGGCGGCTTCCGGATGGCCCTCGACCACTGTCGCTACCTGGACGCCCTCACGCTCACCAAGGGGACGTTCGGCTGGCAGTTCCTGTTCTGTGATGTCTCCTTCGCGGACGACGACTTCGTGGGCCTGGGGGACGAGCTGGGAGAAATGCTCGACGTCTTCCCCCGCCTCTTCCCCGACCACGACTACACGGACCTTCGCGCCCGTCTGGAGGCCCGCCTGTGACCCGCTACGCCGACATCCCCAAACCCATCCGCTCCGGCATCGTCGTAGTCAACCCCGACACCGGCACCCCCCAACGCATCATCGTGCTGCAGTTCAACCCGGACACCCTGGAACGCAGCGTGAGCCCCCAGTCCGCCGGTGACAGCGGGGACGCCGGAGGCGGAGGGACCGGTAGTGGTGACAGGAACGAGGCGTTGCGGCTGAAGGGCCCCGCGCAGGAGACCTGGAAGTTCACCGCCGAGATCGACGCGACGGATCAGTTCGAGGTCGCGGCGCCGGACGGGATTCATCCTCAGCTCGCCACGCTGGAGATGCTCGTACAGCCGACCACCGCGCAACTGCGGGCCGCGAGCAAGCTGTCGCAGAAGGGGGCCATCGAGATCAGTCCGATCGAGATGCCGCTGACGCTGTTCACGTGGGGGAGCAAGCGGGTCATGCCGGTGCGGTTGACGGAGTTGTCCGTGAACGAGTCCGCCTTCGACGTGAATCTCAATCCCATCCGCGCCTCCCTCAGCATCGGCATGAAGATCCTCACCGTCAGCGATCTGCCGGCCGGGCACCGCGGCGCCGATCTCTACCTCGCGCACCTCGCGCAGAAGGAGCGGCTCGCCGCGGCGGCAAGGGGCGGCAGCCTCGGCGCGCTGGGGCTCGGCGGCGGACTCGGGGCAGCGGTGAGCGCATCGATCAGGAGGGGCTGAGCCACACCATGGCCGACATCGAACCGTACGAGAGCGCCCTGGACGCCGTCCCCGGGGCTCATCCGTATCCACGCACCAGCCGGTACCACGACGCCGAGATCGGGGTGCACCGCCGCCCCGACGGAACCGAAGTCCGGTACACCAAGCGCCGGTTGCTGCCGCCCCTCGACGACGGCGGCCACCAGGAGGCCCAGCCCCATGTCGTCGGCGCGGGGGAGCGGCCCGACCTGCTCGCCCAGCGGTACTTCGGCGACCCCGGGCAGTGGTGGCAGATCGCCGACGCCAACCCCGTACTCGATCCGCGGGAGTTGACCGACGAGGCCGGGCGGATCATCGGCATACCGACCGCCGGCGGCTTCCCGCAGGGGGACCGGCGTGTTTGACCTGCCCGTGGGGCAGGGCCCCGTGCACATCACCCTCCTCATGGGGCCCAAGCTCGCCCGCCCCGTGCCCGCCGAGGTCACCGAGGCCCTGCTCTCCGCGCAGATCACCGCCACCGCCGGCGAGCGCAGCGGGTTCCAGCTCGCCTTCGACCTCACCAAGAACGGCATCATCAGCCGCCGGCTGCTGCCCGAGGGGTACTTCGATCCGAAGACCCGGCTGATCGTGACCGTCACCGTGCGGGGCACGGCCGCCGTGCTCTTCGACGGGCTCGTCGTACGGCAGGAGGTCGGGGCCAGCAACCGGCCCGGCCACTCCACCCTCACCGTCACCGGCGAGGACCTCACCCTGCTGATGGACCTGGAGGAGCGCACCGCCCGCTACCCCAACCTGCCGCCCTCCGAGCGGGCCCTCTCCATCCTGCGCCGCTACTCCGACTACGGCATCCGGCCCGACGTCTACACCGAGAAGGTCGCCCAGCCCCCGCACCAGGACCTGCGCGTGCACTACCAGACCGGCACCGACCTCCAGTACGTCACCGAGCTCGCCCGCGCCAACGGCTACACCTTCTACCTGGAGCCCGGTCCCAACCCCGGTCAGTCGTCGGCCCGTTGGGGCCCCGAGGTCCGGCTCGGCATCCGCCAGCACGCCCTCAACGTCAACATGGACGCCCAGTCGACCGTCGACCAGCTGACGTTCGCGTACGACGGGACGGCCAGGGAAGAGCCGCAGGCACGCTGGCAGGACCCCGGCACCCGGCAGTCCACGCTGCTGCCGCAACCGCCGATCAGCCCGCTGCGCCCGCCCCTCGGCAGGCGCCCCACCCCGGCCCTGAAGCGCAAGACGCTGTCCGGCACCGCCAAGCAGCAGCGCGAGCAGGCCGAGGCCGAACTGCTGGCCCGCGCGGCCGTCTCCGCCGACGTCGTCTCCGGCTCCGGCTCCCTCGACGTCAACCGGCACGGTTACATCCTCCAGCCGCGCCAGCTCGTCGGCGTACGGGGCGCCGGGCGCGCCTACGACGGCGACTACTACGTCAAGTCCGTCACGCACAACCTGCGTCCGGGCTCGTACCAGCAGAACTTCACCCTCTCCCGGGAGGGTCTCGAAGCCCGCAGCGACTACGTCCGGCCGTAACCCACACACACGCAACAGCCCCCGCGACCATCCTCCAGGAGCATCCCCACCATGGCGGCACCCAGCAATCGCTACCTCGGCAAATTCCGTGGCCGGGTCGTCGACAACAACGACCCGCTGCGCATCGGCCGCGTCACCGTCGAGGTCCCGGACGTGCTCGGCGACGAGCCGTCGACCTGGGCGCTGCCCTGCCTGCCCTTCACCGGTCCGGAGTCCGGGCAGTTCGTGGTGCCGCCGCCCGGCGCGGGCGTGTGGGTGGAGTTCGAGCAGGGCGACCCGAGCTTCCCGGTGTGGACGGGGTGCTGGTACGGCGCAGCCGAGGAACTGCCGCCAGACGCGCGCCGCGAGCTCCAGGCGAACTCGCCGAGCAAGCCGGTCGTCGTGCAGACACCGCAGGCGCACAAGCTCGTCATGAACGACACACCCGGCGCCGAGCAGGGGATCCTCCTCCAGGCACAGGGCGGCGCCTACATCCGCATCACCAAGGAAGCCGTGGTCATCGCGACCGGCGCGGGTGCCGAGGTCGTGCTGCGCGGACGTGAAGTGACCATCAACGAGGGCCAGTTGACCGTGCTCTCGAAGCGATAGACGACGGGGGATCCAGCAAGTGACAGGAACGAACAGAAGACTTCTCGACGCCGGCACCGTGCTCGGCTGCCCGCACGGCGGACGCGTCACCGCGGCCACCCCGCCCTCCGGCGGCGTCCGGGTCGCGGGTGCCGCCGTCGCCACGGCCGCGCACTCCTACGTGGTCACCGGCTGTCCGCACACCGTCCACCGGGTGCCCTCGCCGTGCGTCACGGTCCGCTGGACCGCCGACACCACCGGCATCACGGTCGACGGCGCGCCCGTGCTGCTCGACACCTCCGCGGCCCAGTGCTTCAGCGCGGCCTTCGTCCCGCAGGGGCCGCCCGTCGTCCAGGCCGCGCAGCGAAAGGTCACCGTCCGATGAACCCCACCAGCCGGGCCGCCAGGCCCCGTTCCGACATCGCGTTCCCCTTCCGCGCCGACCGCCGCGGCCGCACCGCGCACGCCACACACGGCGAGCACGTGCACGACCTGATCGAGCAACTGCTGTTCACCAGCCCCGGCGAGCGCGTCATGCGCCCCGACTTCGGCTGCGGACTCCTCGACCTGGTGTTCGCGCCCAACAGCCCCGAGCTGATCAGCACGCTCGAACTGTCCGTGCAGGCCGCGTTGCAGCGCTGGCTGGGCGACCTCATCGACGTACAGGCCCTCGACATCGTCAGCGAGGGCGGCGAGGACGGCGTCGTCCGCGTGTACCTGTCGTACGCCGTCCGGGCCACCGGCGCCCGGCGCGACGACGTCTTCGAAGGGAGGGCCGCCGCATGACGACCGGCACCACAGCGTCCCGCCGCGGCAAGGTGAGGGCCGCACAGCTCAACGGCGTCGACACCGTCGAGACCGGCGACGACGGCCTGCTGCTCACCGTCACCTTCCTCGGCAAGGCCCCGCACGGCCTGTGCCCCGAGAACGTCCGCATCGACGGCGGCCGCCGCGTCACCGGCATCGCCGCCGTCGACGTCAGCGTCGAACGCGAGGAGGACCCGGAGCTCGACGACCGGCTCTACGTCACCCTCGACCGGGCCGGTGACACCTCCCGCTACCGGCTCTCCCTCGTCGAGACCGACCCGTACGGACGGCCCGGCACCGAGCCGTACCGCGGCTTCGACCAGCGGTACCACAGCGCCACGTTCTCCTTCCGGCCCGACTGCCCCACCCCCTTCGACTGCGAGGACGAGCACCGGCCGGAGCCGGACTTCCCCGCCGCGCCCGTCATCGACTACACGGCCCGCGACTACGAGACCATCCGCAAGCTGCTCCTGGACCGGCTCGCTCTCACCACCCCCGACTGGGCCGAGCGCAACCCCGCCGACCTGGGCATGACCCTCGTCGAACTCCTCGCCCACACCGGCGACCAGATCAGCTACCAGCAGGACGCGGTCGCCACCGAGGCCTACCTCGACACCGCCCGCCGCCGGGTCTCCGTACGCCGTCACGTCAAGCTCATCGACTACGCGATGCACGACGGCTGCAACGCCCGCGCCTACGTCACCGTCCGGACCGCGGAGGACCGGACGCTCGCCCCGGGCACGTTCCGCTTCGCCTCCGTCGACGTACGCAGCCTCGACCCGCACGACCGCCCCGAACCGGGCACGGTGATCGACGAGGCCGACCTCGGAGACCTCGACGAGCGCGGCTCGGTGGAGGTCTTCGAACCGGTCGTCGCCACCGACCCGCTGGAGCTGCGGGTCGCGCACAACGCGATCCGGCTGTGGACCTGGGGCGGCGAGGTGTGCACCCTGCCGCGGGGCGCCACCGCCGCCACCCTGCGGGACGCGTGGGTGGACCCGGAGACCTGCCGCGAGCGCCGGCTGGCTCTCCGGGCGGGCGACGTGCTCGTCCTGGAGGAGGTGAAGGGCCCGCGCACCGGCACCCCCGGCGACGCCGACCCCGCCCACCGCCAGGCCGTCCGGATCACCTCCGTCACTCCCGGCCTCGACCGGATCGAGGACCAGCCGGTCCTGGAGATCACCTGGGCCGCCGAGGACGCGCTGCGCTTCCCGCTCTGCCTCACCACCCGCGGCGGACGCGACTGCCTGCCCGTCGAGGACGTCACCCTCGCCCGCGGCAATGTCGTCCTCGCCGACCACGGACGGACGCTGACCGGCCTGCCCGAGACGGTCACCGTGCCGCCCGTGCCCGCCGTGACCGCCCCCTGCGACCCTCCCGCCTTCGGCTGCCACGACACCGAGGAGGGCAACGCCCCCGCACGGCTGATCAACGCCCTGACGGACAAGGCCGAGTCGGGCCGGGCCCTCGTACCCGACGACGTCCGCGAACTCTTCGACGTCGTCGGCGAGGCAGCGACCAACCGTGCGGGCCTCGGCCTGGAAAGCGCCGGACAACGGCACGAACAGGTCGTGCCCGGCACCGCGTACGCCCAGGCCGCCGCCCTGCGCACCCTGCTCGCCCAGTCCGTCTACCCGGGCATCGCACCCCGCTTCCGCCCGGTCCTCGGCCGTACGCCCGTCACCCAGGCGGTGCCCTTCCCCGACCCCGGCACCGTCGCCGCCGGACAGGCCGAGCGGATCGCGGCCATCCCGGGCCGGGTGCGGCAGCGGCTCGTCGAGTTGTGGCGCAGCGCCCGCGACCGGGACGGGCTCGGCCAGGAGGAGATCGCCGAACTCGCCGTGATCTACGGCCTGAACGTGCTGGAGCGGTTCGAACTGCACCGCCACCCGGTCCGCGGCCTGCGCGAACTGCTCTACCGCAGCGACCAGTTGCTCGACACCAAACTGCGCCGCGTCGAGGTCCTCGCCGCCCGCGCCCGGGCGGGAACCGTCCTCGACGGGCACATCGCCTGGGAGATCGCCCATGCCTGGGGCCCGGCCTACGCGAGCGGACTCCACCCCGAGGAGACGGTGCTGCGCGGCTCGGCGACCGCCGCCCTCGCCCAGGACCCGCGCCGGGCGCTGCCCGCCGTACACCCGCACGACGGAAACGGGACCTGGGAGCCGCGCCGCGACCTGCTCGACAGCGGTCCGCGCGAGCGGCACTTCGTCGGCGAACTGGAGGACGACGGACGCCTCGCCCTGCGCTTCGGCGACGGCCGGCACGGCGCGAAGCCCACGCCCGGAGCCCGCCTGGAGCTGCGCTACCGGCTCGGCGGCGGCACCGCGGGCAACGTCGGCGCCGAGGCCATCAACCACCTGGTCGTACAGGGCGACTGCGAGGCACCGGCCGCCGTGGTGCGCAACCCGCTGCCCGCCACCGGCGGCACCCGGCCCGAACCCGTCGAGCAGGTACGCCAGCTGGCCCCGCTCGACCTGCGCCGCACCCGGCTGCGCGCGGTCACCGCCGAGGACTACGCCGCCCTCGCCGGCACCCTGCCGGGCGTGCAGCGGGCGGCGGCCGAGATCCGCTGGACCGGCAGCGTCCAGGAAGCACACATCGCGATCGACACGTACGGCACCGCCGACCCGTCGCCCGGCCTGCTCGACTCGGTCGCCCAGGCCCTGGAGACGTACCGGCGCATCGGCCACGACCTGGTCGTCGGGCCCGCCCGCCTGGTGCCGCTCGACATCGCGCTGAGCGTCTGCGCCGAGCCGGGGCACCAGCACGGGCAGATCCTGGCCGAGCTGTACCGCGTGCTGGGCAGCGGACGGCTGCCCGGCGGACGGCTCGGCTTCTTCCACCCCGACGCGCTGACCTTCGGCGAACCGGTCCGGCTCAGCCGCCTGGTCGCCGTCGCCGCGGCCGTGCCCGGGGTGGAGAGCGTCGAGGTCACCCGGCTGCGCCGGCTGTCCGAACAGGACCGAGGAGAGAGGGAGGACGGCGTGCTGCGGCTCGGCCCGCTGGAGATCGCCACCTGCGACAACGACCCGGACCGGCCGGAGAACGGCCTGCTGGCGATATCCCTGGGAGGTGCCCGATGACGGACCCGCACCCGGTCCCCGCGACCGACGACTGCGGCTGCGGCGGCGCCTGCCGCGGCGGCCACGACGAGCGCCTCGCGCCGCAGCCGCCGCACAACCCGCCCGGCCGCACCGCGCTGGACTACCGCGTCGGCGAGTACGGATCCTTCCTGGCCGCCCTGCTCGACCGGCTCGCCTCGCCCGCGTACCCGGCGCTGAACCGCCTCACCGTCCGCACCCCGGACGACCCGGCGATCGGCCTGCTCGACGCCACGGCCGTCCTCGGCGACCTGCTCACCTTCCACTCCGAGCGGATCGCCGACGAGGCCTACCTCCGCACCGCCGACGAGCACCGCTCCCTGGTGCTGCTCGGCCGGCTCGTCGGGCACCGTCCGCGTCCCGGTGTCGCCGCCGCCACGCACCTGGCGTACACCCTCGAACGCGACCCGCGCGCCGAGGCGCAGAACGTGCTGATCCCGCGCGGTGCGCGCAGCCACAGCGTGCCGGCCTCCGCCGATGAGGCGTCGCTGACGTTCGAGACCGCACGGGATCTGACGGCCCGCTGGGACTTCAACGAGCTGAAGGTCCGTCGCCGCCGTCCCTCGCTGCTGACGCCGCAGGACCTCGAGAAGCGCTCCGAGCTCTTCGTCGAGGGCACGGGGCTCTCCCTTCAGACCGGCGATCAGCTGCTGTTCGTCTTCGGGGAGGGGGCCGGGGGCGCGCGCAAGTTGCTGCCGGTGGCGAAGACGCGGGTCGACCGGGACGACGAGATCACGGCGATCTCGTTGCCGAAGTCGGCGCCGCGCACCGTTGAGGAACTCGTCGACGAGGTACGGCGTTGGACCGCCGAGCCCGCTGCCCCCGGCGAACCGGGGGAGGAGCCGCCCACGCCGGAGGTTCCCAACCCGCGGCCGGTCAGCCGACTGATCGAGGACTTCGAGGACCAGGTCCTCGAACCGCTGCGTGACGACCTGGACGGGGTCAAGACGCCCGAGCGGCTCGCGGGCCGGCTCGCGGAGCCTCTTGCCCGGCTCGGTGAGGCGCAGGTGCTGGCTGCTCCGTATGAGGACGTGGCGGCGTGGTTCGAGCGGTTGGAGGCGGTGCTCGCGGAACTCGCCGAGCGGGCCATGGAGTTGGCGCCTGCCCAGACGGATGCGGGTGGTCTGCCGTCCGCGGCGCCGTCGGGGCAGGTCGCGCAGTTCCCCGCGCCCCTGGAGGACCATGAGCGCGCTGCCGCTATGGAAGCCCTGGGTGTTGTACTTCCCGCCCTGCGCGCCACCGCCCCCGCACCCCGGGGCGCCACCGGTCGGCAGCTCCCGGGCACCGACACCGCCCGTCTCCTCTCCGCCCTCAACCCCGGCCTCGGCAGCCTCTACCCGGCCTGGCGCACGGCCGCCGCGCCCGGCAACCCGCAGCTTCTGCGTGAGCTGCTCGCCCTGCGCGTCACCGCGGCTCCCTTCGGTGCCACGGCCCCGCTGAAGCCGGTCCAGGACGATCGCGGCAGGGTCATCCGCACGGCCGACTGGCCGCTGACCGGTGCGGTGCTGGCGACCATGCGGGTCGTCTTCGACACGGCGGGCAAGTCCCCGGTGCGGGCCGAGTTCCAGTACGTCGAGGGCAGCAGCTCCGACCAGCGCGCGGAGAACCTGCCCGTCGCCCAGCCGGTCACCTTCACGCTCGGCCCCGGCCAGGTCGAACTGTCCGTGCGCTCCGGCCAGGACCGCGACCTGAGCTGGCTGAACCGCCGTCCGGCCGACTCCCAGGAGCCCGGTGTCACGGCCCGCTACCTCTCCGCCCTGCCCGAGCGCACGCTCTTCGTGTCCCGGCCCGACGACGAGGGCCTGGTCCACGTCGGCGTCCACAACGGCACCTCCGAGCAGATCGCCCTGCGGCCGGGCGCCAGTGAGCAGTTCACGCACGGCGACCACGAGGTCAGCCTCACGTACACGGTGGGCAGCGCCGAGCCTCATGTCGAGGTCGTGATCGCCAGCAAGCCGGAGCCCGTCAACCGCCGCACGCTCCAGCTGGACACCGTGCACGAGGGCATCACCGTCGGCAGCTGGGTGGCGATCCAGCGGCCCGCCAAGGGAGTCGAGGGCGGTGTGCCCGGCGATCCGAAGCTGGCGTTCGTCACCACGCAGGTGGTGGCCGCGCGTACGGCCGCGTACACCAACTACGGCATCACCGGACGCGGCACCGAACTCACCCTCGCCGACCCCTGGCTGGACGAGTTCGACGTGCTGCTGTCGCACATCCGCGACACCACCGTGCACGCGGCCGGGGAGCGTCTGCGGCTCGCCGACGAGCCCCTCGGGGAGGACGTGCACGGCAACGAGATCGAACTCGCCCAGCTGTACGAGGGGTTGCGGCCCGGCCGCACGCTCGTCGTGGCGGGGGAGCGCGGCGACCTCCCGGGCACGGCCGGCGTCAAGGCCACCGAGGTGGTCACCGTCGCCGCCGCCGACCCGGCCGTCGACCCCCGGCTCCCCGGCGATCACGTCCACACCCGGCTCACCCTCACCGCCGACCTCGCCCACCGCTACCGTCGCGAGACGGTCCGCATCCTCGGCAACGTCGTCGAGTCCACCCACGGCGAGAGCCGCGAGGAGGCCATCGGCAGCGGCGACTCGGACCGCGTCAACCAGACCTTCGCGCTCTGGCAGTCCCCGCTGACCTGGCTCGCCGACGACAACCCCCTCGGCGCCACCCCCGTGCTGGAACTCCGCGTCGACGGCGTGCTGTGGCACGAGGTCGACAGCCTCGCCGGGCGCGGCCCGACCGAGCGGGTCTACATCAGCGGTGCCACGGCCGACGGCCGGACGACCGTGACCTTCGGCGACGGTGTGCACGGCGCCCGGCTGCCCTCCGGCCACGAGAACGTCCGCGCCCGCTACCGCTTCGGCACCGGCAGGGCCGCCAACGTGCCCGCGGACCGCGTCACCCAGCCCCTCACCCGGCCGCTGGGCGTCACCGCGGTCACCAACCCGCGTCCGGCCACCGGCGGCGCCGACGTCGACGGCCCCGGCCTGACCCGCCGTACGGTCCCGCTGGCCGTGTCCGCGCTTGACCGGCTGGTGTCCGAGTCGGACTACGAGGACTTCGCCCGCTCCCGCGCCGGCATCGGCCGGGCCTCGGCACGCGAACTCTTCGACGGGCGGCGGCGCGTGCTGCACGTGACGGTCGCCGGAACGGATGATGTGCCCATCGCCCCCGAATCGGACACCCTGCGCGCCCTGCGCGGCGCCCTCACCGAGTACGGCGACCCCAACCTGCCGGTCCGCGTGGACGGCCGGGAACTGGTCCTGCTGCTGATCGCCGCCCGGGTGAAGGTGGCCCCCGACCACGCCTGGCACACCGTGGAGCCGCGCCTGCGGCAGGCCCTGCTGAACCGGCTCGGCTTCGAGGGCCGGGAGCTGGGCCGGCCCGCCCGCCTCTCCGAGGTCCTGGCCACCGCCCACACCGTGCCCGGCGTCGACTACGTGGACGTCGACGTCTTCACCGGCGTGCCCGCCTCCGCCACACCGGAGGAGCTCACCGAGCTGCTCACCCGGCCCGGCCCGCCCAAGGCGTCCGTCCCCGCGCACGCGGCCACGTACGACGAGAAGATCCACACGGTCCGCGCCGAGAACGGCGAGACGCTGTCGGAGATCTGCGCGAAGTACGGCGTCCCGCTCGCCGAGCTGCTGCGCCTCAACCCCGACATCACCGACACCCGGCGCCTGCCCAAGGGCCGGTCGGTGTTCGTCTTCCGCGGCATCCGCCCGGCCCAGCTCGCGCTGCTGTCGCCCCGCGCCGCGGACACCCTGATTCTGACGGAGGTCAAGTGATGTCCCCGGATTCCCAGTTGGAGACGCCGGCCCCGGTGGTGCCCAGGGAGCCGGACGGGCTCGCCGACCTGCTGCCCCGCTGGCACCGGCTGCGCGACGCCGAGGAGGGCGAGCCGCTGCGCGCGCTGCTCGCCGTGATCGCCGAGCAGGTCGACCGCGTCCGCGACGGCGTCCAGCAGGGCTACGAGGATCTGTTCGTGGAGACGGCGGCCCCCTGGGTGCTGCCGTACCTCGGCGACCTCGTCGGCTACCGCACCCTGCCCGGTTACGAACGCGTCCTCACCACCGGCCTGCACGACGGCGGCCGGGCCGCCCTCGCCGAGGCCGTCGCCCCGCGCCGGGACGTGGCCGCCACGGTCGCGAGCCGCCGCCGCAAGGGCACCCTGCACCTGCTGGAGGAACTGTCCGAGCAGGTCGCGGCCTGGCCGGCGCGCGCGGTCGAACTGTCCCGGCAGGTGGCCCACACCCAGCCGGTGAAGCTGTACGGCACCGGCACCCACCGGGGCGAACGCGGCCGGCTGACCGACCTGCGCGACGGCGCCGAACTCGCCCTCGGCGGCGGCCCCTTCGCGAACAGCGCCCGTACGGCCGACGTCCGCCGCGCCGAGTCACGGCACCGGCAGGGCGGCTGGACCCCGGCCGGCGTCGCCCTGTTCGTATGGCGGCTGAAGTCGTACGCACTGACCCGGACCCCCGCCTACTGCATCGACCGGGCCCGCAACCTCTACACCTTCTCGATCCTCGGCAACGACACCCCGCTGGTCACCAAGCCGTTCCCGGAGCCCTCGCCGACGCACATCGCCACCGTCGACAACGTGCCGGCGTTCGTCACCCGCCGTCTCCTGCACGACCGGCTGCTCGACTACTACGGCCCCGGCAAGAGCTTCGTCATCCGGCGCGACGGCGAGGACAACCCGGTACCGCCCGCGGACATCGTGGTCGCCGATCTGTCGGACTGGCGCTACCGGCCCAAGCGCGGCCAGGTCGCCGTCGACCCCGAGCTGGGCCGGATCGCCTTCGGCTCGCGGTCCGCGCCCCGGCAGGGCGTGTGGGTGGACTACCACTACGCGTTCGCGGCCGACATGGGCGGCGGCGAGTACGAACGCGACCGTGAGCCGCGCCCCGACGCGGAGTTCTACCGGGTCGGGCCCGGACAGCCGTACCGGCAGATCATGGACGCCTACCGGGCCTGGCAGCACGACCGCCGGGCCGGACGCACCGGACCCGACGGCATCATCGAGATCACCCACAGCGGCGCCTACCAGGAGCAGCTGGACTTCGACCTCGACCCGGGCGACCGGCTCGAGGTGCGGGCGGCGGAGGGCACACGCCCCGTGATCCGCCTGCTCGACTGGTACAGCAACCGCCCCGACGCGCTCAACATCCGCGCGGTGTCGGAGGACTGCGCCCCGCACGAGCGGCCGCGTGTCGTCCTCGACGGGCTGCTGGTCGCCGGCCGCGGCATCAACGTGACCGGCGCGATGGGCGCCGTCGTCGTACGGCACAGCACGCTCGTGCCCGGCTGGTCCCTGGAGCCCGAGTGCGATCCGCACTCGCCCGAGGAGCCGAGCATCGTCCTGGACCGCACCACCGCCTGCCTCCAGATCGAGCACAGCGTCCTCGGCACCATCGAGGTCATCGGCGACGAGGTGGGCGAGGACCCCCTCGACATCCACATCCGGGACAGCGTCCTCGACGCCACCGCCGACGACCGCGAGGCCCTGTCCGCCCCGGACTGCCGCCACGCCCACGCCGTGCTGCACCTGCACCGCACCACCGTCATCGGCGAGATCCACACGCACGCGGTGAAGATCGCCGAGAACAGCGTCTTCACGGGCCGGCTCCACGTGGCCCGGCGCGGCATCGGCTGCGTGCGCTACTCCCGTGTCTCCAGCGGTTCGCGCACGCCGAGCCGGCACCGCTGCACGGACACCGGGCCGTCGTTCACGTCCCAGCGCTACGGGACGCCCTGGTACGCGCTTTTGTCCGACCGATGCCCCGAGGAGATCCGGCGCGGCGCCGACGACGGCGCCGAGATGGGCGCCTTCCACGACCTGTACCGGCCGCAGCGCGAGGACGGCCTCAGGGCCCGGCTCGCCGAGTACACGCCGGCCGGCACCGACGCCGGGATCTTCTTCGTGACGTGAGCCGCACCGCCACCGACTTCGTGAACCCGCACCTCTGAACCCGAGGGGACACCCTTCATGCACGCAGACCTCTCCCGCTCCACGTTCCGGCCGGAGCGGCACTACTCGGCGGTCGTCGCCCAGCAGGGCCGCGTCCAGCTCGACGCCGACCTCAACGAGCAGACCGCGATCCAGCTCCACCAGACCCGCAGCCTCGCCGCCGACCTGATCGGACCGCACGGCGGGCCGCGCGACGCCGCCGGCTTCCGCATCGAGTACGTGGGCGGCAAGCACGAGATCGACACCCTCGTCATCCACGGCGGCCGCTACTACGTCGACGGCGTCCTGTGCGACGCCGACCGCCCGGCGGCCGGGGTGCCCGTCACCGACGAGGAGAGCGAGGAGTCCGCGCCGGAGCCGCCCGCGCAGTGGACCTACTGGGACCAGCCCGACGCGTTCCGCGACCCGGAGAAGCCCGGCGACCGGCTGCCCTCGCCCGCCCAGACGCCGTTCCTCGTCTACCTGAACGTGTGGGAGCGCTCGGTCAACGCGGCCGAGGACCCCGCGCTGCGCGAGGTCGCCCTCGGCGCCGCCATGCCCGACACCGCCGCCCGCCTCAAGGTCGTCTGGCAGGTACTGCCGCTGTCCCTCACCCAGCTGGAGATCGAGGAGACCGACCCGTCCAAGGAGGTCGTGCGGGCCGCGTTCACCCGCTGGGCGCAGCGCCGGTCGGCCGTCTCGGCCCGGCTCGCGGCGCGCAGCGAGCGGCCCGGCCACGCGGACGAGGACCCGTGCCTGGTCAAGCCCGACGCCCGCTACCGGGGCCCGGAGAACCAGCTGTACCGGGTGGAGGTCCACGCGGGTGGCGAGGCGGAGGACGCCACCTTCAAGTGGTCCCGCGAGAACGGCTCCGTCGTCTTCCCCGTCGACGAACTCGACGGCACCTGGGTGCGGTTGGCGTCCCTCGGCCACGACGACAAGCTGGACCTGGACGTCGGCGACCACGTCGAGTTCACCGACACCGCCTACGCCTCCCGCCTGGAGCCCCTGCCGCTGCTGCGCGTCGAGGAACTGGACCTGCCCGGCCGCCGTGTCCGCCTCTCGGCCGAACCGGACCCGGGCGTCGGACGGCTGGCGCACCTGAACCCGTACCTGCGCCGCTGGGACCACCGCGGCGGCCCGAAGCGCAAGGGCCGCAGCACCGAACTGCGGGGCGGCGCGATCCCCGTCACCGAGGGCGAGTGGCTGCCCCTGGAGGACGGCGTCGAGGTGTACTTCGCCAAGGGCGGCGCCTACCGCACCGGCGACCACTGGATCGTGCCCGCCCGCACCGCCACCGGCGGCGTCGAGTGGCCGGTCGACCCGGCCCGCCGCCCGCTGCTGCGGGGACCGGCCGGCATCGCCCGGCACTTCGCCCCGCTGGCCCTGATCAAGGGCGAGGGCAGCGCGGTCGATCTGCGCCTGGCGTTCGGCCCGCTGGCGAGCGGCATGCCGGCCGCCGACGAGGCGACGCTCGCCGCGGAGGAACAGGCCCGCCTGGAGGAGCTGGCCGCCGAGGACCCCTCACAGGGGAGGTCCCAGACCACAGCGGAGGCGGAAGCCGCCGTCGAAGGAGACAACTGATGGCCAAGCCGCTCAGCGCGTCGAAGCTGGTGGAGATCCTGCGGGCCGAGGGCGTGACCGTCCACGAGGTCCGCAGCTGGCGCACCCACAACCGCAACAGCAAGGGCCCCTGGGGTCCGGTGAACGGCGTGATGATCCACCACACCGTCACCTCGGGCACCGCCTCCTCCGTCGACACCTGCTACGACGGCTACTCGAGCCTGCCCGGCCCGCTGTGCCACGGCGTCATCGACAAGAAGGGCCATGTGCACCTGGTCGGCAACGGCCGGGCCAACCACGCCGGTCTCGGCGACAGCGATGTCCTGCGCGCGGTGATCAACGAGTCGAAGCTGCCGGGCGACAACGAGGCCGACACCGACGGCAACCGGCACTTCTACGGCTTCGAGTGCATCAACCTCGGCAACGGCAAGGACCCGTGGCCCGAGGCGCAGAAGGAGGCCATCGAGAAGGTGTCGGCGGCGATCTGCCGCCACCACGGCTGGTCCGAGCGCTCCGTCATCGGCCACAAGGAGTGGCAGCCGGGCAAGGTGGACCCGCGCGGCTTCACCATGGACGGCATGCGCAAGCGCATCTCCGACCGGCTGAAGGGCGCCGGGGGCAGCACCAAGCCGGACCCGGATCCCGAGCCCGCGCCCAAGCCGTCCTACGAGCCGTTCCCGGGGGCCGGGTTCTTCCACGTCGGACAGCGCTCCCCGATCATCACGGCGATGGGCCGCCGCCTGGTCGCCGAGGGCTGCAGCCGCTACGAGGAGGGGCCGAGCCCCGACTGGTCCGAGGCCGACCGCCGGTCCTACGCGCTCTGGCAGCAGAAGCAGAACTTCTCCGGCAAGGACGCCGACGGCATCCCCGGCAAGCTCACCTGGGACCGGCTGAAGGTCCCCCGGTCCGGGAAGTGAGAGCGTGCGCCCCTCCCCGCGGAGGGGCGCACGGGTGTCACCAGCGGGGCAGCAGCCGCTCGTACTCCGGCTGGAAGCGCTGCATATAGCCGGTGTCGTCCCGGCTGCGCATCCCTGACTCGACGTACCGCCGGTGCAGCCGGTCGAGCTGTTCGTGGTCGAGTTCCACACCGAGACCCGGACCGGTGGGCACCTTGACCTCCCCGTCGCGCAGCTCCAGCACGCCCGGCACGATCACGTCGTCCGCCGAGTTCCACGGGTAGTGCGTGTCGCAGGAGTGGTCGAGGTTGGGGATGGCCGCGCCGACATGGGTCATCGCGGCGAGGCTGATGCCCAGGTGCGAGTTGGAGTGCATCGACAGGGCGAGCCCGAACGCCTCGCAGACGGCGGCCAGTTCACGGGTGCGGCGCAGTCCGCCCCAGTAGTGGTGGTCCGTGAGCAGGACCTGGATCGCGTTCTGCTCGACGGCGGGCTTCAGATGTTCCCAGGCGATCACGCACATGTTGGTCGCGAGCGGCATGGGGGAGTCCTTCGCCACCTCCGCCATGCCCTCGATGCCCTGGGCCGGGTCCTCCAGGTACTCCAGGACACCGTCCAGTTCACGGGCGACGTACTTCGACGTCTCCACCGTCCACGCCGTGTTGGGGTCGAGACGCAGCGGCTGCCCGGGGAAGGCCTCCGCGAGCGCCCGCATCGCGGCGATCTCCTCGTCGGGCGGGAAGACGCCGCCCTTGAGCTTGAACGACCTGAAGCCGTAGCGCTCCTGCATCAGCCGGGCCTGCTCCACGATCCCGGCCGGGTCCAGGGCCTCGCCCCAGTCGTCGGTGATGGCCGGACGGCCGTCGAGCGCGGGGTGCTCGGCCCACTTGTAGAACAGGTACGCGGCGAACGGCACCGCCTCGCGGACCGCGCCGCCGAGCAGGTCGCTGACCGGCCGGTCGAGCAGCTTGCCCTGCGCGTCGAGGCAGGCCACCTCGATCGCCGAGGTGGTCCAGCCGCGCTCGTGGGAGCTGGGCACGGTCGGCAGCAGGGCCGCGTCGATCGCGGCGGCCACGGCGGTGGTGTCGAAGACGTCCATGCCGACGACGGTCTTCGCGGCGATGTGCAGCCGCTCCAGGCGGGCCGTGCCGCCCGGGGACTCGCCGAGGCCCACCGTGCCGTCCTCCAGCACCAGCTGGAGGATGATCCGCAGGGCGAGCGGCTCGTGCACGCCGTTGGAGTTGAGCAGCGGCGGGTCGCCGAACGCGATGGGCGTGACGATCAGTTCGCGGATACGCGTGGAGCTCATGCGCCGGCCACCTCCAGTCCGTGGTCGATGAGTTTCGCGAGCCGGGCGAGATGCTCCGGTTCCGGATCGAGCAGCGGCGCCCGTACGCCGCCGACGTCCAGGCCGCGCAGTGTCACCCCGGCCTTGACGAGCGACACGGCGTAGCCGGGGACCTCGTCGCGCAGGGCGACCAGCGGGCCGTAGAACTCGTCGAGGAGCCGGTTGACCAGGGCGTCGTCATGCTCGGCGAGGGCCCGGTGGAAGGCCAGGGCGATCTCCGGGGCGAAGGCGAACACCGCCGAGGAGTACAGCTCGACGCCGATGCCCTGGTAGGCGGGCGCGGTCATCTCGGCGGTGGGCAGGCCGTTGAAGAACTGGAAGTCCTCCGTGCCCGGCACGGCACGCACCGCGCGGACGATGCGGTGCATCCGCTCGATGTCCCCTATGCCGTCCTTGAGTCCGACGACACCGGGCAGGGCGGCGATCTCGGCGGCCGTGTCCTCGGTGAGCCGGGCGGTGCCCCGCTGGTAGAAGACGACGGGCAGGTCGGTTGCGGCGGTGACCTCCCGGACGTACCGCACGAGACCCTGCTGCGGTGCGCTGACGAGGTAGGGCGGCAGCAGCAGGATGCCGTCGGCGCCGGCCCGTTCGACGCGTGCGGCCTGGTCCCGGGCGACCGCCGCCGGACCGCCGGCCGCCGCGAGGACCGGCACGCGTCCCGCGGTCGTCTGCACGGCGACCCGGGTGGCCCGCTCGATCTCCTCGGGCGACAGCGCGTGGAACTCACCGGTGCCGCAGGCGACGAACACACCTCCCGCGCCTGCGGCGACACCGGACTCGATGTGCTGGGCAAGCCGTTCCTCGTCCAGTGAGCCGTCCGCCGTGAACGGCGTGACCGGAAAGAACAGCACTCCGTGGAACTTCATGTCTCCCTCATAAGTGGGGGGCAGGGGGTCAGCCCTTGGTGGCGCCGGCGGCGATGCCGGTGACCAGCGAGCGCTGGAGGAGCAGATAGACGATGAGGCTGGGGACGAGGGCGATGACCGCACCGGCCAGCACCACTCCGGAGCCGACCTCGGGGTCGGTGCGCAGGATGGACAGGGCGACGGTGACCGTGTAGTCGGTGGGGTCCTTGGCGGCGATCAGGGGCAGCAGGTACTGGTCCCAGATCATGATGAAGCCGAGCACCCCGGCCACGCCGAGCGCGGGCTTGCACAGCGGCAGGACGACCTGCCACAGCATCCGCAGCTCGCCCACGCCGTCGATACGGGCGGCCTCCTCGATCTCGGCGGGGATGTCCTTCATGAACTCGGTGAGCACCATCACCGAGAAGCCCCAGGCGCCGAGCGGCAGGATCACACCCCAGACGGTGCCCTTGAGGTCGATGCCGACCACGGGCACATGCCCGAGCACCAGCGACAGCGGGATGGCGATGACCTCCTCGGGGAGCATCATCGTCAGCATGAACAGGGTCAGGATCAGGGCCTGTCCACGGAAGCGGTGCCGGGCCAGGGCGTACGCGGCGAGCGTGCAGACGACGAGCTGGAGCAGCAGCCCGCCGCCCGCTATGACGAGCGAGTTGCCGAAGTAGTCCCAGATGCCGCGCTCCCCCGCCACCTTGAAGTTCAGCAGGGTCGGATGGTGGGGGAGGAACGACAGGGTGGAGCCGCTGGCCTTCTCGCTGAAGGAACCCGAGAAGATCGTCAGGAACGGCGCGGCGAAGACGCCCAGGGCGAGCACGCAGAGCAGGACGCGCAGCGCCCAGGCGGGGCCCGGCCGGTCGCTCCAGCCGAGGGCGGTGTCGAAGCGGGCGGGGGTGGTGCGCTGCTTCCCGGCGGACCTGCCCGCGGGAGAGGCGGTCACCGGGGTCCGGACGGGGTCGATGGCGGGAGCGCTCATCTCACGTCTCCCCTCTTGCGGAGGTAGTTGACCGTGACGGTGAGCAGCAGCGTCACGCAGAGCAGGACCACGGAGGCGGCCGAGGCGCCGCCGATGTCGTTACGGGTGAAGCCGAGGGTGTAGGCGCGGGTCATCCACACATCGGTGGACCCGGCCGGGCCGCCGCCGGTGAGGACGTACACCTCGGTGAAGACGCGCAGCCCGCGGATGGCGGCAAGGGTGAGGACGATGCCGAGGGCGGGGCGGATCGCGGGCAGCGTGATGTGGCGCAGCCGCTGCCAGAGCGAGACACCGTCCATCGCGGCGGCCTCGTACAACGAGCGGTCCACGCCCGCCAGTCCGGCGAGGATGATCACCATGTTGTAGGGGGCGAGCATCCAGATGCCCATGGCCATGGTCGCCCACAGTGCCGTGTCGGGGTTGTCCAGATAGGGCACGGGACCGAGGCCCAGCAGCCCGAGACCGCTGTTGATCAGGCCGTCGGAGGTCGGGTAGTACATCAGCCGCCACATCTCGCCGACCACCGCGGTCGCGGTGACGACGGGAAGGAAGACGGCGGTACGGATGATCTTCAGTGAGCGGGCCTGACCCTCCAGCAGCAGCGCCAGGAGGAAGCCGGCGACGATGCCGCCGAGGGACATCCCGACGCCCAGGAGCAGCGTGTGGCCGATGGCGTCCTGGAAGCGGTGGTCGGTCAGCACCCGGGTGTAGTTGTCGAGGCCGACCCACTTGTCACCGAGGAAGGGCCGTACCTCGAAGAAGCTCAGCCAGACGCCCTTGCCCATGGGCAGGAACTTGAAGACGAGGGCGAGCAGCAGGCCCGGGGCGAGGAACAGCCAGGGCAGTACGGCCCTCTTGCCGAGGATCCGGGCTCTGCGCGGCCCGGGAGTCGTCACGGTCGCGGTCATTTCAACAGGTCCTGGTCCTTGAGGTCACCGGCGAGGGTGTCGTTGAGTTCCTTCAGGCCGGAGCGGACGTCGCTGCCGCAGTACGTGAAGATCGCGTTGAGCGCGTCGGCGGTGTCCTGCTTGATCGGGGCGAAGTCGGGCGCGTTGGGGAACTGCGTGGAGTCGTCCTCGTACGCCTTCTGCACGACGCTCCAGCGCGGGTCGCTCCGCACCTTCGCCGCGTCGAGCGTGGAGTTCACGGGGATGCGCACGACGGGCTGGTGGTCGCCGGTCATGGCGAGCGTCTGGCCCTCGGGGGAGACCAGGAAGGCGGCGAGAGCCCGCTCCTGCTTCGCCTTGCCGGTCCTGGCGCCGAAGTACACGTTCTCGCCGTCGGCCAGCACCTTGGATCCGGCCGGGCCCGAGGGCGCGGGCAGGACCTCGTACTTGTCCTTGCCGAGTGCCTTGTCGAACGTGGAGATGTTGTACGGCCCGGTGAGGTACATCCCGGCGTTGCCGTCCTGGAAGTTGGTGGTGTTCGCGGTGACGGAGGTCAGGGCGCTGGGCTGGATGACGCCGCTGTCGCCGCAGAAGAGGTTCTTCTTCATCCAGGTGACGGTGCGCAGGGCCGCTGCCGAGTCCATGGCGGGCCGGTAGCCCCTGCCCTCCTTCTCCAGGATCCGTACGCCGCCCTGCCACAGCCAGCTCGAACCCCACCAGGCGACATAGCCGTTCTGGGCGCTGCCGGGGACCACCATGCCGTAGGTGTCCTTCTTGCCGTCCCCGTCCGGGTCGCGGGTGGCGAAGGCCTTGGCGAGGGCGAGGGTGTCCTGCCAGGTCTTCGGCTGGGGCAGGCCGAGCTTCTCGCGCCAGTCCTTGCGGACGAACAGGGTCATGGCCTGACGGGAGTACGGGATGCCGTAGTGCCGGCCGTCGCGTCCCACCGTCGACGACCAGGACTTGGCGGTGATCTCGTCATGTCCGGCGATCGAGTCCGGGGTGATGGGCTTGAGCAGGCCCTGGGCCTGGTAGCTGCCCATCAGGGCCGTGTCGTTGATCATGACGTCCGGCAGGTCCTTGGTGGACGCGCGGCTCTGCAACTGCTGGTCGAAGTTCATGACCGGCTGGTAGTCGATCTTGATGCCGGTCTTCTTGGTGAAGGCGGCGAAAACCCTCTGGTAGGTCTGGGCGGACTCCGGATCGCTCCGGGTCCACACCTCCAGCGTGTTCGGATCGCCGGCCCGGGCGCTGCCGGAGCCGGAGCCGCAGGCGGCCGTTCCGAACAGGAGCCCCGAGACGGCGAGCGCGGCGACGAGGCGCCCGCGGCGGAGCCGCAAATCGATGCAGCGTCGGCGATCCCGCATGGATGGTTCTCCGTTCATATCCGTGAACTCACTTCACGAATCTAAATGATCGGCCAAGCTACGGATCGTTTCATCGGCATGTCAATACATGGCCGAAAGATTTCACCGAGGCCATACGGTGCGGGGAGCGCGGCCCGGGAACGACGAAGGCCCCGACCGGATGATCCGGTCGGGGCCTTCGGGGCAGGGGGCGTCAGGCCTGGCGTTCTGCCTGCTCGGCGTTCTTCTTCTTGATGCGGGCGGCTTCCTTGCGGACCTCGGCCTGGGTGGCGCGCTCCCGCTCCAGCCACTCGGGGCCTTCCTGCTTCAGTGTCTCGATCTGCTCGGTGGTCAGGGGCTCGGTGACACCGGCCCGGGCGAGCCCCGCGATGGAGACCCCAAGCTTCGCCGCGACCACCGGGCGGGGGTGCGGGCCGTTGTGCCGCAGGTCCTGCAGCCACTGCGGCGGGTTCGCCTGGAGCTCGTTCAGCTCGGCGCGCGAGACGACACCCTCCCGGAACTCGGCGGGTGTGGCCTCGAGGTACACACCCAGCTTCTTCGCCGCGGTGGCGGGCTTCATCGTCTGGGTGCTCTGGTGCGACGTCATACTGCCCAGGGTATCGAGCGTGTGCACGACCTCCGACCACGCCCGGTAACCTGGCCCGGTGACAGGCTCGGATGTTTCTTCCTCGTTCCGGCTCGTGTACGTCCCCGGGGTGATGCCCGACAAGTGGGTGCGTGTCTGGAACGAGCGGCAGCCCGATGTCCCGCTGGCTCTGACGCAGGTGGCCGCCGGGGCGGTGGCCGAGCGGCTGCTGGGCGGGGGCGCCGACGCGGGGCTCGTCCGGCTGCCCGTGGACCGGACGGTCTTCAGCGCGATCCCCCTCTACACCGAGCAGACGGTCGTCGTGGTGCCCAAGGACCACCTGGTCACGGCGGTCGACGAGGTGTCCCCGGAGGACCTGGCCGACGACATCGTGCTGCACCCCCTCGACGACGTCCTCGACTGGGAGAGCCTCCCCGGACAGCCCGCCCTCGAACGCCCCGCCAGCACGGCCGACGCCATCGAACTGGTCGCGGCCGGGATCGGCGTCCTCGTCGTGCCGCTGTCGCTCGCCCGCCTCCACCACCGCAAGGACCTCACGCACCGCCCCCTCAAGGACGCCCCCGAGTCGAGCGTGGCACTGGCCTGGCCCCAGGACGCGACGACGGACCAGGTCGAGGACTTCATCGGCGTCGTCCGCGGCCGCACGGTCAACAGCACTCGGGGCCGCAAGCAGCCGGACGAGTCCGCGGCGTCCGACCGGGGCGGCGCCCGGCGTAAACCGGTGTCCGGGAAGCCGGCGCCCGGGAAGTCCGGGGCCGGGAAGTCGGCGGCCGGGCGGTCAGCGGGCGCGAAGCGCACCGGCAAGGGCGGGCGCGGCGCCCCCAAGGGCGACGGGCGCGGCAAGCCTCGCCGCCGTTCCTAGTCGGTTCCGGGGCCCGCCGCAGCGGGCGAGGCCCTCGCGAACCGTTCCGGCTCAGCCGCCCGACTGAGTCGGCTGCGGCGCTGCCCCGTAGGACGGGTTGGGAGCGACCGTCTGCAGATCCTTCAGGTTCTCCGGGACCCCCAGTACACGGACCGGCGCACCCTGCTGCGGCGGCGGGGGCGTCGTCTGGTCCTGGGGCAGCTTGGGCGGGGAGGTGATCTGGAAGCTGACCTGCTCGTGGTTGATCAGACCGGTCTTCTCCAGGACCGTGATGTGGTCGAGCACGGTGTCGTTGGTCGTGTCGGCGAGTTCCCGCACCATGCTGTTCCGGGTGGTCGCCCGGATCTTGGCGATGGTCGGGAAGATGCCCCCGTGCGCGATGCGCATGAGGGTCACGGCCGTGGACTCGAACTCCTTGCCGGAGCTGCCCTCCGCCGTCGCCACGAACTGCTGCTGCTGCGGCGATGGCTCGTTCGGCAGGGTGATGCCCAGGTCCGTGGAGACCTTGCGGCAGCCCGCGTCGAGCCGGCCGTGCCCCACGAGCAGATGCTCCGCGACCTCAATCATCGCCGGCGACTTGCTCCGCTCCATGATCAATTGCCCCAGCGGCTGCTCCCACAGCCCGGCCGCACGCACCTTCACCACGAAGTCGCGATCCGCCTCGGTCAGCGGCCCGTACTGGGTGTTGGCGATGATGCGGTCCTGGCCGGAAGCCGCGTTCTGCACACCCAGCATGCTGGGGTAGGCGAGCGCGGTGAGCGTCAGGATCATCGCACCGCCGACAAACGCGGTTCCTGCCGTGCTGCGCGAGATGCGCATCGTGCCTCCTGGGGTATGAACGGCCCAACACCGAGAAGTACGGATGCCCGACGCGAAACAATCACCCCTGCCGCAAAAAAGTTCCGGATGTGACGGGGCCCGGTGCCGGAAACGCACAGCACCGGGCCCACCCGAACGCCGCTCCGTTCGCTCAGGGTTCGTAGGAGGCCGCTCCCGCCGTGCTCACCACCTTGTCCCCGTCGGCCCTGCTCAGCAGTCCGGCCGTCACCCACGCGTCCACCGTGGACCGCACCCGCGCCACCAGCGCCCCCTTGTTCCGGAAGGGCGCCCCGGCCCAGACCTCGTCCAGCAGCGTGGTGCCGTCCCTCTTCGCCGGGTTGGCCACGCCCGAGTCCCGGTCGCCGAAGACGACCTTCGGCTCCTGGCGCCGGAAGTAGGCGTGCGTCGGATCCTCCGACCCCTCGGAGAACGGCGCCCACTCGGTCCCGTCCAGCGTGAAGTGGAGCGGCTTGCCCGGCACCGGCGTGAGGGAGGCGGTCAGGTCGCCGGACAGTCCGGCGTTGCGGTACAGCCCGACCTTCAGGAACTCCGTCGCGGAGGCGCGGGCGACCAGGTTGACCGGGCCGTGGAACAGGGTCTGCAGCGACGGGTCGTCCAGGGCCTTCTCCACCCGCGTCCGGAACGGCAGGGTGACCCGGACGGTGTCGCCGGCCCGCCAGGTCCGGGACACGGCGACATAGCTCCCCGGCGCCGGAGTGCCCGGCACCGCAGTCCCGTTGACGGTCACCCGGAACCCGGCGGTCGCCCAGGACGGCACGCGCAGCCGCAGCGTGAAGGCGGCGCGGGCACCGCCGAAGGTGAGGGTGCTGCCCTGCTCCCTGGGGTATCCGGTGGTCTGCGTGACCGTCACGCCCTTCTCGGCCCAGGTCAGCGTGGACGGGCTGTACAGGTTGACGTACAGGGCGCTGCCGTCGGACTTCGCGAAGTACACCGAGTCCTGGTACTTCGTGGCGCTCTCCATGCCGGTGCCCTCGCAGCAGGTCGTGCCCTGCTTGGGCGTGTAGTCACGGACATGACCGGGCGTCAGCCCGATGAAGTACGTGACGAGCGGCTTCTCCGCGTCCGGCTTGTCCTGCTTGGAGCCGAGCACCTGGTTGTAGAGGGCCCGCTCGTAGTAGTCCATGTACTTCGGTTCCTGCGCGTGGAAGAACAGGGTCCGGCTCAGCTTGAGCAGGTTGTACGCGCAGCAGGTCTCGGCGGTGGTCGCGCTCAGGGTGCCCGCGATCACGTCCCGGGCCTTCCAGAACTCCGCGGTGCTGGTGCCGCCGATGCCGTACATCCGGTGCGGGACGACCATGTCCCAGAAGTTCTTCGCCGAGGTGAGGTAGCGCTCCTCGCCCGTCTCGTCGTACAGCCGCACGTACCCGGTGAAGATCGGGATGTGCTGGTTGGCGTGCAGCCCGTCGAGGATGTCGGTGTTCGCGGCGCACGCGTCGATCAGCCGGTCCAGGTCGAACAGCTGGGCCAGCGCGAGGTGTTCGGCCTTGCCGGTGATGCCGTGCAGATCGCAGATCGCCTCGACGATGCCGCCGAACTCCCCGCTGGAGAAGATCCCCCACATCCGCTGGAGCGTGGCCTCCGGCAGCTTGAACAGCCGGGAGTACATCCAGTCGCACAGGCCGGACGCGAGGTCCAGGGCCCGGTCGTCGTCCGTGGCGGCGTACGCGTCGAGCAGACCCCTGAGGATCTTGTGCGCGGTGTAGTACGGCGCCCAGACCTTCGTGTAGTCGGGCGAGGTCCTCGACTCCAGGTCGATGAACTGCGTCTCCGGGTACGCCGCGAGGAACCCGGGGTGGCTCGGTGCGCCCCAGGTACGGCGCAGAGTGGCGGTCAGTCCGCGCCCGGAGGCGTCCGCGAAGGTCCCGCCGGCCGACTCGTCGAAGGCGTACGAGGCCAGATCGCCCCGGCCCGTCGAGGCGTCGGCGGCCCGGCGGCTCTGCAACTCGGTGATCTCGGCGGCCGTCAGCGCCCGCGAGAAGATGTTGAACTCCTCGAAGGCGCCCGCGAAGACGGGGTCCGCGGAGTAGTTCGAGCGGCCGAGCCAGTTGTTCTTCAGCATGCCGAGAGCCGCCGGGGTGAGGCTCATCGCGGTGTTCCGGGCGACGGCGGTGCCGTTGACGTAGAGGGTGCCGGTGCCGCCCGCGATCGTCACCGCCAGATGGGTCCACTGGTTCAGCGGCAGCGGGGCCGTGCCGTCGAGGCCCTGCTCGCCGCCCGCGCCCGACGTGGTGACGGCGAAGCGCGGCACCCCGGTCTGATCGCGGGCGGCCAGGTACAGATAGCGCGTGGTGTCGTTGCCGAAGTCGAAGACGCGGGTCCAGTTGGCGTCGTGCGTGGGCCGCACCCAGACGGAGAGGGTGACGGCCGAGGTCCCGCCGAGCGCGGCGGCCGGCAGATCCACGTACTGGTAGGAGCCCCGTACCTGGTCCGCGGCGGTCCCGAACCTCCCGGCGACGCTCAGCACCTCCGGCTCTCGCCGCAGCGCCGTGCGCACCTCGGTCAGCGCCCCGACCATGGTGCCGATCCGGTCGGCGAACACCTGCTCCTTCGTACTCCGGTACGCCTGCGCCAGCATGGTGAGGAAGTGGCCGGTGTAGTGCCCGCGCAGGTTGCCGTTGGCCTCGCCGTCCAGGCCTTCCCAGCCGCCGGGGGCGACCGCGCCGCCGGTGGCGAGACCGGCGTTGGCGCGGAACACCTGGAGCAGCCTATTCACGTCGTAGCCGCGGGCGTGGTCCAGCATCAACTGCCGCTTGTCGGCGAAGACGCCCCGGCCGAGGCTCACGTCCTCCAGCCCGAAGGGCCGTACGGTCCAGGCGGCCGGGATGGCGGCGGTGGTCGCGGGGGCGGCGACGGCCCGGCCCGTCGCCGCCTCGGAGAGCGCGGGTACGGCGGCGGCGAGCGTCGCTGCCTGGAGAAGGGATCGTCTGGAGAGGGGCCGTGCCATGTGTGCTCCTCCACGGGGCCGACGGGTCCACGGACTCGACGCATTCGACGTACTCAAGGTATTCGATATGCCGAACGCTGTGCGAGTGATCGACCAGACCCTAGGGAGGGGACGGGGGAGCGTCAACGGGTCGGGAGAGGTGAGTTCAGGAACGGGCGAGGCGAGTTCAGGAAAGACGTGCCGAGCGGACCAGCCACTCGAACGCCGTCTGTGCCGTGAACTCCTTCTGGCCGCCCCGCAGGAGCAGTCCGGCGGTGGCGAACTCGGGGGCGTCCGCCTGCGCCGGGACATACGGGATCGCGATGCACCGCATCCCCGCCGCGTGCGCGGCGGCGGCGCCGGGAGCGGCGTCCTCCAGCACCACGCAGCCGGCCGGGTCCGCCCCCAGCCGGCGGGCCGCCTCCAGGAAGACGTCCGGAGCGGGCTTGCCGTGCGCGACCTCGTCCGCCGAGACGACGGTCCGCAGGCTGGCGTCCAGGCCCGTGCCGCTCAGGACCGCCTCGATGGCCTCGGGCGAGGACCCCGAGGCCACCGCCATGGGCACGTCCTCGGCCGCCAGCAGCTCGACGAACCGGCGCATCTCCGGGTAGGCGCGCGTGGAGCTGCGGGCGAGCTCGAGATAGCGGCGGTTCTTGACGGTGAACAGTTCCTCCACGGAAGCCCGCAGACCGTACCGCTCCCTCCAGTCCGCGACCGTCTCCTGGGTGCTGATGCCCACGTACCGCTCGTGGTCCGCCCAGCTGAAGTCGGGGACGCCGTGCTCGGCGAGGGTCTGCCGGCCCGCCTCGTAGTAGTTGGGCTCGCTGTCCACGAGCGTTCCGTCGAGATCGAAGATGACCGATATGCCGCCGAGATTGCTCATGGTGTCAGCATGCCAAAGACCATGATCCAGGGAGCGTAAGGGGGTCGTGAGGGGGTCAGGGCCGGGCCGCGCGACCGATCGACTCCACCAGCGGCAGCAGCCGGTGGGAGACGCGCTCCCGCAGGGCGATCTCGGTGCGGGTGCGGACGACCCCGGGCAGGCTGATCAGCTTCTGCACGACGTCCTCCAGATGTGCGTTGTCCCGCGCGACGACCCGGGTCAGCAGATCCCCGCCGCCCGTGATGGAGAAGGCCTCGACGATCTCCGGCACCGCCGCCAGCGCGTCGCCCACCTCGTCGAGATGGCCCTGGGTGACCTCGATGTGCACGAACGCGAGCACCGGATGGCCGAGCGCGGCGGGGGAGAGGTCCGGCGCCGTGCCGGTGATCACGCCGTCGCGCTCCAGACGGTCGAGTCGGGCCTGGAGCGTGCCCCGGGCGACGCCGAGGATGCGGGCGTACTCGCGCACGCTCGTGCGCGGCTGCTCCAGCAGCAGCCGCAGGATGCGGGTGTCGAGCTCGTCCACGGGCATGCCGCGCCCTCCTCGTCCGTTTCCAACCGCTGAGGCTGTACCAATGGCTCAGTCTAGAAGGTGTCTGTTGAGCCAGTGGCATCCGGGATACGGAGGCTGACACGCTCGCGGCCTGTTCCGACGACTACAACCCCTACCTCGATCAGCGCCGGCAGGAAGGCTGCACCAACGCCTGGAAACCATGGGAGGAGATCTAAGAACAGGGCTCTGCCCGGTTGAGTCTCCCGTGGGGGGAGACACCAAGCTGGGGGCATGGACAGCGAGACGCTCTACTCCATCGGAGAACTATCCCGCCGGACCGGTCTGACGGTGAAGACCATCCGGTACTACTCCGACCAGGGCATCGTCCCGCCGACCGACCGGAGCCCGGCGGGCTATCGGCTTTACGGCCGCGACGCGCTCGCACGCCTGGATCTGGCCCGCACACTGCGCGATCTCGGGCTCGACCTGGCGACCGTGCGCAAGGTGCTGGACCGGGAGGCATCCCTACCGGAAGTCGCAGAAGCACACGCCGACGCGCTGGACGTACAGATCCAGACCCTCCGGCTGCGCCGGGCAGTACTACGAGCAGCCGCCAGACGCGGCCCCACCACCATGGAGATGGACCTCTTGCATCGACTCGCCACGCTCTCCCAGTCCGAACAACGCCGGCTGGTGACCGATTTCATCGACGACGCTTTCCGAGGCTTCGACGCCAACCCCGAGTTCGTGGCCCTGATGCGATCCGCACTGCCCGAACTCCCCGACGATCCCACGCCCGAACAGGTGGGGGCCTGGGTGGAACTCGCCGAACTCTGCCAGGACGCGGACTTCCGTACCGCGGTACGGCGCGTAGCGGAGGACCAGGCGAAAGAGCCTTCCCAGCAGGACGTCAGTGGTCTGCACGACGGTCTCGATCAAGCGATGCGTGAACGAATCGACGAAGCCGTATCCGTCGGCGTCCTCCCCGCCTCCGCCAAAACCGCACCCCTTGCCGGCTCACTGGGCAGTCTCTACGGCCACGCGTTCGAGCATGCCGGCGATGGAGATCTGCGCCGCTGGCTCGTCGCCCGCCTGCAGATGACCGTTGACCCACACGCCAAGCGCTACTGGCAGCTCCTGGCGACGATCAATGGATGGCCCGCATCACCCACACTCGCTCCCGTCTACACGTGGTTCACCACCGTTCTCAGCGGTGCTTCTGCCGCGGCAGCGTCATCTTGAGCTCCGGAGGGCATCACGTGAAGCACGACGTCTTACAGGTCCTCGGCGTGGCTCTCTTCGTCCTCGGGGGGCAGGGAGCGATCCGCCAGCTGGTCGACCACAGCAACGCCGGCCTGCTGGGCTGGCTGCCAGGCGGATTCGCGGCGAGCATCACCGTCCACCTCGTCGCCGTCGCCATCGGCGCGGTTGTTGCGGGCTCCTTGCCCCGCCGTCTCCGAGGCAGCGGATCCGCTCACACACGGTCGGAAACCTGCCCGACAAGATCCGACCACAGAGGTACGCCCAAGTAAGCCTGCAGAGCGATGAGTTGGAGGACGCCGAAGGTCTAGCGTCGGCTGTATGACCACCAGACGTCGCAGAGCCATGGCAGCCAGTCTGCTCACCCTCGCCCTTTCCGCCCCGCTCCTTGACACCGCACCCCCCGCCCTTGCCCAGAGCGTGCAGACCTCTGGCTCCCAGGTCCCGTACACGAGCGGGTTGGCGTTGCCACTTCCCACCGGTCCGTACACGGTGGGCCGCCGCGCCCTGCACTTGGTCGACAGGCACCGCACTGACCCGTGGGTGCCAAGGGCGGGGAACCGGGAGTTGATGGTGTCGGTGTCCTACCCCGCGCGTGGCACGAGCGGTTCACCGGCGGCATACATGACCGATGACGAGGCGCAGCTCCTGCTGGAGGCCCGAGGTCTCGGCGGCGTGGTGCCTGCCGCAACGGTTGCAGGGGCGCGTACGCACGCTCGGGAAGGTGTTCTCCCGGCGCCGGGGCGCTTCCCCCTGGTGTTGCTTTCTCCGGGATTCTCGATGCCGCGCACCACACTCACGTCGATCGCCGATGATCTCGCGAGTCGCGGCTACGTCGTTGCCTCCGTGGACCACGCATACGAATCCGTTGGCACGGCCTTTCCTGGAGGCCGAATGCTGACCTGTGCGGCCTGCGCGCAGGTCCACACACGCGAGGAGAATGCAGCCGTCGCGCGCGGCCGGGCCAAGGACATGTCCTTCGTGATCGACGAGCTGACGAAGCCCCGACGGGCCGGGGTGCTGTCCCGCGCGATCGATGCGAGCCGGATCGGAATCGCGGGACATTCGATCGGGGGCGCGGCCGCCGCGGCAACCATGGCCGCCGACCATCGCGTGCGCGCCGGAGTCGACCTGGACGGCAACTTCCAACTGCACCCTGCCGCCACGGGCCTCGGCCGACGCCCGTTCATGATGCTCGGTGCCGAGTCCACGCACAGCCCCGGCGGCAAGGAGACCGACTGGCCCGAGGCATGGCCGCACCTGAGCGGCTGGAAACGCTGGCTGACAGTGACCGGAGCCGGGCATTTCTCCTTCACGGACCTGCCCTATCTCGCCGGCCGGTTGGGCCTGCCCGATCCCACCGTGCCGCTCTCCGGGGAACGAGGGTGGGACATCACCCGCGACTATGTGACGGCCTTCTTCGACCTTCACCTGCGGGACGTACCACAGCCGATCCTCACCGGTCCGACTGCCGCGCACCCCGAGGTCGCATTCCAGCCGTGAGGCGGGAGAAGGAGGGGAGACCGGCGCGAGGTCTGCGGCGAGTTCGGCAGATGGAGGCGTGCGCCGGGTCTGTCACCTCCGATACCGCTGTGCTACTGCTGCGAAGGCGGCTTTGGGTTCCCATTCCATGTCGGGGTAAGTCTGCCCCTGGCGCCTTTCGAGGATTTTGACGATGCCCAGGCCGGCCCGGTCCAAGTCGTCCCTGGGGTCGCCGTCGGGGCGGTGCGGGTAGCCGGGCAAGGCGAACAGGAACACGAACGCGCTGTCCACGCCCTCGGTCTCGAAGATCTCCAGCAGTTCGCTCAAATACGCGGCCTGGCCGGCCTCGTCACGCTCGTATGTGCCGTTCAGCCGTACCGGGGCCCTGGTCTCCGGGTCGTACTCGACCACTTCCAGTACCCGCCCACCGCGGTCTCCCGCGCCGCGGTAGGCCGCGGTGCCGAACCCGGTGATGGCGAGCGGCTTCGGGCCTTGGGCCAGGGTGCGCACCGCGTCCCGGAACCGGTCGGCGACCTCGGCGGAGCGGATCAGCTCGAACGTCACGATGTCGAAGGGCGTCCAGTCGACCTGCTCGAACTGGATGGACGCGTAGGTGAGCTTGCCTTGGAAGCGCTCGCGGACCGTGGCCGCGGCATCGCGGAGGAATGCGTTGATCCGCACGCCGAGCTCGCGCATCGCTTCGGCGCGCCGCTCGGGTTGGCTCATCAACTGCTCGACCCGCTCCTCGGGGCTCTCCCCGGGCAGGAACCCGCGGTTCATCACGCTCAGCTCGACCCCTGCGACGAACACGACCGCGGCCCCCTGCTGCCGGAGCCGTTCCGCTCGCTCGGCGCAGTCGCGGAAGAGCGTGAGGATCTGCTCCGGATCCAACTCCAGCGGATAGGGCGAGAACCAGACCTCCAGGCCGAGTTCGGCGGCGGCACCGGCGGCCAGCTCCAGTCGGTCCGGGTCGCCGCCGATGAGCTGGATCGCGTTGCAGTGCAGGTCGTCACGGATGATGGCGAGCTCGCGCCGCACCACCGCGGGATCGAAGTGCTCGCGGGATATCCGGCCGTGCACGACGAATCCGGTGTCGTAGGTCATTCCTCTTGCTCGCATGGTGACGTCCTCTCCCTCGGTCGGGTCGAGGCTGACAGTAAAAGTGCGTGCGCGCAAGTTTGCGTGCACGCAGCCTTATGTGGAAGGCTGGCGTCATGACGGCACCAGGGCTGCGGGAGCGGAAGAAGCAGGCCACGCGCGAGGCGCTGCGCGCGGCGGCCCTGCGCCTGGCCGTGGAGCACGGACCGGACCAGGTGCGGGTCGAGGACATCGCCGAGGCGGCCGGGGTCTCGCCGCGCACCTACAACAACTACTTCGCCAGCCGCGAGCAGGCGATCGTCTCCGCCGTCACCGCGGACCGGGAGGCGCGGATCGCGGCGGCGGTCGCGGCCCGGCCCGAAGCTGTGCACCTGGCAGACGCCATCACTGAAGCAGTGGTCGAGCAGTACACGAACACCGGTGAGCGCGAACACGAGGCGCTGCTGCTGATCACCAACCGGACCGCGCTGCGTGACGCGTTCCTCGACGCCACCGCCGACATCGAGCCCCCTCTCGCGGCAGTGATTGCCGAACGCCTGGGTGATGCCGGAGCGCACACGGCCCGCGTTCTCGCGGCGAGCGTGGCCGCGGCGGTGCGCATCGCATTGGAAGGCTGGCTCCGGCCGGCCGGGAACGCAGGGGCCACCGGGAGTGTCGGTGCCGGAAGCCTGGTCGTGCCCTCCGGTCCACTGCCCGACCAACTCCGCACGGCGCTGGCCCCGCTCGCGCCCGCGTTCGACGCCGCAGAACGGCGCACCGTCCGTGAATCGACCCGACGGGGACACCCACTAGACCGACAGTAGATCCGGAACAAGCCGATGCACCCGGCCGTCGTCATCCTCTTCCTGGCGCGCGTGCAGGAGCGCGACCGGCGCTCATTGCGCCGTAGATGATGACGATCGGGTGGGGTGCGACCGCAGCGGTGAGGTCGGCACCCGGCTGCGCCGCAGCGCCTAGGGGGTCCCCGCGTCCGCGGTCGGTGCTGCCCCGTCGAGGCTCACCTCCGCCCAGGAGCGAAGCGCCGCGAGCGGCTCCGCGGCCGAACGTCCGAGCGGCGACAGCGAGTACTCGACACGGGCGGGGACTTCCGCGAACACCTCGCGCTCCACGAGCCCTGCGGTCTCGAGGCGGCGCAGGGTCGCGGTGAGTACCTTCGGGGTCACCCCGCCGAGACGCTGCTTCAGTTCGCCGAATCGCACGGGCCCGGACTCGAGCACTCCGATGGCGAGCGCGGACCATTTGTTGGCGACGACGTCCAGGAGCATCCGGCAAGGGCAGTCCGCCTGGTAGACATCATGGCTCTCGCGGAGTTCCGGGTTCGAAGCGGACACAACCTCAGCCTCCGATCGCACGTCGCCGATGGTATCCAACGGATACTTTACGCCCTTGCTGGTAACCACCGCCCTTGTCATAGCTTCGCCATGCGCCGTCGCGGGAGCCATCGGCGTATCGAGTACAGCAACGGAAACGGAGAATGACGTGGCCGGCAGGATGACCGCGCTCGTCGCGCGGGGCGGACGAGAGATCACTGACGCGGACGTGTTCGTCGAGCGGGAGGTACCGGTGCCCGAGCTTCGGGCGCGGGATCTCCTGGTACGGGTGCGGGCGGTGTCGGTCAACCCGGTCGACACGAAGATCCGCACGGGACTGGGTCGCGACGAGCCGAGGATCCTCGGCTACGACGTGGCCGGTACGGTCACGGCGACCGGGCCGGACGTCACACGGTTCGCCGTCGGTGACGAGGTCTTCTACGCCGGTGATGTCACCCGGAACGGCGGCAACTCCGCCTACCACGCCGTCGATGAGCGGGTGGTGGGGTCGAAACCGAAGTCACTGTCCTTCGCGGAGGCGGCCGCACTGCCGCTCACCACACTCACGGCCTGGGAAGTCCTCTTCGACCACTTCCGCCTCGGCGGTGACAGCACCGGCACACTGCTGGTCCTCGGCGGTGCGGGTGGAGTCGGCTCCATCGCGATCCAGCTCGCCAAGCGGCTCACCAATCTGGACGTTCTCGCGACGGCGTCGCGCGGCGAGTCCCGCGCATGGGCGCTCGGGCAAGGTGCCGACGGCGTCGTGGACCACCATCGCCTGGTGGACGAGGTCAGGTCCGCCGCGCCGGAGGGCGTGAACTACGTCCTGGCATCGCAGACCGCAGGCAACGTGGACGCCTTCGCCGAGATCGTCGCGCCGTTCGGTCACATCGCGGCGCTCGACGAGCCGCCGGGCCTGGACATCCTGCCGCTCAAGACGAAGTCGATCGCGTGGCACTGGGAGATGATGTTCACGCGATCCATGTTCGAGACGCCGGACATGGCGGAACAGGGAAAGATCCTCGACCGGGTCGGCGAACTCGTCGATGCGGGGACCTTGCGCACGACGCTGCACACCGCCATTCCCGGCATCGACGTGGACGGCCTGCGCCGAGCACACGAACTCGTGGCCTCCGGCAAGGCGATCGGCAAGGTCGTTCTGCACGACTGACGCTCCGCTTACTTACTTTTTTGGCAGTACGTTCATAAAAATTGCGTACTGGTGCGCTATGGAGCAACTGCCTAGTCTCGTAGTCGTCACACCATCCGTGACCGAGATAGGAGAGATTTCCTTGTCCACGAAGCTGTATGAGCCGATCACGATCCGCGGCACCGAATTCCGCAACCGGATAGCGATGTCCCCGATGTGCATGCACTCGGCCGACGCGGGCGGCCGCGTCTCCGATTTCCACTCGGTGCACTACGGCGCACGTGCCCTGGGTGGCGCCGGCCTGGTGATGCTGGAGACGACGGCGGTGCTGCCCAATGGTCAGATCGGCCCGGGCGACCTGGGAATCTGGGATGACGAGCACATCGAGGGACTGGCGCATGTCGCCGAGGTGATCCACGGCTTCGGAGCGAAGGCCGGCGCACAGCTCGGCCACGCCGGCCGGCAACTCGGCGTCGACTCCCTCACCCCGGTGGCTCCCTCGGCGATCCCCTTCGGCCCCGACTCGCGCGTGCCGGAGGCGCTGACGGTCGAGGGCATCAAGAATGTCGTAGAGGCCTTCCGTAAAGCCGCGGTCCGTGCGAAGTCGGCCGGATTCGACGTGATCGAGGTGCACACGGCCCACGGCTATCTGCTCAACGAATTCCTCTCGCCCCTCTCCAACCGGCGCACGGACGAATACGGCGGCACCCACGAGAACCGCTATCGGATCGTGCGCGAAGTCATCTACGCCGTGCGCGATGAATGGGACGGCCCGCTGTTCGTACGTATTTCCTCCACGGACTACGCCGAGGGCGGGAACACCCCGGAGGACTTCGTCGTCTTCGGTCGCTGGATGAAGGACCAGGGTGTCGACCTGATCGACGCCTCCTCGGGTGGCATCGCCCCGGTGAAGGTCGCTTCCTACCCGAACTACCAGGTTCCCGCTGCCGACCTGATCCGGCAGGAGGTCGGCATCAAGACCGGCGCGGTGGGCCTGATCGAGAGCGGTCGACAGGCCGAGGAGATCCTGCAGAACGGCCGCGCGGACATCGTCCTGATCGGCCGGGAGATGCTGAAGGATCCGTTCTGGGCCCGCACGGCCGCCGACGAACTGCGCACGCCGATCGAGCCGCCCCTGCAGTACACCCGCTACGGCTCGGCCTGGCAGCGTTCGCAGCCGCCCCGGCCTGCCGCGCCGTTGGCCGCGACCGCGTCCTGACCGTCGGCGGCATCACGAATCGGAAGTGCTGACCCATGCCGAGAACACGACCGTTCAACGATCTGCCAGGTTGCGCGATGGAGGCAACCGTCAAGATCATCGGAGGCAAGTGGAAAGGAGTCATCCTGTTCCACCTGCTCGACGGCACCAAGCGGTTCAACGAGCTGCAACGCCAGATGCGCGGCATCGCCCCGCGACCGCTGACCAGGCAGCTCCGCGAACTCGAGGAAGACGGTCTGGTGGAGCGCACCGTCTACCCGGTCGTGCCTCCACGGGTCGAGTACTCCCTGACCGAGGAGGCACGGTCGCTGGAACCGCTGCTGCTCGGCCTGAACGAGTGGGGCGAGCAGTGGCTGTCCCGGCGCGGTATCACCCTGCCGACGACCGGAGCCGATGACCAGTGAGCCCGGTATCTCCGCGTCGATGTCGCGGGCGGCGCTGACGCGGTGCACCTGCCGAGTACAACGACACGACGGCAGCAGCCAACCTGGCTTACTTCGGTGGCCACCGTCCCACCAGCAGAACCGCCGGTGTCGCCTCGAGGGGCCCTGGCGCGGCGACCGGGAGGCGGGGGCCCCGGCCGTAGCCGAGGCACGCTGCCGATCTGCTCCAGGCTGGGGCCGACGCCGTCGTTCCCGCCCTGGAGGCGGCCGCAGTCGGCGCACTCGCCGGTCATCTGACCGGCGCCGACGCTGTCGTCATTGCTGCGGGCGCCGGGCCTGGCAGCGGATCGGCCTCGAAGGAGACCGTCGACCGGGACGCAGCAGTCCTTCTCCCGCTGCTCGACGAACCCCGGCCCGACGGCCGGACCGTCGAAGTCACCGGCGGCGCCCCCCGCTCCGGGACGCCATCGCCGCACTCGTCGCCAGCCGAACACCACCCAGGGTCGCGCTCCCGCGCGGCCGGCGGCGCGGGCCTGGTGATGGCCGAAGCCACCGGCATCCGCCCTGACGGGCGCATCAGCCCCTGGGACCTGGGCCTGTGGAACGACCGCCAGCAGGAGGCATTCACGCGGATCACCCAGGCCATCAAGAGCCACGGTGCCGTCCCGGCCATCCAGCTCGCCCACGCCGGCCGCAAGGCATCCGTCGACAAGCCCTGGCTCTCCGACCGGTACCTACCCGAGAGGGAGGGCGGCTGGCAGAGCGTCGCCCCGAGCCCGGTCGCATACGACGGCCTGCCCGCGCCCCGCACGAGCTGACCGTGGAGGAGATCCGGCAGCTCGTCCGTGACTTCGCGGCCTCCGCCGAGCGTGCCCTGGCCGCGGGCTTCGAGATCGCCGAGGTCCACGGCGCCCACGGCTACCTCATCAACTCCTTCCTCTCCCCGGTCTCCAACCACCGCACCGACGCCTACGGCGGCAGCTTCGAGAACCGGATCCGCTTCGCCCTGGAGGTCGTCGACGCCGTCCGGGTCGTGTGGCCCGAGGACCTGCCGGTCTTCTTCCGCACCTCCGCCACCGACTGGCTGACCGAGAACCCCGAGGACGAGCGCGAGGGCTGGACCGGAGAGGACACCGTCCGCCTCGCCAAGGAACTGACGGCCCACGGGGTCGACCTCCTCGACGTGTCCACCGGCGGCATGGTCCGCGACGCGACGATCACCGCCGGCCCGAACTACCAGGTGCCCTTCGCCGCCCAGGCCCGCGACGAGGCCGCAATCCCCACAGCCGCTGTCGGCATCATCACCGAGCCGCAGCAGGCCGAGGACATCGTCGCCTCGGGGCAGGCCGACGCGGTCTTCCTCGGCCGTGAACTCCTGCGCAACCCGTACTGGCCCCAGCACGCCGCCCTCGCCCTCGGCGTCGAACCGGCCTGGCCGGACCAGTACGCCTACGTGGTCAAGCGCCGTACCCGCTGACACCCGTCGCCGCCCACACCGGCTGGGCCGTCAATTCCCCGACCCGCCAGGACTGGTGACCCCGGCCTGTCCAGACGCGAGTAGAGCGAACTCGACGCACACGACTGCGGCTTGATGTCTCCTACGCCAGACAGTCGAGATATCGCACACTGGTCGAAGAGTTGATGTGAGCATGTCTAGATCCCGATGAGGAGGGCGCCCGGTGGAAGGATGTAAGTTCACGCGACGCACGGTGCTGGCTGCGGCGGCCGGGGGGATCGCAGCCCTTGGTTCCGGGGCGTTCAGCGGCACCGCCCATGCGGCGACGGGATCGGGAGAGCTGGCCGCTGGCCCGCCGGCCGGGACGGTGCGGGCGTTCTGGCTCAGGCCTTCGGATGTGGCGAACGACTCGCGGTACCCCAACGGCATCACGGGCGTGATGCGGGAGTCACAGCGCTTCTACCGCCAGGAACTCGGCGTGACGTTCAAACTGAACAACCCGGTGGTGGAGGTGGTCCAGGGCAACCACGGCAGGGCCTGGTACGAGAACACGCCGAACGGCGGCGAAGCGTACTGGTGGGTGGTCTTCAACATGCAGCAGGAGCTGATGGCCAGGTTCGGTCTCAGATCCCCGGACCCGCGCTGGCTGTGCGTCGGGGAGGTCAGCGCCGAAAAGGCGGGTGTCTCCGGGGGCGGCGGAGGTAGCGGCTGGGTGATCCTCAGCGGCCACGACGCCGACGGTGCCGCCGGGACCAACGGCGCGATGAACCGGTGGTACGGCGGCATGGTGCACGAGTTGGGCCACGCCTTGGGGCTGCCCGACTCCACGCACACCGACGGCACACCGATGTCCGGCTCGTTCTACGACTACCCGAACTGCCACTTCAATCAGCAGCAGAAGAACAGGATCCGGAGCGGCCCCTACGGCAGCTTCCTGTCCTGAGCTACCGGGTGCCCGCCTGGGGCGACCGGCATGCAGGCAACCCGCCGGCCCTCGCCGACAGAGGGCCGTTCAGGCGGCAGCCGACCCGCAGGACGTCGTCCTCGTCACCACGGGACGGGTGGGCTGGAGGTGCGGCTCTGTACGCGGAAGAACGTGGAGCGGTCGCAGGATCTGTTCCGGGCGAGTTACGCGGCGGCGTGACGGCTTGATGGCTCTTCGGCCGTGCGTGCTTCGTGGCTGGTCTGTGGTCGTCAACCAGTTGTTACAGCCGGCCCCCTCGACGGCCAACGGCGACCACTGTCCCGTCAACGTCCGCAACGGCGTTGCGCCGACGGGGCGGGCGGATCAACGGCCGACTCCCGCCACGATCATCCAGAGACCGAAGGCCGACGGCAGCAACCTGGACTGGCATCTTGTCGACCCCTGACCCGACGCCACGCAGGGCCGTGCCGTACGGCGGCGCGCCCCCTCCGGTGTCAACGGCCCCGCCACCTGCTCCACCGGGACGCCGGTGAACGCTACGAGGGCTCGCCCTCCCCGCGCCACGGCCGTGCCAGCGAGCCGAGGGCAACACCCGCCGCCGCCATGGCGATCAGCATGATGAGGGCCATCGGCAGGGAGCTGTCCTCCCCGAACAGGCCGACCAAGGGGAAGGCCAGAGCGCCGCAGAGGAACTGCAGGCCGCCCAGCACGGCGGAGGCCGCGCCTGGCGCCCCACGGCCGAGGGTCTGGCCGATGCTCATGACCGCCGGGAAGACGAGGCCGATTCCGCCGACGGTGACGAACAGCGTGGCCCAGGTACCCCCCAGGGTCTCGCCGATGGTGACCACGAGGAGCACCTGGGCCAAGGCGCCGAGCGCCGCCACGCAGACGCCCGCCATGAGCAGCGTGTTCAGTCGTACACCCCGCTGGACCAACCGGGAGAAGACCGAGCCGCTGATGAGCATGCCGACCGCGTTGGTGGCGAAGATCAGCGAGTACATCGTCGAGGAGACCCCGTGCAGATTCTCGAGGACGAAGCTGGAGCCACTGATGTAGGTGAACAGCGCGGCCGAGACGAGGGAGAGGACGAGGACGTAGCCCATGAACGCCCGGCGGGCGAGGAGTGCGCCCATGGCCCGGAAGGTGCTCATGCTTCTACATGTGGTCGGTACGCACGGACGTCCAGCCTCACAGGGGCTACCGTCCCATCTGGGAGTACCGGAACGCCCACCTCGACGGATTCGAACGCTTCATGGCCGACCGCGCACTCGTCGAGCGGTTCCGTCAACAGCTCACGCTCTACGTCGGAGAGGTGACGGGCGCGCCCTCCCCGGGGTGGCTGGGCCTGCACCCGGGGCGCTGAACGGTAGGCGATGTCGAGCACCGGGTCTCGGGCGGGCGACCCGTGCCGATGGGCCTGCCCCCATGGGGGCAGATCGAGTTCGGCTTCGGCGCCTGGAAGCCGCCGATCTCGTGCTCGAGCAGTTCGGCCAGCCGAAGTGGGGTGCGGTCCTCGAACATCGGGCCGATGAGCTGCACTCCCACCGGCAGGCCCTCGGGGGACCGGCCCGCGGGTATGGCGGTGGCGGGCAGGCCGGGCATGGTGGCCACACCGGCCCAGACGAGCTGGTCGAAGTACGGGAACTCGACGCCGTCGATGTCGATCCGGCGTTCCAGCGGATTGGGGTTGTGGTCGTGCGGGAACGCGGGAGTGGGCGTGATGGGACACACCACGGCGTCGAACTCCGCGAAGAGCTGCCGCCAGCCATGGCGGTGGAGCTCGCGACGGTTGTTCACCTCCATCCAGTCACGGTGGCTGAACACCATGGCGCGCAGCCGCGCCGCGTCGAGACTCTGGTCGTCTGCGCTCAGTCCGGCGGCGCGCGTCCGCAACTGCTCGTAGGAGTCGACGGGAAAACGCGCAACGGAGCTCGAGAACAGCAACTGCGTGTAGAGCGTCGCGGCTTCGGTCAGATCGGGCAGCAGCGGACTGTGCCGTTCCACGCGGGCGCCGCCTTCGACAAGGGCGTCGGCCACCCGGTTCACGCCCGCCCGCACAGCGGACCCGGTCGGAATGAGCGGATGCTCGTCGACGACCAGGACCCGGAAGTCGCGGAGCCGCTCATGGCGCGCGGGCGGCAGCGTCAAGTCGTGCGCCACACCGAGCGTCAGCGGGTCCGGTCCGGCCATGACGTCGAGCAGGAGCGTGAGGTCGCGGGCACTGCGCGCCATCGGACCGACGACGGCGAGGTCGAGGTCGACCGGCAATGGCGGGGTCAGCGGCGCGACCATACCGCGGGTTGCCGCCAGTCCGAGTGTCGGCTTGTGCGCGTAGATGCCGCAGAAATGCGCGGGGGTGCGCAGCGAACCGGCGAGGTCGGAACCGATGGACAGCGCGCAGAATCCGGACGCCAGGGCCGCCGCTGATCCGCCGGAGGATCCGCCCGGCGTGCGATCGTGATCCCACGGATTGTTGGTGGTGCCGTGGATCTCGTTGAAGCTCTGGATGTCTTGCAGCCCCAAGGGCACATTGGTCTTGCCGAGCACCACCGCGCCCGCGGCCTTGAGCCGCGACACCTGTACCGCGTCCTCGGCCGGCACATGGTCCCGGTACTGCGGCATGCCCCAAGTCGTGGGCATGCCAGCGATGTTGTAGGACTCTTTGACCGTCACCGGAATGCCGAGCAGCGGTCTGTCCTCACCGTGGGCGCGCGCCTGGTCGGCGCGGCGCGCGGCGGCCCGTGCCCGGTCGAAGTCCGGCACACAGATCGCGTTGATCGCCTTGTCGTCCCGCTCGATACGGGCGATCGCCTCGTCGGTCAGTTCTGCCGAGGACACTTCACCGGCACGCAAGGCAGCCGTGGCTTTCTCGGCCGTCGGGAAAATCTGCTCCATGAATTCGGACCGTATCGGCCCCTGGACGAGGGCAGAAAATGCCGTTTCGCACAACCGGTTGGATGTCCCCATACTCATGATGCGGCTCTCCGGCCACAGGGGAATTTTCCCTCTGCGAACCCGACGACGTCGCTCGTCAACGGCCACGATCACGCTGTGACCTCGGCGTAGGTCGTGCCAACCTGCGGCAAGACTCCCGCGGGGCGCATCTGGCGATACACCTGGTGATGGCGCGTTCGAGTAGCTCCCGGGCCATGCCGTCCGGGGGAGCGCCCCGGTCACGGCTGGTGTTTCGTGCGGGCGGCTGAGGCCTGCCGGGTGTCCGCGCCGGAGCTGACGTGCCGGTGGGTCTCCTGGGGGCCGTGCCAGTCCAGGCACATCACGGTGGCATCGTCTTCGAGCCGGCCGCCGGCCGCATCCCGGACTGCGGACGTCAGTGCCAGTGCTGTCTCCCGCGGGTGCAGATCCCGGGTGTGTTCCAGCAGGGCGGGCAGGTCGACCTGCTCCCCATGGCGTTCGAGCATGCCGTCGGTGAACATGAGCAGTCGATCACCGGGGCGCAGATCCAGGTCCTGAGCGCGGTAGGGGCGGGGCACGAGCACGGACAGCCCGAAGGGGTGGTCCACTTTGCAGGTGATCACCTCCACAGACCCCTCGCGCAGACGCCAGGGCCAGGGGTGACCGGCGTTGACGAGCTGGGCCTGCCCGGTGTGGAGATTGATCCGCAGCAGCTGCCCGGTGGCATGACCACGGCTGTGGTCGATCAGCGCCTGGTCGGCCCGGTGGGCCTGCTCGGTCAGGCCGACTCCCGCGCGCCGCGCGCCGCGCAGGGCGCCCACCAGGACCGTGGCGGCCAGGGCCGCATCGATGTCGTGGCCCATGGGGTCGGTCACCGACACGTGCAGGGTGTCGCGGTCCAGGCTGTAGTCGAAGGTGTCGCCGCTGAGGTCTTCGGAGGGCTCCAGGCTGCCGCTCAGCGTGAACTGCGCGGCCTCGCACGACAGTGACGGGGGCAGCAGCTGGTACTGGATCTCCGCTGCCAGGGTGGGGGGCCTGGAGCGTTTGCCCCAGGTGTAGAGGTCGGTGAAGCGCCCGTTGGCGATCACGATGTAGGCCAGGATGTGGGCGGCCTCCCCGACCGCGGCAAGGACGTCCTCGCCGGGGTCGGCCGGCAGGAGCAGTTCCAGCAGCCCGATCGCATCCCCCCGGTTGGTCACCGGCATGATCACCCGCTGCCCCTGGCCGGTCGCCTCCTGGTACAGACGCTGGGTACGGATCACCTGCTCGTAGACGCTGCCGGCCAAGGGGATCCGCTCCGCCTCCCGCCCACCCCCCGCAGGGACGGTGGACAGTCGCGCCACCGCCTTCCCCGTCAGGTCCACGATGAGGAAAGAGACCTTCGTGGCCTTGAAACGCCGCCGCAGGTCCTCCGCGACCACGTCGACGGCGTCCACCGGCGCCGCCGTCTCCGCTGCCGTCAGCAGCCAAGGAAGTCCGCTCTGCCCACCACTCACGACCGGGGCCCCTTCCACCAGCCCCGCCTACCAGCCTGGGAAGCGCCGCGCGGAGCGTCAATCCGTGAACAGTCACGGTAAGTGAAGAGGGTCAGGTAAAGCGCTCACGGAATGTCGACGAGCCCGTGTCTCCTGGGGCCGCCGCCATAACGGTGACCTGGTGTGGCGCCAGTGCCGGGCATGAAGCCGATCAGCGAAGCGCACGGGGCGCAGCCGGGCTTGGCCGTCGTCGACGTCGGCATGCGACGACCAAGCTGCGCTCGCCGTCCAAGACTGCTCGCCGGGCGGTGGGCGACCGCGCCCGCGGACGGTACGCCCCGGGTGCCCGGCGAGCCCGGCGTACGGCTGCGCTGCTACCTGGACGTGCGCCAGAAGCTCGGCTCGTAGAGGGTCGGGAGAAGGCGCAGCCTCGGTGAAGCCTGATCCATTGGTCTTCCATCGGTCGACAGCAAGGCTGATCAGCTGTGCCATTGGCACAGTCAACGGCGCGACAGTTGAGCCAATGGGCCCGGGGTGCTTATCTATGTCGTATCCATGTACTTGCGGCGCCGCGTAGCGCCGGACGGCGACGAGGCCGGGTCCGGACCGCGGTGCCTTCGTCCTGCCTGCTCGTTGTCCGCCACCCTGGACGACCGTGGGGAGGGCGCGTACCACCGCAAGGGGGGCGGCGCACCGCCGTGAAGAGGATGTTCGTGGCTCCGGACCCGGGGCGCTTGAGGCTGCGGAACGCGACCCGGGCTGTCATCGGTATCGCCGCCGCCGTCGCCGTTTCCGAACTCTGCGGGCTGTCGCTCACCGCGTCGATCACCGCGGGGCTCGCGGCATTGCTCGCCCTCTTCACGGTCACCGATGCGACCGTGCGTGACCAGCGGATCACCACCGCCCTGCTTCCCGTCGTGGGATTCCCCGTGCTGGCGCTCGCCACCACACTGCACGGCATCACCCCGGCCCGTGACGCCGCGTTCCTGGCCGTCGTCTTCTGCGGGGTCTACGCCCGCCGCTGGGGCCCGCGGGGTCACGCGCTCGGGATCTTCGCGTTCATGAGCTTCTTCATCACACAGTTCCTGCACGCGGTTCCCGCTCAGCTGCCCGAGCTGTACACCGCCGTGGGCCTGGCCCTCTTCACGGCCGGCGCCACGCGCTTCGTGCTCTGGCCCATCGAGCGTCACACCCCGCCCGCGGCGGCCCCGCCGGCCCTGCCCGGCAGCGGTTTGGCGCGGCCCACCACCCGGCAGGCCTTCCAGGTCACCGCCGCTTCGGCTCTCGCCCTTCTGGTCGGGCAGCTGCTCTCCGAAGAGCGCTGGTACTGGGCCGTCGGCACTGTCTGGTGGATCTTCGTCAACACGGCTTCGCGCGGCGAGACCCTGGTCCGCGGCTTCCGCCGGGTCGTCGGAACCGTGATCGGCATCGCCGTCGGCCTGCTGGTCGCCATCCCGCTGCAAGGCGCGCTCGCGCCGACGGCCGCCCTGGTCGCGGTCTGCGTCTTCGGCATCTTCTACACCGCCGCAGTCTCGTATTCGTGGATGATGCTGGCGGTGACGGTCATGGTCAGCTTGCTCTACGGCCTGCTGGGCGTGCTGGACCCCAGCCTGCTCGAGCTCCGTCTCGCGGAGACCGGTGTGGGCGCGCTGTGTGCCGCGCTGGCCGTGGCCCTGGTCCTGCCGGTCACCACGCACGCCACGAACGATGCCTGGATCCAGCGGGCACTGCTCTGCGTCCACGCGGCCACGGTCGAGACGGCCCGCCGGATGGCGGGCGCCGCGGACGCCGACCCGGCCCCGCGGGTGGCCGAGCTGGAGCAGCTGCTCGCCCGGGTACGGCTCTCGGTCGCGCCGCTGGTGCACCCACTGAACCCGATGCTGGGCCGCAAGCGGCGGGCCCGCCACGTGCTCGCCCTCCTCGACGACTGCGCCCGGGAGGTCCGCGGCCTGGTCGCCGTCGCCGCCGACCCGGAGGCCTCCCACGACGCCCGCCTGGCCACCGCCGCCCGGCGCGTGGAAGCCGCGGTCCAGGCGCTCACCGAGGGCGGCGAGGTCCTGGTCCAGACGGACGGAGCGTCCGCGACGGAACCGGTCCTGGCGCACCTGCACGGCCTGGAACGGGCCCTCGCGGAGCTGGCCCGGCCGCTGCGGACGCCGTCGGGCTCCCCGCTGGTGGGTGCCTGAGCGACGGGTCGGCGCCGAGCTGCGAGCCGCCACACCCCCTTGACCCTTTGGTCTAGACCGCGCATGATCGACCGCGCGGTCATTCCGGACGGCTCAGGGACGAAAGGGCACAGCGATGGCGGACGGCAGCAGGCGGCGGGCGTTCATCGGGTCGTTCACGGCGGCAGGCGGCCCCGGGATCGTCACGGCGGAGATCGATGCCGACAGCGGCGCGCTGACCTTCCTGAGCAGCGTGAACGCCGTCCCCGATCCGGCCTGCCTCGCCCTCTCGTCCGACGGGGAGACCCTCTACGCGGTCAGCGAGACGGCCGCGGGCGCGGTGGCCGCGTACCGCGTGACCGGGGACAAGCCCGAGCCGGCCGGACCGCCCGTGCCGCTCGACGCCGGCGGGCCGACCCACCTGAGCCTGTACGCCGGACACGTCCTGACCGCCGACTACGGCTCGGGCAGTGTCACCGCCGTCCCCCTCCGCTCCGACGGCACTCTCGCGCGGTCCGCCTCCGGCGTGCTCCGGCACACCGGCGCAGGCCCGCACACCCCGCGCCAGCAGAGGCCGCACGCCCACCAGGTGCAGCCCGACCCCAGCGGGCGCTGGGCCGTCAGCGTCGACCTGGGAACCGACTCGGTGCGGGTGTGCACGCTGATCGACGGCACCCCCGCCCTGCACCGGGAGATCGCCCTGCGGCCCGGCTCGGGGCCGCGTCACCTGGCCTTCCATCCGGACGGCTCGTACGCGTACGTCGTCAACGAACTCAGCCCGTCCGTCACGGTCTGCCGCTGGGACGCGGCGGAAGGCGTGCTGACACCGCTGACCGAGACCCCGGTCCTGCCGGGCGCACCGGCACGCGACGCCTACCCCTCGGGGATCGTCACCTCACCCGACGGCCGCTTCGTATGGACCGCCACCCGCGGTGAGGACGTCCTGTCCGTGTTCGCCGTCGTGGGGGAGGAGCTGTACCTGCTCACCACGGTCCCCTGCGGCGGCCACTGGCCACGCGCCCTGACCGCGTCCGAAGGCCTCCTGTACGTGGCCAACGAACGCTCCGGTGATGTGACCTGGTTCACCGCAGACCCGCGCACGGGCATCCCGAGGCGAGAGGGGGCTATCAGGGTGGCGGCGGCATCATGCGTGGTCATCGGCTGACCCCAGAGGGGCGCGGGAAGCTGCGCGACAAGCCACAGCGCACCCGCGCCCGACCGACATCCCCCAGGGCGCGTCAGCGAACCGGCGTCTGCTGAACCTGCTGCGGCGTGATGCCCAACGCCGTCGTGTACTTCGCCAATGCCAGCTTCCCGATCGCCGGGTACGGCCCGAGCGACTCCGCGGCGGAGCATCCCGCTTCCTTGGCCGCCTCCTCGACCAGACCCGGCTCGATCTCCGGGCCGATCAGATACGGCGCGAGGGCCAGCTGCTGCGAGCCCGAGGAGCGGAGCTGCTCGGCGACGGAGGCGATGGAGCCCTCCTGGTCCAGAGCCGCCGCCATCACCGGCACCGCCAGGCGCGCGGCCAGCAGCATGCCGGTGATCCCGGCGGCCTGCACGGCCTCGTCACCGCCCACGGAGGCCAGGACGATGCCGTCGGCGGCGGTCGCCACGGTGAACAGACGCGCACGGTCCGCGCGGGCCAGACCGGCCTCGGAGAGCCGTACGTGCAGCGCCTCGGCGAGCAGCGGGTGCGGACCGAGGACATCGGTCAGCTCCGCGGCGATGTGGCTCTCCATGACGGCCTGGCGGATCCGGCGCAGCAGCGCGCTGTCCGGGCCGGCGAGCAGCGGCACGACGACGGCGACGGGCCCGTCGGGCTCCCTGACGTCCATGCCGGCGGCACGCGCCTGCTCGAAGCGGGCGGTGCGCTCCTCGGCGGCGTGCGCGAGCACGGCCTGGAGTGTGAAGAACTCCGCGTTGTCCCCTTCGAGGTACCCGATGCGGGCGTCGAGGCCGGGCAGCTCGGAGCGGGCGATGCTCACGACCTCCTCGGCGAGGCTGCGCGTGGCGCTACTGGGCGTGCCCGGCACGGCGAGGACGAGCGCGGGCGCGCCCTCGGGAGCCACCAGCGGCTCGGGGCGGCGGTGCCGTCCCGGCTGGCGGGGTCGCGGCATTCGTACTGGCAGGCCGGACTCGGGTCCAGTGGGGGAACTCATGGCGCCGCATGTTACTGGTTTCCTGGGCTCTCCTGTTCGGGGAGGGTGCAGGTGAGCGGTATACGTCCGGTTTTGTCTGATGAGTTACGTACGGATTGAGTTACGTACGGATCATGCGGGTCGGATTATTCACCCGACTTATTCACCCGACCGGGTCGTCACGGACAGCATCGTCTCGTCACCCGGCAGTGTGAGGGACCCGGTGCTCAGCTCGGCCGCCAGGCGCACGGAGCCGTGCAACGGGTCGCCCTCGGCCGGCACCCGCCGCGCGTGCGGGAGGCGCTGTGCGAGTTCCTCGTCCACCGGCCCGAGGAGCGGGTCGCCCAGCTTGAAGAGGCCGCCGGTGACGGCGACGCGGGGCTCGCCGCCGGAGGGGCACACGGCTGCCGCGGAGTCGGCCATGTGCCGCGCTGCCTGGCGCAGGATGTCCGCCGCGACGGGGTCCCCCTCCGCGCTGGCGGCCACCCGGGGTGCGAAGGAGGCGAGGACGGCGGGCCGGTCCGGCCGCGGGTACAACCGGCCGGGTAGCCCGGCCATGGGCCCGAACAGTTCCTCGGCGCTCGCCAGCAACCGGGCCGAGCCGCCCTCGCGTCCGTCATGGGCGCGCAGCGCGGCCTCCAGACCGGCCCGCCCGATCCAGGCACCGCCTCCGCAGTCGCCGAGCAGATGCCCCCAGCCGTCAGCGCGATGCCAGCGGGTCAGGTCGGTGCCGATCGCGATCAGACCCGTACCGCCGGCGATCACGGCGCCGGGACGTGGCCCGAGGGCGCCCACGTACGCGGTCACGGCGTCGGCGGCCAGTGCGACCCTCCGTACGCCCAGCTCCCGGGTCAGGGCATCCGGCAGTTCTGCGCGCAGCGCGTCACCCAGGGAGGCGAGCCCGGCGGCGCCGACGGCGACGGCGGTCAGCCGTACCGGCCCGGCCTCCGCGGTCAACGCACGCGCCAAGGGCATGAGCAGCGCCATGAAGTGTGCGGGGTCGATGCCCCGGTCGCCCGTGCGGACCGGCTCCGCCGACTCCCGCCGGGCCAGCGGCCCGCGCGCGGCGGTTCCCACCACCGCCCTGAGTCCGGACCCCCCGGAGTCCACGGCGAGGAACCCGGAGTCTTCCGACGCCCCGGTCACGGTCACTGGACGCAACGGGATCCCCCTCCTTCTCGGAAGGAGAGTAGCCCCGGGGTCGGCGTCCGAGGGCGGCGTCCGAGGGTGAGGGCTTCCGCGTTTGTGCGGGGACCGGTTGTGTGCCAGTAGGGTGACGCGCTGTGGCACCACGACCCTTGCATGAACTTGTCGAAGCAGGCTGGGCGAAGGCTCTGGAACCTGTGTCCGAACGTATCGCCGCGATGGGGGACTTCCTGCGGGCCGAGATAGCGGCCGGCCGGACCTACCTCCCGGCCGGGGCGAATGTCCTGCGGGCCTTCCAGCAGCCGTTCGACGACGTCCGCGTCCTCATCGTCGGTCAGGATCCCTATCCCACGCCGGGGATGGCCATCGGGCTGAGCTTCGCGGTGGCGCCCGAGGTGCGTTCGCTGCCGGGCAGTCTGGAGAACATCTTCCGGGAGCTGAACACGGACCTGGGCCTGCCCCGGCCGTCCAACGGTGATCTGACGCCGTGGTCGGAGCAGGGGGTGCTGCTGCTCAACAGGGCGCTCACCACCGCCCCGCGCAAGCCCGGCGCCCACCGGGGCCAGGGCTGGGAAGAGGTCACCGAGCAGGCCATCCGGGCCCTGGTGGGGCGCGGCAAGCCGCTGGTGTCGATCCTGTGGGGCCGGGACGCCCGCAATCTGCGGCCGCTGCTCGGAGATCTGCCGGCGATCGAATCCGCCCATCCCTCACCGATGTCGGCGGACCGCGGCTTCTTCGGATCGCGCCCGTTCAGCCGGGCCAACGACCTGCTGGCGCGCCAGGGGAGCGCGCCGGTGGAGTGGCGCCTGCCGTAGCCCGTCCGGGGTGTTGTCGCATGTCACGGCGCACACAGGACATTCAAGAGCGCCCACATATGTGTTCACATCGGCCTGTCACACTTCGGTGGTACGTAAAACTACTTCCGGAACGGACACTTGATCATCAGTGACATTCCTCCGCCGCATGGCCCGGGGCGCATCATGACGCGCAGATGGTCGCTCATCACCACGATCGCCGTACTGGCCGTCGCCCTGGCCTTCGTCGTCACCCAACTGGTGCGCGGTCAGGAATCCGGGGAGTCCGGGGAACAACAGGCCTCGAAGGGGACGAGCGCCTCGAAGGGCACGAGCGCCGAGTCGCTGCGCGGTGCCGGGTGGTGGCCCCTCCACCGGTCCGGCACCGCGAAGGCCGGTGAGCACGACGCCGTCGTCAGCGGCGACGTGGAGTGGACCGACGACGGTCCCGAGGGCGGCGCCCTGCGGCTGGACGGCAAGGGCTACGTGGACGCCGACTCCCCGGTCGACACCACCGTGGCGGACTACTCGGTCGCCGCACGCGTGCGGCTCACCTCGGCGGAAGGCTTCCAGACCGCCGTCTCCCAGGACGGCTACGGGATCAGCACGTTCTTCCTCCAGTACTCCGGCCAGGACGAGAACTTCGCATTCAGCTTCCCCGGCGCCCGTACCGTCGCGGAGAAGGCCGAGCGGCCGCAGGCCGACCGCTGGTACCACCTCACCGGCACGTACAGCCAGAAGGGTCACCGCCTGCGGGTCTACGTGGACGGCAGACTCGCGGGAAGCAGAGAGGCCTCCAGCAAGGAGACGCCCACCGGCGACATCGTGATCGGACGCGGCAAGCTCGGGGGGAACGCGGCCGACCACTGGAAGGGCGACATCTCCGACGTGCACGTCTACGACCGGGAACTGACGCCCGGTGAGGTGGCCTCGCTTTCCGCCCGCGAACCGGACTGACACCCGCGCACCGCACTGACGCGCCCCGGCCGCCGGAACGACGGCGGTACCGGGGCGCGTTCACCGTCGCCACCCCCACAGGCGACAGGAGAGGAAAAGGCCTTTGTCGGCCAGCACTTCCACCGAGACCTCGACCGAAGACCGAAACACCCGTCCCCCCACCGAGGAACTCCTCCCCGAGGAGTTCCTCAGAGCCTTCTACCGGTTCCACGGCCGCGCGTTGCTGCAGTTCGCCGCACGGCGTCTGCAGGGCGACTGGCACCGTGCCGAGGATGTCCTCCAGGAGGTCGCGATCCGCGCCTGGCGCCACGCCGGGGAGCTGGACCCGACCACGGACGCGGCGCGGCCGTGGCTGTTCACCGTGCTGCGCAACCTCGTCATCGACGATCTCCGGGCCCGCCAGGCCAGACCGGCGGAGAACGGCGACCCGGAACTCGCCCACCCGCAGGTGTCCGACGACGTGGACCACATGCTCACCTCCCAGGTGCTCCTGGAGGCGATGTGGGACCTGCGGCCGCCGCAGCGCGAGGTTCTGATGCACGTGCACTACCTGGGGCGCAGCGTCAACCAGACGGCCCGGGTCCTCGGCGTGCCGCCGGGCACGGTCAAGTCGCGGACGTTCTACGCCTCCCGCGCCCTGCGGGAGGCGCTGTACAGCCGAGGGCTGTACACGGACGGCCGCTACCGCGACGCCGGGTGAGCCTCGGCGAGACGCCCCGCGTGCCGGGTGATCTCCAGGCCGAGCGGGCCGGTGTCGAGCGATCCGCCCGCGCCGGCCCGCCAGCGCCACCCCGAGGGCGCGTCGCCGAGCACCAGCAGCGCGTCCCCGCGCCGCAGGCCGTCCAACGCGCCCTCCCGTCGCGGGAGCTGTGAGGCGTCCACGACGAACAGGTGCGGCGCCTCGCCCTGGACGGCGATCCGGCTGCTGCCCTCGATCAGCCGGAAGATCTGGGTGACGTCGGGCGATCCGGACTCCGGCTGTGCCGGGCCCGCCGAGGCCGCCACGGCGAACGCCTCCTCCAGGCTGGCCGCGGTGTGCAGACGCGAGGCCTGCGGCACGTCGTCGGCGACGAGTCCCTCGCCGGCCACGGATCCCACCAGGGTGACCTCGGCGAGAGCCCCCACCGGGCCGGAGAGCGCCTCGGTGACGACGGCCCGCGCCAGACTGCGCACCTCCTCGTCGGGTCCCGCCACGGAGACGGGCCCCGACGCCCGGGAGAGGTCGACCAGCACCCGGTCGGAGCCGTCCAGCCCCACCGTCACCGTCAGCGCGTACGGCAGGGCCGGTTCGCCCTCCGGGCCGGGGCGGTGCAGGGCGTCGGCCGTGACCGTCCAGCGTTCGCCGTCCGCCTCGGCGGTCCAGGGCGCCGGGGCGTCCTCCTCCGCGCCGGCCAGCAGCAGTCCGAGCCGCTCCTCGGAGTAGACGACGGCGTACATGTCGGGCAGCGACCGGCCCGAGCGCAGGCACTCGCCCGTCAGCCGGCGCAGGCCCGCGTCGACCACGTCCAGGGCCTCCCGCCCCTCGACGGCGGCCGGGGGGGCGACGGGCTTCGGCGGGCGCGGCTGTCGCTCGGTGACGACCAGCGCGGCCACCGCTCCGATCAGCGCCAGCCCCAGCACCACGGCCAGGACGTACCAGATCATCTTCTGACTCCTTGTCGGGACCCCGGCGGCGGAGCCGGGACGGTCGAAAGCGGGGGAGGGGGCGGCACAGCGGCGGAGTCGCGTAGCCGAGCACCCGAAGGCGTCTACGGGGCCCGCCCGCAGACGGTTCACGCACCCCTCCGTGAACCTGTC
>NZ_JBHUTX010000036.1:0-78641 GCF_042671245.1 Streptomyces sp. NPDC057099
CCCGATCCGGGTGGCCGCCCCTTTGGCATCACTGCGCGCGCTCTACGGCTGCGCTCGCCCGGGGTACGACCGACGCCCGGGGTCATGCCCCGGGCGTCGGTTCGGGCGGGCGTCGGGCCCGTGTGGGGTCAGCCCAGGGCCTTGCCCGGCAGTTCGACCTTCGCGCCCAGCTCCATGAGCTTCTCCATGCTGTGCTTGCCCGGGGGACGACCCCCGGACCCCCAGCCGTACGACTGACGCCCGGGGTGATGCCCCCGGGCGTCTGGTCGTACGGGCGTCGGGCCCGTGTGGGGTCAGCCCAGGGCCTTGCCCGGCAGTTCGACCTTCGCGCCCAGCTCCATGAGCTTCTCCATGAAGTTCTCGTAGCCGCGGTTGATGAGGCCGATGCCGTGGACACGGGACGTGCCCTGGGCGGCGAGGGCCGCGATGAGGTACGAGAAGCCGCCGCGGAGGTCGGGGATGACCAGGTCCGCGCCCTGGAGCTTGGTCGGGCCCGAGACGACGGCCGAGTGGAGGAAGTTGCGCTGGCCGAAGCGGCAGTCGGAGCCGCCCAGGCACTCGCGGTAGAGCTGGATGTGCGCGCCCATCTGGTTCAGGGCGGAGGTGAAGCCGAGGCGGGACTCGTAGACCGTCTCGTGGACGATGGACAGGCCCGTCGCCTGCGTCAGGGCCACCACCAGCGGCTGCTGCCAGTCGGTCTGGAAGCCGGGGTGGACGTCCGTCTCCAGCGCGATGGACTTGAGCTGCCCGCCGGGGTGCCAGAAGCGGATGCCCTCGTCGTCGATCTCGAAGGCCCCGCCCACCTTCCGGAAGGTGTTCAGGAACGTCATCATCGAGCGCTGCTGCGCGCCGCGGACGTAGACGTTGCCCTCGGTCGCCAGCGCCGCCGACGCCCAGGACGCGGCCTCCAGCCGGTCCGACAGGGCGTGGTGGGTGTAGCCGCCGAGCTTGTCCACACCGGTGATGCGGATCGTCCGGTCGGTGTCCATCGCGATGATCGCGCCCATTTTCTGCAGAACGCAGATCAGGTCCTCGATCTCCGGCTCGACGGCCGCGTTGGACAGCTCCGTGACGCCCTCCGCGAGGACCGCCGTCAGCAGCACCTGCTCGGTCGCGCCGACGGACGGGTACGGCAGGCGGATCTTCGTACCGCGCAGCCGCTGCGGCGCCTCCAGGTACTGCCCGTCGTCCCGCTTCTCGATGCGCGCGCCGAACTGCCGCAGCACGTCGAAGTGGAAGTCGATGGGCCGGCCGCCGATGTCACAGCCGCCGAGGCCGGGAATGAAGGCGTGGCCGAGGCGGTGCAGCAGCGGACCGCAGAACAGGATCGGGATACGGCTCGAACCGGCGTGGGCATCGATGTCAGCGACGTTCGCGCTCTCCACGCGCGTCGGGTCCATCACCAGTTCGCCGGGCTCGTCCCCCGGACGGACCGTCACACCGTGCAGCTGCAGCAGACCCCGCACAACCCGTACGTCACGGATGTCCGGAACATTGCGCAGCCGGCTCGGAGCGCTGCCCAGCAGCGCCGCCACCATGGCCTTCGGTACGAGGTTCTTCGCACCGCGGACACGGATCTCGCCCTCCAGCGGGGTCCCGCCGTGGACAAGCAGTACGTCTTCAGTGCCGTTGACGGTCATGAATCTCGCGTTCCGTGGAGTCGGGCAGGGGCCAGAAGGGAAAGGGTAATCGCCCACCACCCCCCTTCTGTAAGCCTGAGTCAGACCCAGACACGTCATAGCTCTGTCACAACACGAACGGTTCCGTGCCGGGCACATGGGGTCACGGTCACTTTCGTGCGCGCACGACGCACCCGTGTGCCCTGAGCTGCATGCCCTCGCGTCCCCCCATTGCCTCCCCACGCGGAGGGAAGATGCGGGATCATGTCTGCCATGACCGAGGTGTCCTCGCTCACAGGGCGGTTGCTCGTGGCCACCCCCGCCCTGGCGGACCCGAACTTCGACCGCGCGGTGGTGCTGCTCCTCGACCACGACGAGGAGGGCTCCCTCGGTGTCGTCCTCAACCGTCCCACCCCGGTGGATGTGAACGACATCCTGGAGGGCTGGGGCGACCTAGCCGGCGAGCCCGGCGTCGTCTTCCAGGGCGGTCCGGTCTCGCTGGACTCGGCCCTCGGGGTCGCGGTCGTCCCCGGCGGCGCGTCCGGGGAGGCCGGCCCGCTGGGCTGGCGCCGGGTGCACGGCGCGATCGGCCTGGTCGATCTGGAGGCCCCGCCGCAGCTGCTGGCCTCCGCCCTCGGCTCCCTGCGGATCTTCGCCGGATACGCCGGCTGGGGCCCGGGCCAGCTGGAGGACGAGCTGGTGGACGGCGCCTGGTACGTCGTGGAGTCGGAGCCCGGCGATGTCTCGTCCCCGTGTCCCGAGCGGCTCTGGCGCGAGGTCCTGCGCCGCCAGCGGGGCGAGCTGGCGATGGTGGCGACGTATCCGGACGACCCTTCGCTCAACTGATGCGTGTGAGCTTCAGTACCCTGGGGCCTATGAGCACTCTCGAGCCCGAGCGCGGGACTGGTACGGGGACCCTCGTAGAGCCGACGCCGCAGACCTCGCACGGTGACGGTGACCACGAGCGCTTCGCCCATTACGTCCAGAAGGACAAGATCATGGCGAGCGCCCTCGACGGCACCCCCGTCGTGGCGCTGTGCGGCAAGGTGTGGGTGCCGGGCCGCGACCCGAAGAAGTACCCCGTGTGTCCCATGTGCAAGGAGATCTACGAGTCCATGGGCTCCGGCGACGACGACAAGGGCAAGGGCGACAAGTAGTCGGCGCCCGGCCCGTGTGACCTGAGGCCTCCAGGGTGCGTTTTGCGCGCCCTGGAGGCTTTTGTGCTGTCCGGGCGTTGCGCGGGACGCTTCAGCCGGTCACAGAGTGGTTGAGACCTCTTGTGGTCGTGTTCATGCAGTCCCTAGCCTCCGATGTGTTGTGCACAGCGAAACCTTCATTGCGCATGTTGCAACACTCCCTCGGAGGAGCACTTCATGAAGCTGTCCGTCCGTTTTGCCGGGCTCACGGCGCTCGCCGCCCTGCTGGCCACCGCCTGCGCGCCCCAGACCTCCGGTAACTCCTCCTCCGACAAGGACGAGAAGACCGGCTCGCTGCGTGTCTGGCTCTTCCAGGAGGTCGGCAACACCCCCAAGGAGAAGGTCGTCGACTCGGTCGTCGCCGACTTCGAGAAGGCCCACAAGGGCACCGAGGTCAAGGTCGAGTACATCCCGATCGAGACCCGCGCCCAGCGCGTCAAGGCCGCCTTCAACGACCCCGCCTCCGCTCCCGACGTCATGGAGTACGGCAACACCGACACGGCCGGCTATGTGAAGGACGGCGGACTCCTCGACGTCACGAAGGACTTCGGCGACTGGAGCGAGGCGAAGGACACCGACCCGACCGCGAAGCAGTCGGTGACGGTGGACGGCAAGATGTACGGCGCCCCGTTCTACGTCGGCGTCCGCGCCCTCTACTACCGCACGGACGTCTTCGAGGAACTGGGCCTGAAGCCCCCGAAGACGATGGACGAACTGGCCTCCACCGCCCGGGCGATCCGCGCCGCGAAGCCCGACCTCTACGGGCTCGTCGTCGGCGGCGCCTACACCTATGGCGCGATGCCGTTCGTCTGGGCCAACGGCGGTGAACTCGCCAACGGCAAGGGCGGTTCCTACGCCTCCGGCATCGACAGCCCGGAGGCCCGGAAGGGCATCAAGGCGTACACGTCCCTCTTCGGCGACGACAACTGTCCGGCCGCCAAGTGCGCGGGCATGGGCGGCAACGACACGGTCTCCGCCTTCGCCGCCGGGAAGGCCGGGATGGCGATCGGCGGCGACTTCAGCCACGCCGCCGTCGAGGCCGGGAAGGTCAAGGGCAAGTACGCCGTCGTCCCGCTGCCGGGTGTGAAGTCCGGCTCGATCGCGCCCGCCTTCGCCGGCGGCAACAACATCGGCGTCCTGAAGAGCACCTCGCACCGCACCCTCGCCGTCGAGCTGATGGAACAGCTGGCCTCGAAGAAGACACAGACCGAGCTCTTCGGCGCGATGGGCTTCCTGCCGACCTTCACGGACGTACGGCAGCAGGTCGCGACCGAGGAGCCGTTCGTGAAGCCCTTCGTCCAGACCCTCTCGGCCGGCACCAAGTTCGTCCCCGCCTCACCCGCCTGGGCCCAGATCGACTCCTCGCTCGTCCTGCCGACGATGTTCCAGGAGGTCATCGCCGGCAAGAAGGACGTGCCCGCCGCCTCCGAGGCCGCCGCGAAGAAGATGAACGCCGCGTTCGGCTCCGCCGGGTGACCCGGATGGACGACCGTACGGAATCGGCGGAAGCCGGCCTGGCCGGGACCGACACCGCCGGGGTCGATTCGCCTGGTGCCGGCTTGGCGGGAACTGCCGGGGCGGCGGGCGGTCCTGTCGGGAAGGTCACGGCGGGAGCCGCGCGTGACCTGCCCGGCGGCCATGCCGCGCCCGCTTCCACGAGCGTCGCCGCAGCGCCCGGCGGTCCGGCCGGGTCGGTCGGGTCGGTCGGGGATCGTTCCCGCGAGGCCCGCGCAGAGGAGGGCGGCGGTTCGCCGCGCCGGCTTTCGGGCAAGGTCGCCGGCGGGGCGCGGAGCGGGCGACCGGGGTCGCGACGGGCCGCGCCCGGCAGATCCGTCGGCGCCTCCGGCGGCTGGACGCCCTGGCTGTATCTCGCGCCCGCGCTCGTCGTGCTCGGCGGGCTGCTCGTCTACCCCATCTATCAACTCGGCCTGATCTCGTTCTTCGAGTACACCCAGGCACAGGTCAGCGGCGGGGAACCGACCACGTTCCAGGGGTTCGGGAACTACGCCGAGCTGTTCGGGGACCCGCAGTTCTGGCAGGTGCTGCTCGCCACCGTGCTGTTCGCGGCGGCCTGTGTCGTCTCCACGCTCGCGGTCGGCTGCGCCCTCGCCGTGCTGCTGACCCGCGTGCGGGCCGTACCGCGGCTCGCGCTGATGCTGGCCGCGCTGGGCGCGTGGGCGACCCCGGCCGTCACCGGCTCCACGGTCTGGCTGTTCCTCTTCGACCCGGACTTCGGCCCGGTCAACCGGATGCTGGGCCTCGGCGACCACTCGTGGACGTACGGGCGTCTGAGCGCCTTCTTCCTCGTCCTGCTCGAAGTGGTGTGGTGCTCCTTCCCGTTCGTGATGGTGACCGTGTACGCCGGGATCCGCGCCGTACCCGCCGAGGTACTGGAGGCCGCCGCCCTGGACGGCGCCTCGCAGTGGCGCATCTGGCGCTCCGTACTCGCCCCGATGCTCCGGCCGATCCTGGTCGTCGTCACCATCCAGTCGGTCATCTGGGACTTCAAGGTCTTCACCCAGATCTACGTCATGACGAACGGCGGCGGCATCGCGGGCCAGAACATGGTCCTGAACGTCTACGCCTACCAGCAGGCGTTCGCGTCCTCGCAGTACAGCCTCGGTTCGGCGATCGGCGTCGTGATGCTGCTGATCCTGCTCGCCGTCACGCTGGTGTACCTGCGGCTGCTGCGCCGGCAGGGGGAGGAACTGTGAATCTTCTACGCGCCCGTGTCCGCCGCCCGGGACGGCTGGCCGCCGAGGCCTCGGCCCTGCTGATCGCGGTCGTCGTCGCCTTCCCCCTCTACTGGATGGTGCTGAGCGCCTTCAAACCGGCCGGGGAGATCGAGTCGAGCGAGCCCCGGCCGTGGACTCTCGCACCCTCCCTGGATTCCTTCCGGCGCGTCTTCGGGCAGCAGGAATTCGGCCGTTACTTCCTCAACAGCCTCGTCGTCGCGAGCTGTGTCGTGATCGCCTCCGCGCTGATCGCGTTTCTCGCCGCGACCGCCGTGACACGATTCCGCTTCCGCCTGAGGACCACCCTGCTGATCATGTTTCTGGTGGCCCAGATGGTGCCCGTGGAAGCCCTCACGATCCCCCTCTTCTTCCTCATGCGGGACTTCGGCCAGCTGAACACCCTCGGCTCGCTGATCCTGCCCCACATCGCCTTCTCGCTGCCCTTCGCGATCTGGATGCTGCGGGGGTTCGTGAAAGGTGTTCCGGAGGCGCTGGAGGAGGCCGCCTACATCGACGGGGCGAGCCGGGCGCGATTCCTCTGGCAGATCCTTTTCCCCCTCGTGCTGCCGGGCCTCGTGGCCACCAGCGTGTTTTCGTTCATCTCCGCATGGAACGACTTCCTCTTCGCCAAGTCGTTCATCATCAGTGACACTTCCCAGTCGACGCTGCCCATGGCGCTGCTGGTCTTCTACAAGCCCGACGACCCGGACTGGGGCGGCGTCATGGCCGCCTCCACGGTGATGACGATCCCGGTCCTGGTCTTCTTCGTACTCGTGCAGCGGCGGCTCGTGTCGGGGCTGGGCGGGGCGGTAAAGGACTGACGTGACTGATCTGATTCCGGCACCCCGCAGCGTCGTCACCGGCTCAGGCTCAGGCTCAGGCTCCGGCTCCGGTGAGGTGCGGCTGACGGCGCACTCCCGGCTCTCCGCCGGCCCCGGGACGGAGGGCGTCGGCCACTGGCTGCGCACGGCCCTGGGGCAGGCCACCGGCCTGCCCCTCCACGAAGGGAGCGAACCCGGCGACGACGGCATCCGGCTCCGGCTCGCCCCCGAACTCTGCCCCGAGGAGTACCGCCTCGGCAGTGACGCCGACGGCCTCCTCGTCGAGGGCGGCAGCGCGGCCGGCGTCTTCTGGGGCGCCCAGACGCTGCGGCAACTCCTCGGCCCCGACGCCTACCGCAGGGCCCCGCTCGGCCGCGACCGCGCCTGGACGGTGCCGCACCTCACGATCGAGGACGCGCCCCGATTCCGCTGGCGCGGCCTGATGCTCGACGTCGCCCGGCACTTCATGCCCAAGGAAGGCGTCCTGCGTTACCTCGATCTGATGGCGGCGCACAAACTCAACGTCTTCCACTTCCATCTGACGGACGACCAGGGCTGGCGCATCGAGATCGAGCGGCATCCGCGGCTGACGGAGATCGGCTCCTGGCGGGCCCGTACGAAAACCGGCCACCGCGCCTCACCGCTGTGGGAGGAGAAGCCGCACGGCGGCTACTACACCCGGGACGACATCCGGGAGATCGTCGCCTACGCCGCCGAGCGGCATATCACCGTCGTCCCCGAAATCGACGTACCCGGCCACTCGCAGGCCGCCATCGCCGCGTACCCGGAACTCGGCAACACCGACGTCATCGACACCAACAGCCTCTCCGTCTGGGACACCTGGGGAATCAACCCGAACGTACTCGCACCCACTGACAACACCCTGCGCTTCTACGAGGGCGTCTTCGAGGAAGTCCTCGAGCTGTTCCCGTCGGAGTTCGTCCACATCGGCGGCGACGAATGCCCCAAGGAGCAGTGGCGTAGCTCGGCGACCGCCCAGGCGCGCATCAGGGAACTCGGGCTCGCGGACGAGGACGAGCTCCAGTCCTGGTTCGTCGGGCACTTCGACGCGTGGCTCTCCGCGCGCGGACGCCGGCTGATCGGCTGGGACGAGATCCTGGAGGGCGGGCTGGCGAAGGGCGCGGCCGTCTCCTCCTGGCGCGGCTACGCCGGAGGCATCGCCGCCGCCCGGGCCGGCCACGACGTCGTGATGTGCCCCGAGCAGCAGGTGTATCTGGACCACCGTCAGGACCCGGGCCCCGACGAGCCGGTACCGATCGGGTGGGTGCGCACCCTGGAGGACGTCTACCGGTTCGAGCCGGTGCCGCCGGAGCTGACGCCCGAGGAGACCCGGCACGTGCTGGGCACCCAGGCCAACCTGTGGACCGAGGTGATGGAGGACCACGCGCGCGTGGACTACCAGGCGTTCCCCCGGCTCGCGGCCTTCGCCGAGGTCGCCTGGAGCGCCCTGCCCGCCCCGGCGGAACGGGACTTCACCGGCTTCGAGCAGCGGATGACGGCCCACTGCCGGCGACTCGACGCCCTGGGCGTCGCCTACCGGCCCCCCGCCGGACCGCTGCCCTGGCAGCGGCGCCCCGGAGTGCTGGGGCGCCCGGTCGACGGCCCGCCGCCCCACCGGTAGGGACCTGCCCGCGACGACCGAACAGCTCGAACAGGCCACGGAAAAAGCGCACAAGGGTCACCGAAAGTGCCAATCGGCATGCACTGGTGAACCCGTACGAAAACGGACCATCTCCCCGATGAGGTGGGCGAATGCCTCCTAGCGGACCCGTGTCTTCGGCTCTCGCCAAGATGTGCCAGAGTTGCCACGTCCGCCCTGTCAGCACGTACCGTACGGCAGCACAGGTGGGACCAGGTGGGGCAGCGGGAAGGGGCAGCCGGTTTGACCACGCACGCACCGCAGGCGGCGCAGGCCGTCACGCTGCCCACGACGCTGGACGAGGCCGTCGCGGCACTCACCGCCGTGCCCGCCGCCGTGCCCGTCGCGGGCGGCACCGACCTGATGGCCTCCGTCAACTCCGGGCAGCTCAGGCCCGCCGCGCTGGTGGGACTCGGCCGGATCAGCGAGATCCGCGGCTGGCAGTACCAGGACGGTCACGCGCTGCTCGGCGCGGGCCTCACCCACGCGCGCATGGGACGCCCCGACTTCGCGGCCCTGATCCCGGCGCTCGCCGCCGCCGCACGCGCCGCGGGCCCGCCGCACATCCGCAACGCGGGCACCCTGGGCGGCAACATCGCCTCGGCCGCCCCCACCGGTGACGCGCTGCCGGTCCTGGCGGCCCTGGAGGCGACACTGATCATCGCGGGCCCGGGCGGAGCCCGCCGGGAGATCCCGGTGTCGCACCTGCTGGCCGGGATGGACATGCTGCGCGCCGGTGAACTCATCGGCTACGTGCGCGTGCCGCTGCTGCACGCCCCGCAGGTCTTCCTGAAGGCGACCGGCCGTACCGGCCCCGGGCGCGCGGTGGCGTCCGTGGCCCTGGTCCTGGACCCCGCGCGCCGGGGTGTGCGCTGCGCGGTGGGCGCCATAGCGCCGATGGCGCTGCGGCCCCTGGAGGCCGAGGAGTGGGTCGGCCGGCTCATCGACTGGGACAACAACCGCGCGATCGTGCCGGAGGCGCTGAACGCCTTCGGGGAGTACGTCGCCACGGCCTGCATCCCCGACGCGGCCCCGGCCGAGGACGGCTCCGTACCGCAGCTTCCGCCCGCCGTACTGCACCTGCGGCGCACCGTCGCCGCGCTGGCCCGACGAGCACTGGGGAGGGCGCTGTCGTGACCGACGACCAGCACGGACAGGGCACGCCCCGGGGCGGCAGCCGCTGGGACCCGCTGCCCCAGGGCGAGTACGACGACGGCGCCACCGCCTTCGTCGAGCTCCCCGAGGGGGGGATCGACGCCCTGCTGGCCGCCGACAGCCCCCTCGCCGCGCCCGGCCACGGCTACGTACCGCCGCAGATAACGGTCGACCCCGCCACGACCGCCGGAACCGACCCGGCCGCCACGAGCGCGTGGCCCGTGCCCGGCGCGCCCGTCGACGGCGCCCAGTGGCACGACCCGCACGCGGCACACCAGCAGCAGGGCCACGAGCTCGCGGAGCAGCCCTACGGAGCCGACACGCCCTACGGCTCCGACGCGCCCTACGGCTCCGGAACGCCGTACGGATCCGACCCCGGGGCGGGGCAGCACGGCGGGGACGACCGCTTCACGTACAACCCGGGATCCACCGGGCAGTGGAACTTCGAGGAGGCCGCGGCGGCGGAGGCCGCGCCCGGCCATGACGTGACCGGGCAGTGGTCCATCCCCGTCGCCGGGGGCGACCTTCCGGACGAGTCGGGCGAGTTCACCACGTCCTCGCTGGTCGAGCAGTGGGGCGGCAACCCGCCGGCCACGCTCCCGGGCGGCGCGCCCGCGCCGTGGGCGACACAGGCGCCGGGCGAGCCGTGGGGTCAGCAGGCCCCGGAGGACGCGCCGGGCCACGAGCACGCCGGACCGGGCTACCCGCAGGAACACGAGCAGGGCCACGGGCAGCAGGGCCTCGCCGGAGCGCCCTCCGCCTACGCACCGGACCAGAGCGCACACGCCCCGGAGCAGCCGCCCGCCGGACCCCTGCCGCAGGAGACCCGGCCCGGGGGGCTCGGTCATGCGCCGGAGCCGTCCGGCTTCGCCGACCACGGTGTCGATCACAGCGCCGATCACAGCGCCGATCACCCGGCGGAGCCGTCCGGCGTACCCGGCCACGCACCGGAACCGTCCGGCCCCTCCGGACACCCGGGCGAGTACCGCGCGCCCTCCGAGGCCTCCGAGCCGTACGAGGCACACGCCGCCGAACACCCCGCGCCCCCGGAGGCCGTTCAGGACGCCTCACAGGCCGCTCCCGGGACCGGTGAGGCCGACGGGCCCGCCGAGGACGCCCCGGACGCCGCAGAGGGCGCTGACGGCCCCGCCGAGCCGGTCGCCGTGCCCCTCCCCGACACGGCGGACGCGGACACGGACGCCGGACCGGAGGCCGCCGAGGGCGAGTCCCCGGACGCCCCGGCGCCGGAGGACCCCTCCGGCGCCCCGGACGACGAGGCCGGCGCACCCCAGGACGGACCCACCCTCCCGCAGGAGGAACACCCCCTCGCCTCCTTCGTCCTGCGCGTCAACGGCACCGACCGCCCCGTCACCGACGCGTGGATCGGCGAGTCCCTGCTGTACGTGCTGCGCGAGCGGCTCGGGTTGGCCGGCGCCAAGGACGGCTGCTCGCAGGGCGAGTGCGGGGCGTGCAACGTCCAGGTCGACGGGCGGCTCGTCGCGTCCTGCCTGGTCCCCGCAGTGACCGCCGCCGGCAGCGAGGTCCGCACCGTCGAGGGCCTGGCCGAGGACGGACAGCCCTCGGACGTACAGCGGGCGCTCGCGCGCTGCGGCGCCGTGCAGTGCGGCTTCTGCGTACCGGGCATGGCGATGACCGTGCACGACCTCCTGGAGGGCAACCCGGCGCCCACCGAGCTGGAGACCCGCCAGGCGCTCTGCGGCAACCTGTGCCGCTGCTCCGGCTACCGGGGCGTGGTCGACGCCGTGAAGGACGTCGTCGCCGAACGCGAGACACACGCCGCGCCCGCCGCGGGCGACACCGACGAGGCCCGTATCCCGCGCCAGGCGGGCCCGGGCGCCGGCGGCGTCCACCCGTCGGCCTTCGGATCGCCCCCGGACGCGCACGCCCAGGACGGCGGGCACGCCCCGGACGGGCATGCCCCGGACCCGCACGACCAGCCCTACGGCCAGGACGGAGGCCCCGCGTGAGCAACGAAGCAGCCACCGCTCAGCCCGCGGAGGCCGCCCCCGCCCCCGAACCACTGCCGCACGGCCTCGGCGTGTCCCTCCCGGCCGCGGACGCCCGCGCCAAGACGGAGGGCACCTTCCCGTACGCCGCCGACCTGTGGGCCGAGGGACTGCTGTGGGCGGCCGTGCTGCGCTCACCGCACCCGCACGCGCGCATCGTGTCGATCGACACCTCCCACGCGCGCGAGATGGCCGGCGTACGCGCCGTCGTCACCCACGAGGACATCCCCGGCAGCCCGTTCCACGGCCGCCGCACGGCCGACCGCCCGGTCTTCGCCTCCGAGGTCGTACGCCACCACGGCGAGCCCATCGCCGCCGTCGCCGCCGACCACCCCGACACCGCGCGCATGGCCGCCGCCGCCGTCATCGTCGAGTACGAGGTGCTCGACCCGGTGACCGACCCGGAGCACGCCTTCGAGGCCGAGCCCCTGCACCCCGACGGCAACCTGATCCGGCACATCCCGCTGCACCACGGCGACCCGGACGCGGCCGGCGAGATCGTCGTCGAGGGCCTGTACCGCATCGGCCGCCAGGACCCCGCGCCCATCGGCGCCGAGGCGGGCCTGGCCGTACCGCGCCCGGACGGCGGCGTGGAGCTGTACCTCGCCTCCACCGACCCGCACTCCGACCGCGACGCGGCCGCCGCCGCCTTCGGCCTGGAACCCGAGCGCGTCAAGGTCGTCGTCACCGGCGTCCCCGGCGCCACGGCCGACCGCGAGGACCAGGGCTTCCAGCTCCCGCTCGGCCTGTTGGCCCTGCGGACCGGCTGCCCGGTGAAGCTCACCGCCACGCGAGAGGAGTCGTTCCTCGGCCACGCCCACCGGCACCCCACCCTCCTGCGCTACCGCCACCACGCGGACGCCGAGGGCGCTCTCGTGAAGGTCGAGGCGCAGATCCTGCTCGACGCGGGCGCCTACGCCGACAGCTCCGCCGAGGCCCTCGCCGCCGCGGTGGGCTTCGCCTGCGGCCCGTACGTCGTCCCGAACGCCTTCATCGAGGGCTGGGCCGTACGCACCAACAACCCCCCGTCGGGCCATGTACGCGGCGAAGGGGCCATGCAGGTCTGCGCCGCCTACGAGGCGCAGATGGACAAGATCGCCAAGAAGCTCGGCATCGACCCGGCCGAGGTGCGGCTGCGCAACGCCATGGCCACCGGCGACGTACTCCCGACCGGCCAGACGGTGACCTGCCCGGCCCCGGTCGCCGAACTGCTCCAGGCCGTACGGGACTTCCCGCTGCCGCCGCTGCCCAAGGACACGCCCGAGGACGAGTGGCTGCTGCCCGGCGGCCCCGAGGGCGCGGGCGAACCGGGCGCGGTACGCCGGGGCGTGGGCTACGGCGTGGGCATGGTGCACATGCTCGGCGCGGAGGGCGCGGACGAGGTCTCCACTGCGACCGTCAAGGTCCAGGACGGGGTCGCGACGGTCCTGTGCGCGGCCGTCGAGACCGGCCAGGGCTTCACGACCCTGGCCCGGCAGATCGTCCAGGAGACGCTCGGCGTCGACGAGGTGCACGTGGCGCCGGTCGACACCGACCAGCCCACGGCGGGCGCGGCCTGCCACGGCCGGCACACCTGGGTGTCCGGCGGTGCGGTGGAGCGCGCGGCCAAGATGGTCCGTACGCAGCTCCTCCAGCCGCTCGCCCACAAGTTCGGCATGTCCACGGAACTGCTCCAGATCAACGACGGCAAGATCACGTCGTACGACGGAGTCCTCTCGACGACCGTCACCGAGGCGCTGGACGGCAAGGAACTGTGGGCCACCGCCCAGTGCCGCCCCCACCCGACCGAGCCGCTGAACGAGGCCGGGCAGGGCGACGCCTTCGTGGGCATGTCCTTCTGCGCGATCCGCGCGGTGGTCGACGTCGACATCGAGATCGGCTCCGTACGGGTCGTGGAACTGGCCGTCGCCCAGGACGTGGGGCGGGTCCTGAACCCGGCCCAGCTGAACGCCCGCATCGAGGCGGGTGTGACCCAGGGCGTGGGCATCGCGCTGACCGAGAACCTGCGCACCCCGCGCGGCCTGATCCGCCACCCGGACCTGACCGGTTACGCCCTCCCGACGGCCCTCGACGCGCCGGACATCCGCATCGTCCGGCTGGTCGAGGAACGGGACGTGGTCGCCCCCTTCGGCGCGAAGGCGGTCAGCGCGGTGCCGGTGGTGACGTCCCCGGCGGCCGTCGCGTCCGCCGTACGGGCCGCCACGGGCCGCCCCGTGAACCGGCTGCCGATCCGCCCGCAGGCCGCGGTGGTCACGGAACGCTCCTGACGTCCCTGCCGGAGGGGGGTCGTCCTCGTGGAGGCGATTCCGGCGGGAACGGAACGCGTGAGGGGTGTCTGAGCGTCTGGTGAGGTGGACGCGCGGCCGCTCGACGTGAAGGCGCTCGACGTGAAGTCGCTGGGCGCGTCGCTGTTCCGGGGCGTTGTCAGTGGTGGGGCGTACTGTTCTGGGCAGTGGGGGACGGCTGCCGGGCCTGGCCGGGCGGTCTGCCGTGCTCCGCCTGGGGACGCTGAGCAAGCACATGCGGGGGAGCCCATGAGTACGACCGACGCCGGTTCCGCGGTGATCACCCTGACCGAGTCCGAGCTGGACCCGTGGGTGACGCACGCGTCGACGCGGCACTGGCTGACCGGCCCGGGACTGCCCTGCGAGAACGGCGTGCTGAGCTTCGCGGAGCTGAGCCGGGAGGGCCTGCGCACGGTCGCGGACTCGACGGGCGACCCGGCCGACCGGCTGTCGGCGGAGCTGCGCGAGCAGCTGGTGATAGGCGGACTGCTGGGCCCCGGAGGCCTGGAGACGGAGTCGGTCCTGCTGGACGGCGCGACGGGCGAGATCTCGACGACGTCCTTCCTGCACGACCGCCCCGACCTGATGGACCGCCGCCCCCTGGCGCCCTCGCTGCGCACCCTGGTCCGCTTCGCCGAGGCCACGGACGAACTGGCGGGCCTGCGCGGCCAGTTCGCCTCCTACGCGGGCCGCTACGGCCCGAAGGCGGTGGCCCAGGCGTCCCAGCACCTCCTCGCGGTCTTCCAGGACGGCACGGACGGCGAGCCGGCCCCCTTCTGGAAGATGGCGGCCCTCATCCGCCCCCTCTCCCTGGTCGCGGGCCGCGGCGGCACCTCCGGCCTCTCCCTGGACCTCCCCCACCGCCTGCTGGACCAGGAGTTCGGCCCCGGCAAGGTGGCCCGCTTCGAGGACGTCGACTTCCCCGCGACCCTCACCCACGAACCGACCCGCCGCTTCCTCCGCGAGGTGGGCCTGCCCGAGGACGCCCATGTCTTCTCCCTGGACACGGACGTGCCGCTGGCGACGCTGGCCGAGTACTACGCCGACTGCGACGTCCCGACGCAACTCCCTCCGCACGCCCACCGACTGCTGCGGCTCGGCCACCTCATCGAGGACAACAGCCTCGTCGTCGACGGCGAGACCGGAGCGGTCCTCAACTGGAGCGAACCCGACGCGACCCTGCACCCCCTCAACACCGACGTCTCCACCCTCGCCTTCACTCTCTGGCTCCTCCACCGCGAACGCGCCATCGACTCCCAGTCGGACCACGAGCTGACGACCGAGACGTACGACCAGCTGGCCATGACGATGCTCCAGGTCTTGTCGGCGGTCGACCCTACGGGGGTTCTGGAGGGCAGATCAGGTCGCCACTACTGGACGGAAGCGTTCCAGGACGAGGCGGGTGGGGTGTTGTAGGGGGCGGGTTTGTGGGCTGGAGGGTGGTCCAGCCGGACCAGCCCCGCTGCGTCAGCAGCTCGATGAGCCGACGAGCGGACGGCACGGTGTCGAAGACGAACGCGTCCATCAACTCGGCGAGCGCCGGCTCGATGCCGCCCGGGTCGCCGACGTATTCCTCGCCTCGTTCCTCGGCCAGCTTCGTGACGTAGGCCGCCACCCGGTCAGCCAGTTCGACCAGCCGCGGATTGCCGTCGCTCCACCCGAGAGCCGCACTCAAGGCCAAGTAGAAGTCGACGAACTCCGGATCGGCGATCTGCTCCCGCTTGCGGGCGATCCACTCCGACACCCGCTCGGGTGAGCGCGCGACCAGCGGGATCCAGCCGTCGCGTTCGGCCTCGACGATCCGCTCGTCGACGCCGAGTGCCCGCAGCCGGTTGAGGAACTCGACCACCTCAGGGGGCAGCGCCAGACCGTCTCCGGAGGTGAGGCGGGCGATTCGCGCGCGATGCCGCTGCCGCTCCCGGATCTCCGTTTCCAGCCGCCCGTCGATGTCCGCGACGGCCGAGGCGAACTCCTCCTCGCCGGCCTGGAGCAACTCCCGCACACGCGCCAGTGGAACCCCGGCCTCGGCGAGAGTCCGGATCCTGATCAGCTCCACCACGGCCCCGGCGTCGTACCGCCGATAGCCGGAGTGATCCCGCTCGGGCTCCGGCAGCAGTCCCTTGGCGTGATAGTGCCGCACGGCGCGCACGGTCACCCCTGCGTAGGCCGCGAGCTCGCCGATGGTCAGCATGGGCCCAGTCTGGCTCAGGAGGCCGGCCCGCCGACCGGCTGGTGCGCGCTCCGCACGATCTCGGCGATGTCCGGTGCGTGGGTGAAGACCAGCCGGTGGTCGGCGTCGAGCCAGGAGACGGAGACGTTCGCCCGCTCCCGGACGAGCCGCTCGACGCCGTCCCGCCAGAGCCGGTTGTGCCGCGGCGCACGCCCCGCGCCGCTGCGGCCGGCGATCGCGCTGGACATGACCATGCGCACGGCTCCATCAACCTTCCGGTACCGGTCGAGGATCCCGGCCCGAACGCCATCCATCTCAAGCCCCAGCTCGAAGACTTCCTCGGCGCTGAGCACCACCTGACGCGCACGCTCGCGGCCCTTGCTCTGCTCGACTGTCTGCCGCGCCATCTCCCGGAACTCCGCGAGGTCGATGTCGGTGACGAACGGCTCGGGCAGCGGATTCGCCCCGTCGATGAGCACAAGCCCGGCGACGGTGTCGGCACACTCGGCCGCGTAGTGCACGGCCAGATCCGCGCCCAAGGAGTACCCCACGAGCAAGGGCGGCGACAGCAGCTCGAGTTCCCTCATCACGGCACGCAGATCACCCAGAAACGCGTCGAAGGTGTACCGCTCGGCGGCGGAGGAGAGGCCGTGCCCCCGAAGATCGAAGGCCACGACATCATGATCGCGCCGCAGCAGATCGATCAGTTCGTGCAGGTCGGCCTGTGTGCAGTTCAGCCCCGGGCACAGAACCAGGGGTCGTCCCCGGCCGCCACGGGACACCGGGATGGTGACGCCGTCGTGCTGAACGGTGAGGTGGTGCGTGGTGCTGTCGCTTGTGGCAGTCATGCGGATCAGGTTGGGGGCTTGCCCGTGCGTCAGGGTCAACCGCAAGGCGGGGGAGCGGAGCGGTGATCTGCGCCTTGCCCCACCCGACTGCTCCCGTTGCGCCCTGATTGCGCCCTACCCCGGTCCCGAACACCCCCTGATGCTCGCTTCCATGGGGGATACAGCCGAGTCGAGCATCATCCCGTTACCCGACCCCGACGGACACCGGCAGGCGCCGCCGGGCGTGCCGCAGCCGTGGGAGAAGACCGACCGGGCCCAGGCCGCGATGGAAGGCGCCACCGGGCCCGAGCCGCCCGCTCCGCCCGTCTGCCCCAACTGCGGACTCGTCGGTGATCGGCGCATCACCTATTACGGCTGGCATGTCCTGCTCGAACCGGACATGCCGGTCCCCGCGCACATGGTGCCCGCCTGGCACCGCTGGTTCGTGGACTCCAACGGAACGGCCTGGAACAGCCGCGCGGACGAGCCCACGCCCGGTGCCGTGTGCCGCGTACCGCACCGGATCGCCTGTCCCGGTCTGAGACTCGAGGAGATAGGCCTCTGGCGGTGGCTGGACGCCGTACGCGCGGAGAACGCGCGCCGGGCATGGCGGAAGGCCGACGAGGAAGCCGCCCGAGAGCGGCTTCCGGATGCCGGTTGATGCTGTGGAGGCCGTGGCGGGATTCGAACCCACGTAACTCGCTTTGCAGGCGAGCCCCTGAACCACTCGGGCACACGGCCGTGACCAAGTTCGAACTTCGACCGCCGTGGTGGGATTCGAACCCGCGTAACTCCCCGCGAGCGGAGCTCGCTGATGGATGCAGCGCAGGCGAGCCCCTGAACCACTCGGGCACACGGCCGTGTTCCAACTCGATGTCCTGACAGTAGGGCGGTGGGGAAGCCGTGCTCAAGGGCATCGGGTGGGTCGCAATGGGACTGCCATACGGCGTTCACAGAGCGGGGGTCCGGCCAGGGGCGTACGACCAAGGTCGGGGTGGTTTGCCGTCTTGCGACAGGGGTCAACGGGCCGTGTGGAACTTACGCTGGCGGGCATGACCGCCCCCAAGCCGAGTGACCCAGAGGTCGTAGACGCCACCGACGAACCCTCGTTCGCCGAGACGCAGGAGTCCGTGCTGGGGCGGGACTATCGGGCGTTGAGCGTCGGGATCGTTTCCGTCGTGCTGCTCATCGCCTTCGAGGCGACGGCCGTGGGGACGGCGATGCCGGTCGCGGCGCGGGAGCTGGACGGGGTGTCGCTGTACGCGTTCGCGTTCTCCGGGTACTTCACGACCAGTCTGTTCGGGATGGTGCTCGCGGGGCAGTGGTCCGATCTGCGGGGGCCCCTCGGGCCGTTGGCGGTCGGCATCTCCTCCTTCGGGGTCGGGCTGCTGTTGTCGGGGACGGCCGGGGTGATGTGGCTGTTCATCCTGGGGCGGGCCGTGCAGGGGCTCGGCGGTGGGCTGGTGATCGTCGCGCTGTACGTCGTCGTCGGGCGGGCCTATCCGGAGCGGCTGCGGCCGGCGATCATGGCGGCGTTCGCGGCGAGCTGGGTCGTGCCGTCGATCGTCGGTCCGCTCGCGGCCGGCACGGTGACGGAGCAGCTGGGCTGGCGCTGGGTGTTCGTCGGGATTCCGGTGCTCGTCGTCTTCCCGCTGGCGCTCGCGCTGCCGCAGATACGGCGCCGTGCCGCCGGTCCGGTCGGTGAGGCGGGCCCGACGTCCTTCGACCGTCGGCGTATTCGTCTCGCCCTGGCCATCTCCCTCGGCGCGGGGCTGCTCCAGTACGCCGCCCAGGACTTGCGTCTCCTCTCGCTCCTGCCGGGCGCCGCGGGCGTGGCCCTGCTGGTGCCCGCCGTGCTCGGGCTGTTGCCGAAGGGGACGTACCGGGCCGCCCGCGGGCTGCCGTCGGTCGTGTTGTTGCGCGGTGTCGCCGCGGGGTCGTTCATCGCCGCCGAGTCGTTCGTGCCGCTGATGCTGGTGACCCAGCGCGGGCTCAGTCCGACCCTGGCCGGGTTCTCCCTCGCCGCGGGCGGCGGGACGTGGGCGCTGGGCTCGTGGGTGCAGTCGCGGTCGCGGTTCGAGGCGTACCGGGAGCGGTTGACGACCGTCGGGATGCTGCTGGTGACGGCGGCCATCGCCACTGCGCCGAGTGTGCTGATCGACTCCGTGCCCGTCTGGACCCTGGCCGTCGCCTGGGCCTTCGGCTGCCTCGGCATGGGGCTCGTCATCTCCTCCACGAGCGTGCTCCTGCTCCAGCTCTCCGCCCCGGCGGAAGCCGGCTCCAACTCCGCCGCCCTGCAGATCTCCGACGGTCTCTCCAACGTCGTCCTCCTGTCCGCCGGGGGAGCCGCCTTCGCCGCCCTCGGCGGAGGCACGGTGAGCCACACGGCCGCGCATGCCTCCGGCTCTCATCCGGCCGCCTTCGCCGCGGTGTTCCTGCCGATGGCGGGAGTGGCCTTGGTGGGGGTCTGGGTGACGACGCGGCTGCGGGAGCGGTGAGGACAGCTTCGGGAGTGGTGAGTACGGTTCGGACGTGGCGTGTTCGGCACCGGGTGGTCGTAAGGCATTCGCCGGTTCCCGGCCGCCGTTCCCCGAGGACATCGCCCTGGACGCCGTACTGCACCGGCTCGCGCGGGAGTCGTCGCCGGTGCGGGTCACGGCGGAGTCGCTCGCCGGCGCGCACGCCGAGCTGTTGCGGAGGCTCGGCGAATGACCAGGCACCTCACCGTCGCGGAGGTCACGGCGATCGCCCGGATCGCCTTCGGCGGGCCGGGCGACGGGCCCGCCCCCGAGGTCCGGGAGGCCGGACTGTTCGTGTCCGCCGTGCACCGGCCGCGCGCCCGGATGTTCGGTACGGCGGCCTACGAGGACCTGCACGCGCAGGCGGCCGCGCTGCTGCACGCCATCGCGACGAACCACCCGCTCGTCGACGGGAACAAGCGCACGGCCTGGCTGGCCGCCGCGACCTTCCTGGGTGTGAACGGCGTCGATCTCACGGGCTGCGACCAGGACATCGCGTACGACCTGGTCATCGATGTGGCCTCCGGGGACGAGAGCGACATCTCCGTGATCGCGGGTCGGTTGAGGGGGCTGTGACGTGGATCCCACCCGTGGGTGGTCCGGGCTTGTCCGCGCATTGACGGGGCCGGGCCGCCGGTAGGGTGGCCCGGTTGTCATACGTAGCCGAGCCGTTTGGCTCGCTCGCACGAGCCGCCCGACCCCCTTACGGAGACCGTGACTACCACCGCCGGCACCAGTTCTGCCTCGCACCACCTGTCCCCGGCGTTCCCCGGCCGCGCCCCCTGGGGTACCGCCAGCAAGCTGCGCGCCTGGCAGGAGGGCGCGATGGAGAAGTACATCCAGGAGCAGCCGCGGGACTTCCTGGCGGTCGCCACCCCCGGCGCCGGCAAGACGACCTTCGCGCTGACGCTGGCCTCCTGGATGCTGCACCACCACGTCGTCCAGCAGGTCACCGTCGTCGCGCCCACCGAGCACCTGAAGAAGCAGTGGGCGGAGGCGGCCGCGCGGATCGGCATCAAGCTGGATCCCGAGTACAGCGCGGGGCCGCTCGCCAAGGACTACCACGGGATCGCCGTGACGTACGCCGGTGTCGGTGTGCGGCCCATGCTGCACCGGAACCGGGTCGAGCAGCGCAAGACCCTCGTCATCCTCGACGAGATCCACCACGCCGGTGACAGCAAGTCCTGGGGCGAGGCGTGCCTGGAGGCCTTCGAGCCCGCGACCCGTCGGCTCGCCCTGACGGGTACGCCCTTCCGGTCCGACACCAACCCCATCCCCTTCGTGACGTACGAGGAGGGGAACGACGGGATCCGGCGGTCCGCCGCCGACTACACCTACGGTTACGGCAACGCCCTCGCCGACAACGTCGTGCGGCCCGTCATCTTCCTCTCCTACAGCGGCAACATGCGCTGGCGCACCAAGGCCGGTGACGAGATCGCGGCGCGGCTGGGCGAGCCGATGACCAAGGACGCCATCAGCCAGGCCTGGCGTACCGCCCTCGATCCGCGCGGCGAGTGGATGCCCTCCGTGCTGCGCGCCGCCGACCAGCGGCTGACCGAGGTGCGCAAGGCCATCCCGGACGCGGGTGCGCTCGTCATCGCCGCGGACCAGGACTCCGCCCGCGCCTACGCCAAGCTGATCCGGGAGATCACCGGCAGCAAGGCCACGGTCGTGCTCTCCGACGACACCGGCGCCTCGAAGAACATCGACGACTTCAGTGCGAGCACCGACCGGTGGATGGTCGCGGTGCGGATGGTGTCCGAGGGTGTCGACGTGCCGCGGCTCGCGGTCGGCGTGTACGCCACGACCATCTCGACGCCCCTCTTCTTCGCCCAGGCCGTGGGCCGTTTCGTACGGTCCCGGCGACGCGGCGAGACCGCTTCCGTGTTCCTGCCGACCGTGCCCGATCTGCTCTCCTTCGCCAACGAGATGGAGCGCGAGCGGGACCACGTCCTCGACAAGCCCAAGAAGCAGGGCGAGGAGGACCCCTACGCCGAGTCCGAGAAGGAGATGGACGAGGCGAACAGGGAGCAGGACGAGGACACCGGCGAGCAGGAGCAGTTCTCCTTCGAGGCGCTGGAGTCCGAGGCCGTCTTCGACCGGGTCATGTACAACGGCGCCGAGTTCGGCATGCAGGCCCACCCGGGCAGCGAGGAGGAGCAGGACTACCTCGGGATCCCGGGTCTCCTGGAGCCCGACCAGGTCCAGCTGCTGCTCCAGAAGCGGCAGGCCCGGCAGATCGCGCACAGCCGCAAGAAGCCGGACGAGGACGCCGACCTGCTCGAAATGCCCGCCGAGCGGCGGCCGGTGGTCTCCCACAAGGAGATGATGGAGCTGCGACGTCAGCTCAACGGGCTGGTCGGCGCGTACGTCCACCAGAGCGGCAAGCCGCACGGGGTGATCCACACCGAGCTGCGGCGCGTGTGCGGGGGGCCTCCGGCGGCGGAGGCGACGCCGGGGCAGCTGCGGCAGCGGATCGCCAAGGTGCAGGAGTGGGCGACCCGGATGAAGTGAGTTCCCGTCGGTTGTCGGCTGCGGCTTGTGTGTGGCTGTTCGCGCAGTTCCCCGCGCCCCTATGGGGGCGCTCATACCGCCGCAAATTCGAGCAGTATTCCGCACTCACTGCCCGGATTCTGGACGGAGCCTTCCGCTCAGCGAACCCGCCCCGCTACTGTCCGGCTACGCACACGCCCCGTGGCAGCGCCGCCGCGGAGCGCAGCCGTGAAGCGACGCGGTCCGGACTGGCCGGGCCGCCGGCCGATCGGCGGCCTCTGAAGCGCGTTGCCGACGGGACTCGGTGACGCACCAGCCGCCAGAGGGCCGCCGACCTCACCACTAAGGAGTGGGCGTCGTGACCGCGGAGACCTCTCAGACGCTCGACCGGGGACTGCGTGTCCTCAAGCTGCTCGCCGACACGGACCACGGGCTGACCGTGACCGAGCTCTCCGTCCGGCTGGGCGTGAACCGGACCGTGGTGTACCGGTTGCTCGCCACCCTGGAACAGCACGCGCTCATACGTCGTGACCTGGGCGGACGTGCCCGGGTCGGGCTCGGTGTGCTGGGGCTGGGGCGGCAGGTCCATCCGCTGGTGCGGGAGGCCGCGATGCCGGCGTTGCGGTCGCTGGCCGAGGACATCGGCGCCACGGCCCACCTGACCCTGGTCGACGGGGCGGACGCGCTGGCCGTGGCCGTGGTGGAGCCGACCTGGACGGACTACCACGTCGCCTACCGGGCCGGATTCCGGCACGCCCTGGACCGGGGCGCGGCAGGCAAGGCGATCCTCGCGGCCCGGCAGCGCCCGATGGCGGACCCGGGCTACATCCTCACGCACGGGGAGCTGGAGGCGGGCGCGTGCGGGGCGGCGGCACCGCTGCTGGGTGTGACGGGCGTCGAGGGCAGCGTGGGTGTGGTGATGCTCGCGGACGTGGTGCCGGAGCGGGTGGGGGAGCGGGTCGTCGAGGCGGCACGGGAGGTCGCGGACGCGCTGCGCTGACCTCCGCCGTGTCCCCGGGCAGGGTCCGGACGCCCTGATCCGGGCCGTATCCCGCCCCCGCGTTAGATTGATCCCGTGTTCTCTCGTCTCACGCGCCCCCGGGCCATCGCCGTCTGTGCCCTGCCCGTCGCCGCCCTGCTCGCCACGGCGGTGTTCGCGCCGCTGCCGTTCTCGGTGGCGCAGCCGGGGATGACGGCCAACGTACTCGGGGAGAACAAGGGCGCCGAGGTGATCACCATCTCGGGCGCATCGGCCCGGGACACCCGTGGGCAACTGCGCATGACGACCATCGAGGCGACCTCCCCGGACACCCGCGTCTCGCTCCCCGACGTCATCGACGGCTGGTTCCGCACCGACCAGGCGGTCATGCCGCGCGACGCCGTCTATCCGAACGGGGACAGCGTCAAGGAGATCGAGCGGCACAACGAGGAGCAGATGAAGGAGTCCCAGGACGCGGCGACGCAGGCCGCGCTGGGCTACCTCGGTCTGAACGCCAAGGACGTCGAGGTGAGCCTGAAGCTCGCCGACGTGGGCGGGCCCAGCGCGGGGCTGCTGTTCTCCCTGGGGATCATCGACAAGCTCGACGGCGACGGCAGCGGCGGGGATCTCACGGGCGGCCGTGTCATCGCCGGTACGGGCACGATCGCCGAGGACGGGACGATCGGTGCGGTGGGGGGTGTCGCCCTCAAGACGCAGGCCGCGCGGCGTGACGGCGCGACCGTGTTCCTGGTCCCGAAGGCGGAGTGCGGGGATGCGCGGGCCGAGCTGCCGAAGGGGCTTCGGCTGGTTCCGGTGACCACGCTGAAGAGCACGGTGAGTTCGCTGGTGGCCCTGGAGACCGGGAAGGGCTCAGTGCCGAGTTGCTAGGGGACGGCGGCTGCCGTCCCCGGCCGGGTGGCGAGCCGTAGCCCGACCTCCACGAGGGTCCAGCCGAGGCGGGCGCGCAGGTGGTGAGCCTGCCTGGGTCTGACGGGCCTCGGGGCTTGGGCTTCGGCCTCGAGTTCGGCCGCGCGGGCGTGGTGCAGGGGCAGGTGGATGTCGGGGTGCATCTCAGTCCGTCCTGGTCGGGAACGCGTGGGTGTGGATGCGGACCTGCTCGGTGTTGGGGGTGTCCTCGGTGGGCGCGCGGTCGCGGTAGGACTCGACCAGGGCGTGCATCTTCTCGACGAGTTCCCCTGCCAGTTCGGGCGACAGACGCAGAGTGAAGCTGCTCATGTCCCCGACGTCGCGCCACTCGTCGGGCCATGAGTCACGGTTGCCCAGCCAGGTCGACAGATCCCGGGTCTGGGAGGTCGCGACCTCGTGGAGGTACAGATCCGCCGCCCCGCGTACCACCGGGTCCGAGTCCTTGAGCAGATCGCGGTTGAAGCGCAGTCCGCGGTAGACCGCTCGCCACCAGCGCTCACGCCCCTTGCCCCGCTCGGGGTCGTCCTCGACGAAGCCGTACTCCGCGAGTTGGCGCAGGTGGTAGCTGGTGGCGCCGCTGGACTCGCCCAGTTTGTCGGCCAGTTGCGAGGCCGTGGCCGGGCCGCCGAAGCGCAGGGCGTCCAGCAGCTGCATCCGCAGGGGGTGGGCGAGTCCGCGCAGGGAACGGGGGTCGAGCTCACGCACCTGAGGGTTCTGGGGTTCGGGCATGATGCAAAGCTATCCTTGCAAAGGAATGCTTGCAAGGGTTTCTTTGCAACGGTCTCTTTGGAAGTCATCCCTCCTTGACGAACCCCTCCTCCACCATCCAGTCGAGCGCCACCTGGTGCGGATCCTCCCCGTCCACATCCACCTTCGCGTTCAGCTTCCGCGCCACCGCGTTGTCCAGCTTCGCCGTGACCGGGTCGAGCACCTCCGCGATCGCCGGCCACTCCTTCAACGTCTTCGCGTTGATCATCGGGGCGGCGTTGTAGTTGGGGAAGAACTTCTTGTCGTCGTCCATCACGGCGAGGTTCATCGAGTTGATGCGCCCGTCGGTGGTGTACACCTCCCCGTAGGTGCAACTCCCCTTCGCCGCCTGGGTGTAGATGATCCCGGTGTCCATCTGCGTGATGTCCCGGGCCGGTACGTCCATGCCGTACGCCTTCTGCATGCCCGGCAGCCCGTCCGCCCGGTTGGCGAACTCGACCTCCACGCACAGGGACGCCGCCCCGGGGTCGGACTTCGCCAGCTTCGCCACGTCCGACAGGGTCTTCGTGCCGTACTTCCTCGCGTTCTCCTGGTTCATGGCCAGCGCGTAGGTGTTGTTGAGTTCCGCGGGCTGCAGCCAGGTCACCCCGTTGCGGGCGTCGTCCTTGCGCACCGCCTCCCACTGCTCGCGCGGGTCGGGGATGGGCTTGCTGTTGCCGAGGTACGTGATCCAGGCCGTGCCCGTGTACTCGTACCCGGCGTCCGCGTCGCCCTTCCGGACGGCCTCGCGGCTGCCGATGGAGCCCTGGATGCCGGTGCGGTCGATCACCTCCGCACCGGCCGCCTCGAACGCGATGCCCATGATCGAGCCGAGGATCAGCTGCTCGGTGAACGACTTCGACGTCACCGTCAACTGCGCCCCCTTCAGCGGCTCACCCCGCCCGATCGACCCCGGCTTCACGTCATCGGTCATGGGGGACCCACTGGTCAGCCCACACCCGGAGACCACGGCCAGCAGCCCGGCCACCACCAGCAGCCTCGCCACCGGCAGGGCACGTATGCCGTCCCGCACCGGTAGCTCCGCCGTCGGGCGTGTGGGGAGGCCGCCCCGCGCCGGCTGCCCCGCCGTCGGCAGTGCGGGGACGCCGTCCCGTGCCGACTGCCCCATCCCAGGCAGGGCGCGTGCACCACTCCACGACCGCAGCCCCGCCGTCGGCAGTGCGGAGACGCCGCCCCGCGTCAGCCGCCCCGCCGTGGGCAGGGCGCGTGCACCACTCCTCGACCACAGCCCCGCTGCCGACACGGCAGGGACGCCGCCCCGCGTCAGCCGCCCCGCCGCCCACAGGGCACCTACGCCACCCCTCGCCCACAGCCCCGCCGCCGACAGGGCAAGAACGCCACCCCAAACCAGCCACCCCACCCCCGCCCCTACCCCCAAGCCACCCCACCACCGCACCCTCACCCACCCACGCCCCCTCACGACTGCAACCCCCGAGGCCGCAGCAGCAACTCAGCGATCGACGCCAGCCAGTCGACCAGCAGCGCCAGTGCCACCGTCAGGATCGACCCCAGCACCAGCACCGGCATCCGCTGGTTGGTGATGCCGGTGGTGATCAGTACGCCGAGGCCGCCGCCCCCGCCGAAGACCGCCAGGGTCGCCGTGCCGACGTTGAGGACCAGGGCCGTACGGACACCCGCGAGGATCAGGGGGACGGCCAGTGGCAGTTCGACGCGGCGCAGTACGCCCCTGGGGGACATGCCGATGCCGCGCGCCGCTTCCAGCAGGGTCGGGTCGTTCGCCTTGAGGCCGGTGATCGTGTTCGACAGCACGGGCAGGATGGCGTAGATGATCATGCCGATCAGGGCGGCCCTGCGACCGATGCCCAGCCAGATGACGAGGAGCGCCAGGAGGCCGATCGCCGGGGTCGCCTGGCCCATGTTGGCGAACGCCATCGCCACCGGCGTGGCCCTGCTGAACGCCCCGCGGGTCAGGAGGATGCCCAGCGGGATCGCGATGATCAGCACGAAGAACGTGGAGATCACGGTCAGCTGGATGTGCTGCCACAGCGCCTTGGAGACCTGGCCGCCCGACAGGGCGTTCCGGGAGAGCGCGTCCAGGTCGGCCTGGAGGAACCAGAGCCAGGTGGCGAGCAGCAGGGCCACCAGCGCGGTGGGCAGGACGGTCAGCTTCTGCCAGCTGATGCGCGCGGGCCGGGGAGCCGGTGGCGTCCGGGGCGTCTCGGTCTTCTCCTCGGCCGGCGGCTCGGACGGGACGTCCCGCACCTCGGGCGCGGTCACGCCTTCCGCTCCACGCCGAGGCCCACGCCCGTGACGCTCGCGCCGCCCTCCTGCTCCGCGTGCGTCTGCGAGGCCCGCAGCGACTCCAGCTCGTGCTGGTGCTCCAGCGCGTCGAGCCGGTCGGCCTCCAGCAGTTCGTGCACGGAGTTGATGAGCGTCTCCATGTCGACGACGCCCGTGTACTCGCCGCGCCGCCCGGTCACCGCCACCCGACCCGCGTTGTCGGTGAGCACCGCCTCCAGCGCGTCCCGCAGCGTCGCGTCCCGGGTGACCGTGTCGTGCACCAGCGTCCCCGCCCGGGCCAGCGAACCCCGGGCCCGCATCAGATCGCCGCGCCTCAGCCACTTGTAGGGGCGGCCGCGCCGGTCGAGCAGCAGCACCTCGTTGGTGCCGCCGGCCCGCAGCCGGTTGAAGATCTGCTGCAACGGGTCGTCGATGGTGACGGTCGGATAGTCGGTGACCTCCACGTCCCGTACGCGGGTCAGGTTCAGCCGCTTCAGCGCCGCCCCGGCGCCCACGAACCCGGACACGAAGTCGTCCGCCGGGTTGGTGAGGATGGCCTCCGGGGTGTCGAACTGCGCGATGTGGGACCGCTCGCGCAGGACGGCGATCCGGTCGCCGATCTTGATCGCCTCGTCGAAGTCGTGGGTGACGAAGACGATCGTCTTGTGCAGCTCGTGCTGCAGCCGGATCAGCTCGTCCTGGAGATGGTCACGGGTGATCGGGTCCACCGCCCCGAACGGCTCGTCCATCAGCAGCACCGGAGGATCGGCGGCCAGCGCCCGCGCCACGCCCACGCGCTGCTGCTGACCGCCCGACAGCTGGCGCGGATAGCGACCGTGGAACTCGCCGGGGTCGAGGCCCACCAGGTCGAGGAGTTCCTCGGTCCGCTCCTTGATCCGGGCCTTCGCCCAGCCGATCATCTTCGGTACGAGGGCGATGTTCTGCGCGACCGTCATGTGCGGGAAGAGACCGGCCGACTGGATCGCGTAGCCGAGCTTGCGGCGCAGCTTGACCGGGTCCATGTCGGTGACGTCCTCACCGCCGATGCGGATCCGGCCGCCGGTCGGCTCGATCAACCTGTTGATCATCTTGAGCGTGGTCGACTTACCGCAGCCCGAGGGGCCGACGAGGATGACGACCTCGCCCGCCTTGATCTCCATGCTCACGTTGTCCACGGCCGGCTGCGCGCTCCCGGGGAACAGCTTGGTCAGGCTCTCCAGCTCGATGGAGGCCCCGTGGTCGCCGGACTCAGGCACGGATCCCCCTGGGAATGGTCAGCCGTCCGATCAGGACGTACGCGGCGTCGAACAGCAGCGCCAGGACGATGATGCCGAGCGTGCCCGCGAGGACCTGGTTGAGCGCGTTCGCGCTGCCCAGCGAGGCCAGGCCGCGGAAGATGACATTGCCGAGGCCGGGTCCTGAGGCGTACGCCGCGATGGCCGCGATGCCCATCAGCATCTGGGTGGAGACCCGGATCCCGGTCAGGATCGGCGGCCAGGCCAGCGGCAGCTCGATCCGCAGCAGCCGGGACGACCGGGACATCCCGATGCCCGTGGCCGCGTCCACCAGCGACGGGTCGACCCCGCGCAGGCCGACGATCGCGTTGCGCACGACCGGCAGCAGCCCGTACAGCGTCAGGGCGATCACCGTGGGCGGCACTCCGAGCCCCACGATCGGGATGAGCAGACCGATCAGGGCCAGCGCCGGGACGGTCAGGATGGTGGCGGTGGTCGTGGTCGCGAGGTTCCCGGCCCACTCGCTGCCGTAGGTGACGACGGCGATCAGCACCCCGATCAGGGTCGCCACGACCATGCACTGGAAGACGACGCTCGCGTGCTGGTAGGCGTCCGTGAGCAGCTGTTCTTTCCGGGTGCCCAGATACTCCAAGAAGTTCACACGCGCTCACCCCACGACTCAGGTCTCCTCCGCTGCCTGCTCCACCAGCGGGATGATCCGCAGCGGAACGGGGTTCTCCATGACGATCGCCGTGGAGGCCCGGACGATGCCATCAAAACCGACGACCCGGTCGATCACACGCTGGAGATCGGCGTTCGAGCGGGCCACGAGGCGGCAGAGCATGTCCCCGCTGCCGGTGGTGGTGTGCAGCTCCAGCACCTCCGGCACGGTCGCCAAGTGGGCCCGTACGTCGGCCCCTTGGCCCTGTCGGATCTGGAGCGTCGCGAACGCCGTGACCGGGTAGCCGAGCGCCGCCGGATCCACCTCCGGACCAAAGCCGCGGATGACTCCGTTCGACTGAAGCCGGTCGAGGCGGGCCTGTGCCGTGCCCCGGGCCACGCCCAGCCGCCGGGACATCTCCAGCACCCCGATCCGCGGCTCCCGGGCCAGCAGCAGGATGATCCGGCCGTCCAGATGATCGATCGCCACAGCAGCCTCCCGGAGTGGTCATCCTGTACAGAAAGGCCGTTGCGGCGGCCCTATCGCTAAGCAGATTGCCCAGCAGAAACGCAAACTATTGCGCACCTTGCCGAGCGGGGGGACCCTGCGGCTATGACGCAGACCACACACCACACTCCCGACACCGCCCGGCAGGCCGACCCCTTCCCGGTCAAGGGAATGGACGCGGTCGTCTTCGCCGTGGGCAACGCCAAGCAGGCGGCGCACTACTACTCCACCGCCTTCGGCATGAAGCTGGTCGCCTACTCCGGACCGGAGAACGGCAGCCGCGAGACCGCTGCGTACGTCCTGGAGAACGGCTCCGCCCGCTTCGTCCTCACCTCGGTCATCAAGCCCGCGAGCGACTGGGGTCACTTCCTCGCGAAGCACGTGGCCGAGCACGGCGACGGCGTCGTCGACCTCGCCATCGAGGTCCCGGACGCGCGCGCCGCGTACGCCTACGCGCTCGAACACGGCGCCCGCTCGGTCGCCGAGCCGTACGAGCAGAAGGACGAGCACGGCACGGTCGTCCTGGCCGCCATCGCCACCTACGGCGAGACCCGCCACACCCTCGTCGAGCGCTCCGGCTACGACGGCCCCTATCTGCCCGGCTATGTGGCGGTCGAGCCGATGGTCGAGCCGCCCGCGCAGCGCACCTTCCAGGCGATCGACCACTGCGTCGGCAACGTCGAGCTCGGCCGGATGAACGAGTGGGTCGGCTTCTACAACAAGGTGATGGGCTTCACGAACATGAAGGAGTTCGTGGGTGACGACATCGCCACCGAGTACAGCGCGCTGATGTCGAAGGTCGTCGCCGACGGCACGCTCAAGGTCAAGTTCCCGATCAACGAGCCGGCCATCGCCAAGAAGAAGTCCCAGATCGACGAGTACCTGGAGTTCTACGGCGGCGCGGGCGTGCAGCACATCGCGCTCAACACCAACGACATCGTGCAGACGGTCCGCACGATGCGCGCGGCCGGCGTCGAGTTCCTGAACACGCCGGACTCCTACTACGACACCCTGGGGGAGTGGGTCGGCGAGACCCGCGTCCCGATCGACACCCTGCGCGACCTGAAGATCCTCGCCGACCGCGACGAGGACGGCTACCTGCTGCAGATCTTCACCAAGCCGGTCCAGGACCGTCCGACCGTCTTCTTCGAGATCATCGAACGCCACGGCTCGATGGGCTTCGGCAAGGGCAACTTCAAGGCCCTCTTCGAGGCGATCGAACGCGAACAGGCCCGCCGCGGCAACCTGTAGCCCGATCGCCCTGAGACGGTGCGGGTGTCACGGGGCACCCGCACCCTCTCATTCCCCTTCCGGCTCCGGGCCCATCACCGGCACCTCCGTGTCCGGGGGCTCGCCCAGCGACTCCATCGCCGCCCGCGCCGCGGGCACCTGCAGCGGTGAGAAGTGCGGGTTGATCCGCAGAGCCTCCGCGAGGTGGCGGCGGGCCGGGCCGTAGCGTTCCAGTTCTCTTTCGATCATGCCGCGGTGAAACATGTACGCCGCGCTGCGCACCCCGCCCCCGTGCTTCTCCTCCGTCGCCCGCGTCGCGAACGCCAGCGCCTCCTCATGTTCCCCGGCCCGGTGCAGTGCCCACCCCAGGGCGTCGGCGACCGCCGTCCCGGGCTGCCGTTCCCACTCCGCGCGCAATCGTCGTACCGCGGCCTCCGGATCGCCGTGGTCCGCCTCGAACTGCCCCAGCACCAGTTCCTCGTCGGCCCCGGCCGCGGTCGCCTCGCGCACCCCCTCCCGCAGCAGGTCGTACTGCACCCGGGCCGCCTCCGGCATCTCCAGCGACTCGTACAACTCGCCCAGCTCCAGGGCGTACTGCGGACACGGCTGCTTGGCGAGCGCCACCCGGTAGGCGTTCAGCGCCTCCGTCGTCCGGCCCAGGGCCGCCAGCGCCCGGCCCTGCCCGGCCTGCGCGGCCCGCTGGTCCGGGTCGAGACGCACCGCCTTCTGGAAGTGCCGCAGCGCGTCCTCGAGGTCCCCGCGCTCCCAGGCCAGCTGCCCGGCCCGCTCCAGATAGGCCGCCCGCTCGGCCGGAGCCCGCGCGCCCGCCGCCGCGTCCGCCAGCGAGGCCGCCGCGTCCTCCCGCCGGCCGTGGTCCCGGTAGACGGCGGCGGCCCGCGCCAGCACGGCGGGCCCGGCCCGCAGCTCCGTCAGCCGGCCCAGCGCCCGCTCGGCCGCCTGGTGCTCGCCCAGCCCGGTGTAGGCGTCGATGAGCAGCGGATACGTCGTCCAGCGCCGAGGCTGGAGCTTCAGCGCCGCCTCACCCCACTGGCGTGCGGCGGGGAAATCCCGGCGGGCGTTGGCCAGCGCGGCGAGACCGTCCAGCGCACGGGCGTTCCGCTTCGGCCGCACCTTCAGCGACGTACGCAGCGCCTTCTCGGCACGCGGGTAGTACGCCGGGTCCGCCAGCCGCCGCCCCTGCTCCACATAGGCGCAACCGAGCACCGCCCAGGACCGCGCGTCCCTCGGGTGCGTCCGCAGCCGCTTCTCCCGAGCGTCGATCAGCTCGGCCAGGCCGGGCAGCGCGGCCGGCACCCCGCCCGCGACCGCCGCCATGGCCTGCGCCCCGGGCGACGGCGGAGCCGGCGGGGCGGGCCGGTCCCACGGCATCAGCACCAGCGCCCCGCCGAGCACGGCACATCCCGCGACGGAGGCGATCAGCACATGCCGACGCCGCACCCGCCGGCTGCGAAAGGGGTGTTTCGAACTCCTGCTCTCCTGTCGCTCCGGGCCCTCCTGATGGTTCTCCATGGCGCTCACTGTGCGTCAGTACGACGACCACACCCGGGCAGGCGAAGGGTGCCGCAGACGGGGTTCACACCGATGGCCCCGGGTGCGAACCTGTGATCATGAGCCGTATCGAAGCGCGCAGCCCCGAGGACACCGAAACGAACGGCGACCTGGTCGGCCTCCTGCTCGGCGGCCTCCCCGCCGAGGCGGTTCTCACCGACTCCGACGTCACGGCCGCCTACGCCAACGACATGGCGAGCTTCTGCCCGGCCGGCACCCCGGCCGTGGTCGTCCTGCCCCGCACGGTCGAGCAGGTCCAGCACGTGATGCGCACCGCCACCGCCCTGCGCGTCCCGGTCGTCCCGCAGGGCGCCCGCACCGGACTGTCCGGAGCCGCGAACGCCTCCGACGGCTGCATCGTGCTCTCCCTGACGAAGATGGACCGGATCCTGGAGATCAACCCGGTCGACCGCATCGCCGTCGTCGAACCCGGCGTGATCAACGCCGCCCTGTCCCGCGCCGTCGGCGAACACGGCCTGTACTACCCGCCGGACCCCTCCAGCTGGGAGATGTGCACCATCGGCGGCAACATCGGCACGGCCTCGGGCGGCCTGTGCTGCGTGAAGTACGGAGTGACCGCCGAGTACGTCCTCGGCCTCGACGTCGTACTCGCCGACGGGCGGCTCATGTCCACCGGCCGCCGCACCGCCAAGGGCGTCGCCGGCTACGACCTCACCCGGCTGTTCGTCGGCTCCGAGGGCTCGCTCGGCATCGTCGTACGGGCCGTCCTCGGGCTGCGCCCCAAGCCGCCCGAGCAGCTGGTGCTGGCCGCCGAGTTCTCCTCCGCTGCCGCCGCCTGCGACGCCGTGTGCCGGATCATGGAGGGCGGCCACGTCCCGTCACTCCTCGAACTCATGGACCGTACGACGGTCAAGGCCGTCAACGACCTGGCGCAGATGGGCCTCCCCGAGAGCACGGAGGCGCTGCTCCTGGCCGCGTTCGACACCACCGTCCCGGCCGCCGACCTCGCCGCCGTCGGCGCGCTGTGCGAGGCCGCCGGCGCCACCCAGGTCGTACCGGCCGACGACGTGGCCGAGTCCGAACTGCTGCTCCAGGCGCGGCGGCTGTCGCTCACCGCGCTGGAGGCCGTCAAGGGCGTGACGATGATCGACGACGTGTGCGTGCCCCGCTCCCGGCTCGCCGAGATGCTCGAAGGGGTCGACCGGATCGCCGAGAAGTACCGGCTCACCATCGGGGTCGTCGCCCATGCGGGCGACGGCAACACCCACCCGACCGTGTGTTTCGACGCGGCCGACCCGGACGAGTCCCGGCGTGCCCGCGAGTCCTTCGACGAGATCATGGCCCTCGGCCTGGAACTCGGCGGCACCATCACCGGCGAGCACGGCGTCGGCGTCCTGAAGAAGGAGTGGCTGGCGCGCGAGATCGGCCCCGTCGGGCTGGAGATGCAGCGGGCCGTCAAGCAGGCCTTCGACCCGCTGGACATCCTCAACCCGGGCAAGCTGTTCTGACCCGCCCCTCCCACTGAACGAGTCACTGGGCGAGCAACTGGTCCAGCTCGTCGTCGAGACCGAGCCGTTCACCCTCCGCCCCCAGCGGGACCACCCGGAGCGTGCGCTCCAGCCAGGCCGACACCTGGGCCGCCGGGGCCTCGAGCAGGGCGTCCCCGTCGGGTGAACTCAGTCCCATCAGCACGACGCCGCGCCCCTCGGACTTCGCCGGCCACACCCGCACGTCCCCCTGCCCGCACGGCCGGAACACGCCCTCCACGAGCAGCTCGCGGGCGAACGTCCAGTGCACCGGGTTCCGGGTGTCGATGTGGAAGGTGACGTGGACGGCGTACGGATCGTCGGTGAGATACCCGAGCCGGGCCGGCACCGGGATCCTGCGCTCCGGCGACAGGACGAGTCTCAGCTCCAGTTCCCGCTCCACAACGGTGTGCATGGCGGTCTTCCCTTCTCCTGACGGCTGCCCGTGCGGGCCGGTCAGGGAGGGAGAGCGGGCGGGGGCCTCCGCATTACGCGGCTTGCCGGAAGTTTTTTCGCTTTTTCGCCGCGTAGCACATCGGTGCTCGAAAGGGGTGGGTCCGGTGGGAGCGGCCGTGGGGCTTGCCCTCGTCTGATAGATGTGGAGGCCCCCAGTTGACCCCCGAGCAGATACGGGACCGACGGACATGAGCGCCCCAACCCCGGCCCCCGGTGACGACCGGCCCCGCGAAGGGTATTACCCGGACCCGTCCATTCCTGGATATGTCCGGTACTGGAACGGTGCCTCCTGGGTGCCGGGCACCAGCCGTCCGGCGCCCAAGGACGGCGAGACGCTCGCGCCGCCGCCCGGTGCGGGGTCCGGCTCCGCCGCCTCGGTCGAGGAGACCGGCCCGCACTTCTTCGACGAGGACCCGGCTGACCCCGCCCAGGAGCCGTCGGCCGCCGACGCCCAGCACGGCAGCCGTCCCGAACCCGCGACCGCCTGGGGCGCCGACCGCTCCCGCCAGTCCGGCTTCGGAGGCGACCAGGACCGCCGTGTCTCGTGGGGCTCCCCGCAGGGAGCACAAGGGGCCGCCGCCGCGCAGGGGTCCGACCCGAGGGTGCCGAGCGCCGACCGCGGGCCGGACGGCGAGTCCGCCGGCCGGCAGGACGACGCCGCGTCCGCCGGCGGCACGTTCGTCTTCCGCCGCCCGACGGGGAAGTCCGGGGGAGGGGCGGCGCCGTCCGCCGACGTTCCCGACGAGGGCACGATGACGTTCCGCGCGGTCTCGCCGCGTCAGGGCCCGGGGAGCCCGGCGTCCGGTTCCGGCGCGCAGGGAGGCCCGGCGGCCTCCGACGGTGGTGCGGGGGCCGGGGGCTTCGGGCCGGCCGGCAGCGGCTCGGCGGGTCCCGTCTTCGGTGGTCAGGTCGGCGCCGGTGGCACCCCGGCCTCCGACGGCAGTGCGGGAGCCGGGGGCTTCGGAGCGGCGGGCGGAGGCTCGGCCGGACCCGCCTTCGGCGCGCAGCCCGGGGCGGCCGGTCCCGGGGCCAACGCGGGGTCGCCCGGCTTCGGTGCCGGCAAGGCGGCCGCCGCCCGGGCCGCCGCCGCGCAGGCGGGCGCCCAGTCCTCTTCGGCCGCCCCGACGGCGCTGTCCGGGCCCCAGGCGGCCCCCACCGTTCCCCCGCAGTCCGGCGGACCCCAGCAGCAGGGGGCCGCCCCCCTCAGCGCGGGCCCCGGCGGCGGTCAGTCGTCCTGGGCGCAGCAGGTGCACCGGCTCGCCGGAACCGGCGACGAGCAGCCCGTCGCGCCCTGGAAGCCGCCGACCGAGGACCTGTTCCAGGCGGCCGCCCGGCGCCAGGCGGCGGCCCGCCCCGCCGGGCTCGGCAAGCGCCTGGCCGCGAGGCTGCTGGACACGGTCGTCCTGCTGGGCGTCACCGCCGCGGCCGGCGTGCCGCTCGGCACCAAGGCGATCGACCACGTCAACGAGAAGATCGACGCGGCCAAGCTCTCCGGCGAGACCGTCACGGTCTGGCTGCTCGACGGCACCACATCGGTCTACCTCGGCATCATCGTGGCCGTCCTGCTGCTCGTGGGCGTCGTCTCCGAGGTGCTGCCCACCGCCAAGTGGGGCCGCACCCTCGGCAAGAAGCTGATGGGTCTCGACGTCCGGGACATCGAGGGCCACGAGGCCCCGGACTTCGGCTCCGCCCTGCGCCGCTGGCTGGTCTACAGCGTGCCCGGGCTGCTCGTCGTCGGGATCGTCGGCGTCGCCTGGTGCCTCTTCGACAAGCCGTGGCGCCAGTGCTGGCACGACAAGGCCGCCCACACGTTCGTGGCGGGCTGAGTACCTCGTACGGCCGTCTGCCGGATGCGGAGGCGGGGGGTTCGCGGTCGACTCGGGCCATGAGCAGTGAACCGCCCCCCGGCTCCGGGCAGCAGCCCCCGGAAGACGACCCGTTCAGGAAGCGGCCCCCGAACGAGCCGCCCGGCGGGGGCGCGGGCTCGCCCTACGGCAGTGAACCCCCGCCGTACCAGGGCGGCGGCGGGCCGTCCGGCGGCCCCGGCGGCGGTCCCTACGGCGGGGACCCGTACGGCGGCGGCTCCTACCCCACCGATCCCCTCGCCGGCATGCCCCCGCTCGCCGACAGCGGCAAGCGCACGCTCGCCCGCATCCTCGACATGATCCTGGTGGGTGTCGTCGTCTGGCTGATCACCTGGGGCTTCGACGTCAACGAGTACGACGTGGACAGCGACCGCATCGAGGTCGGCAAGTCCTTCTGGCAGTCGGGCGTCGCCGCCGTCCTCTACATCGCCTACGACACCATCCTCACCGCCAGGACCGGCCAGACCCTCGGCAAGAAGCTGCTGCACCTGCGCGTGGCCAACCTCGACAACGGCGCCACGCCCTCCGTGCAGAACTCGCTGATGCGTGCCGCGGTGCTGTGGATCCCGTTCGCCTTCTGCTGCGCCTGTGTCTGGACCGCGGTCTGCGGCGGCTGGAGCTTCTTCGACCGGCCCTACAAGCAGGGCCTGCACGACAAGGCGGCCAAGACGGTCGTGGTCAGCACCGGTTGAGAGCCGGAGGGATCAGCCCGCGGTCAGGAGGCGGCTCGCTCGCGCACCGGCTCGGGGGCCGGGGCCGGTGCGGGGACCGAGGCCCGCAGGGGTTCCACGCGGGCGGGTTGTTCCACCGGGGTCCGGCGTTTGCCGGGCAGCGGCACCGTCATGGCGACCAGCAGCCCGAGGGCGAGCGCCGCGAGGGCGATGATCGCGACCCCCACGCCCGAACTCGTCTGTGACAGCAGCAGCATGGCGAGGGTCGAGAAGATCACGGTGCACGAACCGTAGGCGAGCTGTGCGGCAGTCGGACGGGGCATGGCCATCATGTCCTCGAAAGTGGGGGTCCACGGGGGTGTCAGCCTGGCTTTCCGCCGCCTTCCGAGCGTTCCGCCAAACGACATTCTCACGGGCAGGGTGCCCGAGCGGAACGCGCGGTAAGCGTGACCTAATCAACAGGTCCGGAGCACAGGGGGCGCACGGGGTCATGGCGTCCACCTAGTGGACATATGCGCGCGCCTGCTGCCAGATGGGCATGCGGTTGGTTGTCCGCAAAACGAACGTGGACTCCGCATAGTGCACTTGACCTGTCCAAGTCAAGGTCTGTCTTTTCTGCTTAACCTCTAGTCAAATGTCGTCACTTGACTACACGCGTTGATCACGCGCGCGCGGACTCCTGCACATACGAGACCCCTTCCCCCGCGCGCTCGGACGCGGGGGAGGAACTCAAGTGACCAGTAGACCCTGGACGTTCAGAGCGGCCGCCATCGGTGTGGCGCTCGCGGCGGCCACCGCCACCGTCTCCACCTATGCGGTGGCCCAGGCCGACGACGCATCCGCTCCCCGGTCCACCACCGTGGACCGGCACGACCCGGCGGAGCACAAGCACGACGAGCACAACCTCGAAGGCCCGCTGAGCAAGACCCAGGAGGCTCAGCGCCAGGAGGCCCTGAACCAGGTCATATCCGGCAAGTCCACGGTCAAGAACCGTGAGGGCTCCAAGGTCGTCCAGCTCAAGAGCAAGAAGGGCGACAGCAAGTACGTCGAGCTCGGCCGCGAGAAGACCGACAAGATCTTTACGATCCTGGTCGAGTTCGGCGACCAGATCGACAGCAAGTACGGCGGCACCCCGGGCCCGCTGCACAACAAGATAGCCAAGCCCGACCGCAAGAAGGACAACTCCACGGCCTGGCGGGCGGACTACAACCAGAAGTACTTCGAGGACCTCTACTTCGGCACCGGCAAGAACACCGAGTCGGTCAAGAAGTACTACGAGAAGCAGTCCTCGGGCCGCTACTCGGTCGAGGGCGAGGTCTCCGACTGGGTCAAGGTCCCCTACAACGAGGCCCGTTACGGCAACAACGCCTGCGGTGACACCAACTGTCCGAGCGTGTGGAACGTCGTCAGCGACGGTCTGACCTCGTGGGTCGCCCAGCAGAAGGCCGCCGGCAAGACCGACGCCGAGATCAAGGCGGACGTCAAGCAGTACGACCAGTGGGACCGCTACGACTTCGACGGCGACGGCGACTTCAACGAGTCCGACGGCTACATCGACCACTTCCAGGTCGTGCACGCCGGTGAGGACGAGTCCGCGGGCGGCGGCGTACAGGGCACCGACGCGATCTGGGCCCACCGCTGGTACGCCTTCGGCACCGACGCCGGAGCCACCGGCCCCGCGGACAACAAGCTCGGCGGCGCGAAGATCGGCGACACCGGGATCTGGGTCGGCGACTACACCGTCCAGCCGGAGAACGGCGGACTCGGCGTCTACGCCCACGAGTACGGCCACGACCTCGGCCTGCCGGACCACTACGACACCACCGGTGCCGGCGACAACTCCACCGGCTTCTGGACCCTGATGTCCTCCGGCTCCTGGCTCGGCACCGGCAAGAACGAGATCGGTGACCTGCCCGGCGACATGACCGCCTGGGACAAGCTGCAGCTCGGCTGGCTCAAGTACGACACCGCGAAGGCCGCGACGAACTCGTGGCACAAGCTGGGGGTCGCCGAGTACAACACGAAGCACAAGCAGGGCCTCGTGGTGGAGCTGCCGAAGAAGGCCGTCACCACCGAGCTGGTCACCCCGGCGCAGGGCGCCACCCAGTGGTGGAGCGGCAGCGGCAACGACCTCAAGAACACGCTGGCCCGGTCCGTCGACCTGACCGGCAAGAAGTCGGCGTCGCTGACCCTCGACGGCTGGTACGAGATCGAGGCCAACTACGACTACCTCTACGCCGAGGTCTCGACCGACGGCGGCGCCAACTGGACCGCTCTGGACGGCACGGTGGACGGTCAGCCGATCCCGCGTGACGGCAGCGACAAGCCGGCGCTGACCGGCACGGTCGACGGCTACAAGAAGCTGGCGTACTCCCTGGACGCCTACGCGGGCAAGAAGATCGACCTGCGCTTCCGCTACCAGACCGACGGCGGCCTGGCGATGAAGGGCTTCGCGGGCGACCGCATCACCGTCACCGCCGACGGTGCGGCCGTCTTCTCCGACGACGCCGAGTCCGCGGACGCGGCCTGGACGGCGAAGGGCTTCTCCCGCATGGGCGCGTCCTTCACCAAGGACTACGCGCAGTACTACATCGCGGAGAACCGCCAGTACGTGTCGTACGACAAGACCCTCAAGGTCGGCCCGTACAACTTCGGCTTCTCCAAGACCCGTCCGGACTGGGTGGAGCACTACGCGTACCAGAACGGTCTGTTGATCTGGAAGTGGGACACCTCCCAGGCGGACAACAACACCAGTGACCACCCGGGCACGGGTCTGCTGCTGCCCGTCGACTCGCACCCGAAGGCGATGAAGTGGTCCGACGGCACGCTGATGCGCAACCGGATCCAGGCCTACGACTCGCCCTTCAGCCTGTACGGCACGGACGGCATCAAGCTGCACAACGCCGACGTCGTGACGCGCGTCCCGTCGTCGAAGGGGGTGTCGGTCTTCAACGACCGGAAGAACACCTACTACGACGAGACGAACGAGACCGGCGGCGTCAAGATCACTGACACCAACACGAAGATCAAGATCATCAAGGAGGCGAAGGACGGCTCGACGATCGAGCTCGAGGTCGCCCCCGCAGCGAAGTAAAACGCGTTTTCCCAGCTCAGAGCATGATCGGCGGTGACCCCCTGGCGGGTCACCGCCGATCCGTGTTTAGGTGCGTCCTGTGGTTCTCTTATTGACACCGACCGACACGGGGGGATGACCGCATGGCCGCAGGAGGCTTCTGCAAGTTGCCGAACGGCACGGTGGTGGTGGCACTGAACCTGCCCCGCCCCGCCGCCGACGGCCCCGGCTGCGTCCGCGTGCTCGTCCACTCGGCCAACCGCGCCCGAGCCCTGACCAGGCTCCGCAACCTCGGCCTGCGCGCCGTCTACCTGCGCGGCAACGCCGCCCCACCGACCCCCGACGAGATCACGGCGGTCCTCCACCACCCCGACGGCCTCATATGGCGCACGGCCCCTGACAACGGTGTCCTGCCCCCTGACCTCGCCACGGAACTCTGGCGCCCGATCAGATCCCTCCTGAGACGCCCGACGGCCCAGACCTGACCCCGGGACCGCTCCCGGGCCGCACAGCCTGGGAGCGGGCCCACACCCCTACTGGACGACCGGCTTCCCCGACAGTTCCACGCCCGCCTCGCGGAGCTCCTCCAGGGCCCGTTCGGTGGTCTCCTGGGAGACGCCTGCCGTCAGGTCCAGGAGGACCTGGGTGCGGAAGCCCTCGCGGGACGCGTCCAGGGCGGTGGCGCGGACGCAGTGGTCCGTGGCGATGCCGACGACGTCCACCTCCGTCACGTCGCGCGAGCGGAGCCAGTCGGCCAGGTTCGTGCCGTTCTCGTCCGCCCCCTCGAAGCCGCTGTACGCCGCCGAATACGCTCCCTTGTCGAACACGGCATCGATCGAACCGGAAGCGACCGCGGGGGCGAAGTTGGGGTGGAAGCCGACGCCCTCCGTGCCCGCGACGCAGTGCGCGGGCCAGGAGTGGACATAGTCCGGGTTCGTGGAGAAGTGGCCGCCGGGAGCGATGTGGTGGTCGCGCGAGGCCACGATGTGCTGGTAGCCGGACCCGGCCGCCTGCCCGATCAGCTCTGTGATGGCGGCGGCCACATCGGCGCCGCCGGCCACGGCGAGGCTGCCCCCCTCGCAGAAGTCGTTCTGCACGTCTACGACGATCAAGGCGCGGCGCATGGTCGGTGTCCTTCGGCTATGAGGTCGGCAAGCCCGGCCGGTGAACGTCCGAGCCTATGGACGAGGAGGAGAGGGCGGGAGGTGGTACGGGTCGGCGCACTGCGGCACACCGCAATTAGCTACCCGAGGCCCCGTGCGCGTACTCCGTCGGAAGGACAGGCTCCCCGCGCGAGAGCTGCGTCGCCGACATCGGAAGCCCCGCGCGTGCGGCCGCGTGCCGGTCGCGGACCGCGTCCAACGGCTCGCGGGCCACGACCTCACCACCCTTGACCAGCTCCACCAGCAGCTGCCGGTCCGCGAGAGAGGCCGGCACCGGCCCCGTGCCGATCACCTCGGCCTCGGCGACCCCGTACGCGTCCAGCCGCCGCGCGGCCCACTTGCGCCCGCCCACCGACGTCTTCCCCCCGGTCGACCTCTTCGCCACCGGCACCAGCGGCGCCTTCGGATCGGTGGACTCGGCCCGCGCGACCAGCTTGTAGACCATCGAGGACGTCGGATGCCCGGAGCCGGTCACCAGCTGCGTACCGACGCCGTACGCGTCCACCGGCGCCGCCGCCAGCGAGGCGATCGCGTACTCGTCCAGGTCCGAGGTCACCACGATCTTCGTGCCGGTCGCCCCCAGCTCGTCCAGCTGCTGCCGCACCCGGTGCGCCACCAGCAGCAGATCGCCGGAGTCGATCCGCACGGCCCCCAGGTCGGTGCCGGCGACCTCCACGGCCGTACGCACGGCCTCGGCGACGTCGTACGTGTCGACGAGCAGGGTCGTGCCCCGCCCCAGCGTGTTCACCTGGGCCTGGAAGGCGTCCCGCTCGCTGTCGTGCAGCAGGGTGAAGGCGTGCGCGGAGGTGCCGACGGTCGGGATGCCGTAGCGGAAACCGGCGGCGAGGTCCGAGGTGGTCGCGAAGCCGCCGACGTACGCGGCCCGGGAGGCCGCCACCGCCGCCAGCTCGTGCGTGCGCCGGGCGCCCATCTCGATCAGCGGCCGGCCACCGGCGGCCGACGACATCCGCGAGGCCGCCGCGGCGATCGCCGAGTCGTGGTTGAGGATCGACAGGATCACGGTCTCCAGCAGCACGCACTCGGCGAAGGTGCCCTCGACCCGCATGATCGGCGAGCCCGGGAAGTACACCTCGCCCTCGGGGTAGCCCCAGATGTCCCCGCTGAAGCGGTAGCCGGCGAGCCAAGCGAGGGTCTGCTCGTCCACGATCTCCCGCTCGCGCAGGAAGCCGAGGACGGCCGGGTCGAAGCGGAAGTTCTCCACCGCGTCCAGCACCCGCCCGGTGCCCGCCACGACGCCGTAGCGGCGCCCGTTCGGCAGCCTGCGGGTGAAGACCTCGAACACGCTCCGCCGCTCGGCCGTGCCCGCCGCCAGCGCGGCCCGCAGCATCGTCAGCTCGTACTGGTCCGTGAAGAGCGCCGTCGAGGGAACGTCCACCGGCAGCCCAAGGTCCGCTGTGTTCATGGCAGGATCGTACCCCCATTTCGTCAGTCTGACGATTTGCATCAAGACTCCGTGCCCGCAAGCCGGTTTGTGCGACTACCCCCCTCGGGTGGCAGCATGGGCATGTGACGTCACCCGCACCCCTGGAGATCGAACGCACCGAGTCGGCGGAGGAGGTCTTCGCCGTCCCCGAGCCGGACCTCCCCTGGGTCACCATCGTCCACAACGACCCGGTCAACCTCATGAGCTATGTGACGTACGTCTTCCAGACGTATTTCGGCTACTCCAAGGACAAGGCCACCAAGCTCATGATGGACGTCCACCACAAGGGCCGGGCGGTCGTCTCCAGCGGCAGCCGCGAGGAGATGGAGCGCGACGTGCAGGCCATGCACGGCTACGGCCTGTGGGCCACTCTCCAGCAGGACCGCAAGTAGCCAGCAGCCCGCCCAGCAGCGAAAAGGCGTTCATGCCCGGAACCTTCGAACCGCTTCCCGGCGGCGGCGCGGCCGTCGCCCTCGACGACGTCGAGATCTCCATCATCCGGTCGCTGGCCGTCCAGCTCCTGGAGCTCATCGGCCCCGGCCCCGCCGAGGATGCCCCCGACGACCCGCTCGCCGAGCTGTTCGCGGACGGCCCGAGCGAGCCGCCGAGCGACCCGGTGCTCAAGCGGCTCTTCCCGGACGCCTACAGCGACCCCGAGCAGCCCGCCTCGCCCCGGGACGCCGAGGAGCAGCGGGCCTACTCCTCCGAGTTCCGCCGGTACACCGAGAACGACCTGCGGGCCGGCAAGCGGGACAGCGCCCTCGCGGTGATCCGCTCCCTGGACGCGCTCTCCTCCGCCTCGGCCGGTGAGGGCGGGGCCGTGCTGAAGCTGTCGCCGGAGGAGTCGCAGCAGTGGCTGGGCGCCCTGAACGATCTGCGGCTCGCGATCGGCTCGCGGCTGGAAATCACCGATGAGGAGGACAGCGACCTCCTCTATCGCCTCCCGGACGAGGACCCGCGCAAGCCGATGGTGATGGCCTATCTCTGGCTGGGCGGTCTCCAGGAGACGCTGGTCGGAACGCTGATGCCTTGATCATTTGACGCTGATGCCCTGATCAGTGCAGGTCTTGTGACCGGCGGGTGACCGATCGGTGTTCGCTCAGAGGACACTCAAATCCGGATAACGATCGCGTCACCGCGCCCGCCTTCTATGCCGTCTTCGGCTGCGCTTTGTCCGGTTCTCCCTGTGTGGTGCGTCACAAATCAGCCATGTGATCAATGTTGCGGCCGTGATAAATCTTCACGACCGCCCGGCCGACACCACCCGAATGTCCGGCCGGGTGCGCCACCGAGCCGACAACCGTCGGCCAGGCACGAGCGGCCCTCCGGGGCCCGCTCAGCTCCATCATTCCGGGGGGATCGAGACCCGATCCGAGGCCGAGGAGAGGCCAGGATCGGCATGGAGAAAGGCGCACCACACATGACCTCTGCGCAGGTCGACACGGAAAACGTCCCCGAAGAGGGGTACGAGCGCGGACTCGGCAGCCGTCAGGTCCAGATGATCGCCATCGGCGGCGCCATCGGCGTCGGCCTGTTCATGGGCGCCGGGGCGAACATCGCCAAGGCCGGCCCCAGCATCATCCTCATGTACGCCCTCGCGGGCGTCGTCATCTTCTTCATCATGCGGGCGCTGGGCGAACTGCTCCTCTACCGGCCCGTCTCCGGCTCCTTCGCCGAGTACGCCCGTGAGTTCCTCGGCCCGTTCTTCGGGTTCGTCACGGGCTGGACGTACTGGCTCATGTGGGTGGTCACCGGCATGGCCGAACTCACGGCCGCCGCGATCTACATCCACTTCTGGTTCCCGGAGATCCCGCAGTGGGTCAGCGCCCTGGTCTTCCTGGTGGTGCTCTTCGGCGTCAACCTGATCTCCGTCAAGATCTTCGGCGAGGTCGAGTTCTGGTTCTCGATGATCAAGGTCACGGCCATCATCGGCATGATCGTCATCGGCCTCGGCGTGCTCACCCTCGGCTTCTCCGACGCCGGTGACACCGCCACCGTCTCCAACCTCTGGGCACACGACGGCTTCTTCCCGAACGGCATCGGCTCCAGCCTGATGACGCTCCAGGGCGTCATGTTCGCCTACCTCGCCGTCGAGCTCGTCGGCGTCACCGCGGGTGAGTCCGAGAACCCCGAGAAGACCCTGCCCAAGGCCATCAACACCCTGCCCTGGCGCATCATCGTCTTCTACGTCGGCGCGCTGCTGGTGATCCTCTCCGTCGTCAAGTGGACCGAGTTCTCCGCGGGCGAGAGCCCCTTCGTCCACGCCTTCGGCAAGATCGGCATCCCGCTCGCCGCGGGCATCGTCAACTTCGTGGTGCTCACCGCGGCCCTGTCGTCCTGCAACTCCGGCATGTACTCGACCGGCCGCATGCTGCGCGACCTGGCGGCCAACAGCGAGGCCCCGCAGGCGTTCGGCAAGCTCAACGCCCGCAAGACGCCCGCCGTCGGCATCACGGTCTCCGTGGCGCTCATGGGCATCGGCGTCGTCCTGAACTACGTCGTCCCGGAGAAGGCGTTCCTCTACGTCACCTCCGTCGCCACCGCGGCAGGCATCTGGACCTGGATGATGATCCTCGTCAGCCACATCCGCTACCGCGCCGCGGTCGACGCGGGCCGGCTGCGCGCCTCGTCCTTCCCCGCCCCCGGCGGAGCGCTCTTCAGCTGGGTCGCGCTCGTCTTCCTCATCGGCGTGACCTGCATGATCGCGTACGACAAGGACGCGCGGGTCTGCCTGTACGTCGCCGCCGGCTGGGCCGTCGCCCTCGGTATCGGCTGGGCGGTCCTCAAGAGCCGCAACCCGCAGATCGCCGAGCGCCGCGACCCGGACTTCGAGAAGGTCGGCTGACCAAGCCGCCGTAACCGAACCAGCCAGGACGCCCAGCGGCAGGGAGTACTCGTGGCACTCCCTGCCGCTGCCGCTCAGGGCGTCCGGCATATGGGCCGTTCCGTACCAACCCTCGGTACGGAACGGCCCTTCTGCTTATCCTGACCAGCATGCTGACCATCACCCAGGCCCTCGTCGACCAGATCGTCGCCCACGCGCGCAAGGACCACCCCGACGAGGCGTGCGGCGTGATCGCGGGCCCCGAGGGCTCGGACCGCCCCGAGCGCTTCATCCCGATGCTGAACGCGGCCATGTCGCCCACGTTCTACGAGTTCGACTCCGGCGACCTGCTCAAGCTCTACCGCGAGCTGGACGACCGCGACGAGGAGCCGGTGGTCATCTACCACTCCCACACGGCGACCGAGGCCTACCCCTCCCGCACCGACATCTCCTACGCGAACGAGCCGGGCGCCCACTACGTCCTCGTCTCCACCGCCGACACCGACGGGGCCGGCGAGTTCCAGTTCCGCTCGTTCCGTATCGTCGAGGGCGAGGTCACGGAGGAAGAGGTCCAGGTCGTCGAGGCCTACTGACCAGGCCCGAAGCAACCTCTGCGCAAGCCCTGAGCAGCACGGTCTCACTCCCCGGCCCGCAACCGTCCGCGATGTGGGATCACATTCCAGTACCCGGACCGGGAATCGATACGATGACCCCATGGTTTTCCACGACGTGAGCGACAAGACGCCGGGCGAGCTGCTCGTGGCGCGGCTGCACGTCGACCTGTGCAGGCTCGCCAGCGCCATCTGTTGACGCAGGTCCCTGCCGCCGTACGGCCGTGAGCCGCGGCGCTGCACACACGCACAACCAGCCGTTCCTGCGCTGCCGCGCGCCCCGACTGACTACTCCCGACAGGAGCCCTGAAGCCATGGCCATCGAGGTCCGCATCCCGACCATCCTCCGCACGTACACCGACGGTCAGAAGGCGGTGGAGGCCAGCGGTGACACCCTCGCCGAGCTGTTCACCGACCTCGAGACCCGGCACGCGGGCATCCAGGCCCGCATCGTCGACGGCGACCAGCTGCGCCGCTTCGTCAACGTGTACCTGAACGACGAGGACGTGCGCTTCCTCGACGGCATCAACACCAAGCTGTCGGACGGCGACAACGTCACGATCCTGCCGGCCGTGGCCGGCGGCATGGTCTGATCAACCATGCGCTACGACTCACCCCTGGCCGCGGTAGGCAACACCCCCCTGGTGCGCCTGCCGCGGCTGTCGCCGTCCCCCGACGTCCGCATCTGGGCGAAGCTGGAGGACCGCAACCCGACCGGCTCGGTCAAGGACCGTCCGGCCCTGCACATGATCGAACAGGCGGAGAAGGACGGCCGCCTGACCCCGGGCTGCACCATCCTGGAGCCCACGTCGGGCAACACCGGCATCTCGCTCGCCATGGCGGCCAAGCTCAAGGGCTACCGCATCGTCTGCGTGATGCCGGAGAACACCTCCCAGGAGCGCCGGGACCTGCTGGCCATGTGGGGCGCCGAGATCGTCTCCTCCCCGGCCGCGGGCGGCTCCAACACCGCCGTACGCGTCGCCAAGGAGCTCTCCGCCGAGCACCCGGACTGGGTGATGCTGTACCAGTACGGCAACCCGGACAACGCCGGCGCCCACTACGCGACGACCGGCCCGGAGATCCTCGCCGACCTGCCCTCCGTCACCCACTTCGTGGCGGGCCTCGGCACCACGGGCACGCTCATGGGCGTGGGCCGCTTCCTGCGCGAGCACAAGCCGGACGTCCAGATCGTCGCCGCCGAACCGCGCTACGACGACCTCGTCTACGGCCTGCGCAACCTCGACGAGGGCTTCGTCCCCGAGCTGTACGACGCGTCCGTCCTCACCAGCCGCTTCTCGGTCGGCTCGGCCGACGCGGTCACCCGTACCCGGGAGTTGCTCCAGCAGGAGGGCATCTTCGCCGGCGTCTCGACGGGCGCCGCGCTGCACGCCGCGATCGGCGTGGGCCGCAAGGCCGTGAAGGCCGGTGAGCAGGCCGACATCGTCTTCGTCGTCGCGGACGGCGGCTGGAAGTACCTGTCGACGGGCGTCTACACGGCGGCCACGACGGAAGCGGCCATCGAGACGCTCCAGGGACAGCTCTGGGCGTAGCGCACACCGTGCCGACAGACAGGAAGGGCTGGAGCCATCGCGCTCCAGCCCTCTTGCGTTTCACCCCGCCAGGTACCGCACCCGGTCCCACAGCGCCGGGTCCACGACCCCGACCCGTCGCCGGAAGCCCCACACCGGGACCTCCCGCAGCTCGTCCGTCTCCAGGAAACTCGCCCGGCCCCTGGCATCGCCGACCGAGCCCGGCGGCAGCGGGATGACCCCGCCCCGCTCGTCCCGGAACCGTGTGGTGATCTTCGCGACGGTCGCCCGCTCCCCGCGCACCGCCAGCACCAGACACGGCCGGTCTTTCGTCCGCGCCGCGTCCTCGTAGGGCACGTCGGCCCACCAGATCTCCGCCGGCTGCGGCAGGCCCGCCACCGCGGTGGCCGGTGCCGCCGGCCGGCCCCGCCGCGCCGACGACCGGCGTCCCCAGCCGTCGACGAGCGTGGCAACGAGCGCGAGCAGTACCACCGCGGCGAGCGCCAGCCACCAGGACGTGTCCATACTGAGACGTTACCGGCGCCATCCCTCCCATGCGCCCTTCCTCACAAGGATCACGCCCGGACCTGCCGCCCGAACCGGTGACACCACAGGTGAGTTCGCCCACAACAGCCCTTGGCGGAGGAGCTACCGGAGGTTTTGCGCCTTACGCTCGACAAACCGCACGACCCCCGACGCCCCTACACAGACTTTCCCCGCCAGCGGAGGTTTCTGCTTCATGAAGCTCACCGTCGTCGGCTGCTCGGGGTCGTTCCCGTCCGCGGAATCGGCCTGCTCGAGCTACCTCGTCGAGGCCGACGGCTTCCGGCTGCTTCTCGACATGGGCAACGGTGCCCTGGGCGAGCTGCAGCGCCACTGCGGTCTCTACGACCTCGACGCGATCTTCCTCAGCCATCTGCACGCCGACCACTGCATCGACATGTGCGCGTACTTCGTCGCGCGCTACTACCGCCACGACGGCGGCCGCTGCGACCCGCTCCCGGTCTACGGACCCGAGGGCACCGAACACCGGCTGACCACCGCCTACGCGGACACCCCCTCCGCCTCCTCCATGAGCGAGGTCTTCGACTTCCACACGGTCAAGCCGTCCACGTTCGAGATCGGCCCGTTCACGGTCCACACCGAGCGGGTGGCCCACCCCGTGGAGGCGTACGGCATCCGCATCGAACACGACGGCAAGGTGCTGACGTACTCCGGCGACACGGGCATCACCCCGGCCCTGGACGAACTCGCCCGGGACGCCGACCTGTTCCTGTGCGAGGCGGCGTTCACGCACGGCAAGGAGAACATCCCCGACCTGCACCTCAACGGCCGCGAAGCGGGCGAGACAGCCGCCCGGGCAGGCGCCCGGCACCTGGTCCTCACCCACATCCCGCCGTGGACGGACCCTCAGGTCAACGTCGACGACGCCCGCGCGGTGTACGACGGGCCGGTCGACCTCGCGGCACCGAGGCAGACGTACGAGGTCTGACGTACGCGATCTGAGGTCTATGCGCGCGAAGGCCCCGGAACCAACAGTCGGTTCCGGGGCCTTCGTCGTGCGGCGTGTTACTTCGCCTCCGCCTTCTGCAGCTCGGCGAGCTCCTCGTCGGACTCGCGGCCCGGCGTCGGCAGGTTGAACTTGGTGATCGCGAAGCGGAAGACCACGTAGTAGACCGCCGCGAAGCACAGACCCACCAGGGCCAGGCCCCACGGGTTGGTCGCGATGCCCAGGTTCAGACCGAAGTCGATCGCGCCGGCCGAGAACCCGAAGCCGTCCTTCATGCCGAGCGCCCAGGTCAGCGCCATCGAGACACCCGTGAGCACGGCGTGGATCGCGTACAGCACCGGGGCGATGAACATGAACGTGAACTCGATCGGCTCGGTGACACCGGTGACGAAGGAGGTCAGCGCGAGCGAGAACATCATGCCGCCGACTACCTTGCGGCGCTCCGGCCGGGCGCAGTGCACGATCGCCAGGCAGGCGGCGGGCAGGGCGAACATCATGATCGGGAAGAAGCCGGTCATAAACTGCCCGGCGGTCGGGTCACCGGCCAGGAAGCGCGCGATGTCGCCGCTCTTGCCCTCGTACGTGCCGGCCTGGAACCAGGGGAAGGAGTTCAGCAGGTGGTGCATGCCGATCGGGATCAGCGCGCGGTTGGCGACACCGAAGATGCCCGCGCCCACGGCTCCCGAGCCGACCAGCCACTCGCCGAAGTTGTGCAGCGCCGTGCCGAGGACCGGCCAGATGTAACCGAAGACGATGCCGATGATCAGGCCCGCGAAGGCGGACAGGATCGGAACCATGCGGCGACCGCCGAAGAAGCCCGCCCAGTCAGGCAGCTTGGTGCGGTAGAAGCGCTGGTAGAGCAGGGCGACCACGAGGCCCATCACCACACCGCCGAGCACCTTGGCGTCCACCGGCGCGTCCACCATGACGACCTTGCCGTCGACGGCCGTCGCCACCTGCGGCAGGTTCGGGTCGGTGAAGGTGGCGAGCACGTTCTTGAAGACGAGGTAGCCGACCACGGCCGCCAGGGCGGTGGAGCCGTCCGACTTCTTGGCGAAGCCGATCGCGATGCCCACGGCGAACAGCAGCGCCATGTTGTCGAGGATCGCGTTGCCGCCGGCGGCCATGAAGCCGGCGATCTTGGTGATGAAGGCGGGGAACGACTCCCGCCCCAGCATGTCGGTGTTGCCGAGGCGGACCAGGAGGGCGGCGGCCGGCAGCACGGCGACGGGCAGCATGAGGCTGCGGCCGATACGCTGCAGGACCGCCATCACGGCAGTCCCCTTCTTCGGGCTCGCGGGCGCGGCAGTGTCTGTGGACATGAACTTCCTCCATGGGGCACGGTGCCGCGCAGTGAGTGGTGTAGACCAGTTGTAGCACGGTAGGCCGAACGAGTGGAACCCGCGAATTCCACCCCCTTTGTCGAGAGGTGGAATTGTGGTGTAGACCAGTCGTCGGCACGGTCGCGCGCCATAGCCGCTCGCGAAGATGGGCCAACTGTGGGTTACTGCGACAAAGCGGTTCGGATCAGGGAGAACAGAGATGGCCAGCAAGGCTGAGAAGATCGTTGCCGGGCTCGGCGGCATCGACAACATCGAAGAGGTCGAGGGCTGCATCACCCGCCTGCGGACCGAGGTCGTGGACCCCGCCAAGGTCGACGAAGCCGCCCTGAAGGCCGCCGGAGCCCACGGCGTCGTCAAGATGGGCAGCGCCATCCAGGTCGTCATCGGCACCGACGCCGACCCCATCGCGGCGGAGATCGAAGACCTCATGTGAAGAGCCGGCGTCGTCCCCGGCTTCACACCCTGAAACGGGCCCCTCACCACCGCGGGAGGGGCCCCTTCCGCTCGTACGGCTAGGCTCAGCGGCATGTCTCGAATCGACGGCCGCACCCCCCAGCAGCTCCGCCCGATCACCATCGAACGTGGCTGGAGCAAGCACGCCGAAGGCTCCGTCCTCGTCTCCTTCGGCGACACCAAGGTCTTCTGCACCGCCTCCGTCACCGAAGGCGTCCCGCGCTGGCGCAAGGGCAGCGGCGAAGGCTGGGTCACCGCCGAATACTCCATGCTGCCCCGCTCCACCAACACCCGCGGCGACCGCGAGTCCGTCAAGGGCCGCATCGGCGGCCGCACCCACGAGATCTCCCGCCTCATCGGCCGCTCGCTGCGCGCCGTCATCGACTACAAGGCACTCGGCGAGAACACGATCGTCCTCGACTGCGACGTCCTCCAGGCCGACGGCGGCACGCGGACGGCGGCCATCACCGGCGCCTACGTGGCACTGGCCGACGCCGTCGCCTGGGCCCAGCGCAAGAAGCTCATCAAGGCCGGCCGCCAGCCCCTGACCGGCACGGTCTCCGCCGTCTCCGTCGGTATCGTCGGCGGCGTCCCGCTCCTCGACCTCTGCTACGAGGAGGACGTCAAGGCCGACACCGACATGAATGTCGTCTGCACCGGCGACGGCCGCTTCGTCGAGGTCCAGGGCACCGCCGAGGCCGAACCCTTCGCCCGCGACGAACTCAACGCCCTCCTCGACCTCGCCGTCGCCGGCTGCACGGAACTCGCGGCCCACCAGCGCACCGCGCTTGATACCGTCCTCGAAAAGTAAAGGGCGCACCAAGACAGATGCTCGGCGCGGGCAACCGCGCCGAGCATGCTCGCGTCTGAAGAGGTACGGGCGCACGGGCTCATCCCTGTGCGCTCGGCCAGCCGCACGGGCCGACCGGCCCGACCGACGAGAGGGACCGTTCCATGGCCGCGAGCCGCCGACGCCGCACCGCAGCCGTCGCCGCCACCCTGGCGGCCGTCGCGCTGACCGCCGGACTCACCACCGGCTGCGCCGCCGTCGACAAGGCGCTGGACTGCGTCCAGACCGCCGACGCCATCGCCGACAGCGTCACGGAACTCCAGCAGGCCGTGGACAACGCGGCCAACGACCCGACGCAGCTCGACAAGTCCCTCGACTCGATCGACAAGAACCTCGGCGAGATCGGCGACAAGACCGACAACACGGACGTCAACAAGGCCGTGGACGATCTGAACAAGGCCGTGGACAACGTCCGTACGTCGGTGAAGAACGGCGACGAGACGCCCGACATCAGCCCGGTCACGGACGCGGCGGGCGAACTGACGAAGGTCTGCACGCCGTAACACTGAGCCGGCTGGGCCGGGTGCGTGGGGGCTGATCGCGCAGTTCCCCGCGCCCCTGTCAGGTTGCTCTACGGCGATACTGGGGGCCATGACCCGCCTGATCCTCGCCACACGCAACGCCGGAAAGATCACCGAACTCCGGGCGATCCTGGCCGAAGCCGGACTGCCCCATGAGCTCGTCGGTGCCGACGCCTACCCGGACATCCCCGACGTCAAGGAAACGGGCGTCACCTTCGCGGAGAACGCACTGCTCAAGGCCCACGCCCTGGCGCAGGCGACGGGCCTCCCCGCGGTCGCCGACGACTCGGGCCTCTGCGTCGACGTCCTGAACGGCGCCCCCGGCATCTTCTCCGCCCGCTGGTCCGGCCGCCACGGCGACGACCAGGCCAACCTGGACCTGCTCCTCGCCCAACTCTCCGACATCGCCGACACCCACCGCGCCGCCCACTTCGCCTGCGCGGCGGCCCTGGCCCTCCCCGACGGCACGGAACGCGTCGTCGAGGGCCAACTCCCCGGCACCCTCCGCCACGCCCCGTCAGGCTCGGGCGGCTTCGGCTACGACCCGATCCTCCAGCCGAACGACGAATCCCGCACCTGCGCGGAACTGACTCCCCAGGAGAAGAACGCGATCAGCCATAGGGGGAAGGCGTTCCGGGGGTTGGTGCCGGTGGTGCGGGAGCTGCTCGGCTGAGGAACGCTGAGGGGACACCCACCCGCGTGGGTGTCCCCTCAGCGCATGTGCGGCCGGTGGGATTCGAACCCACACGGGCTTTCGCCCAAGGGCTCCTAAGGCCCTCGCGTATACCCTTTCGCCACGGCCGCGTGTGGCCGCCATGCTACCGGTCGATGGCCACTCGCCTACGTCGCCCTCCTCGGCACCAGGTGTCTGTGGACGCGTGGCAGTTGGGGCACAGCAACCGCAGGTTCTCCCGCCGGTCGTCGCTCCAGTCCCCATTGATGTGGTCGATCTCCAGCGTCATGGGTTTGCCGAGCCACTGAGGGCCGGTGCCACACCTTGCGCACCGCTCGGGCACGCCAATCTCCAGGAGTGCACGGCGTAGCAGGGTGGTTTTCGTCCGGCGCTTGCCGTCGTGCTGGACCAGGATTTCCTCAGGCCGCTTGGCCGGTGTCGGGCCAGCCTTCCCGCGCTGGTGTGCTTGTCCTAGGAAATGCGCGGTCGAAACGCCGTCCTCGGCGATCCATGCCCGCAGCTTGTCGCGTTCCCAGCCGTGGTTCGGGCGTCCCAGACGGCGGAGGACTTCCGCCAGGGAAAGCGAGTCGGCAACAGCCTCGCGCAGATCGTCCGGCGTGGGCCTGGCGGGTCTTCCGCAGGGGCGGAAGTGGGAGATGTCGATGCCGAAATGGGCGAAACGTTTGATGAGGTGCCCGCGGAGGTGGCTGTCCGGCCGGGTGCCGAGGAAGGCGATGACCTCGTCGATGTCCGAACACCGTGTGGCTGCTTCAGCGAGCCGATCGCGGTCGTACCGCAGGCCGCCGGTCATGAGGCACGACCCCTGCCCCGCCTTTTGCCCCTGCCTCGATAGCTGTCAGTCGTGGAGTGGCAGTTGGGGCAGAGCATGCGCAGGTTGTCGATGCGGTTGTTCCGCCAGTTCCCGTCGATATGGTCGATCTCGAGAGGGAGGGGCTCTCCGAGCCAAAGGGGCTCCATTCCGCAGAGCTCGCAACGCTCCTCCGCTCCCAGCTCGACCATCGCCCTCTTGAGCCGGGTGCCGGGGATGCGCCTGGCGTGTGGCGAAGTGTCCTCGACAAGGATTTCTCCAGCGGTTCGACGGCGCTGGTTGTGCCTCATATTCTCCGTGCGGACAACAGGTACGAAGTGCGATGTGTCGATGCCGAATGCCTTGATGCGTCGGCTGATGTGCGTGTGGTGTCCCCCGACCAGCTCGAGCCCGAGATGTCGCAGCACGTCGTGCACATTGGCCGAGGCCGCCACGGCTGCTTGCAGGAGCTCTCTTGTCCACTTGGATCCCTCCCGCTCGAAGTGCGAGGTGTCCACTCCCAGCCTTTTCATCCGCTGCCTGATGTAGTTCCGCGAAGAACTCCCCGGATCCACCCCCAACCTCCCCAACGCCTCCGACAGAGTCCGCGCCCCTCGAGCCGCCGCCTCCAGTCGCTCCCTGCTGTACACACTGGCCCCCACAGCACCCCTCCGCCCTCGACCACCCGTTCGTGATCTCGCACGGAGTAACGAAGCGCTTATCGGACAGTCACGCCCGGAATCGCGCCCGAAATGCGGAACGGCTCGTACCGGGCAACCCCGGTACGAGCCGTTCCGCGACGGAATGCAGGGACTCAGATCCCCAGATCCTTGATGATCTTGGCTACGTGGCCCGTCGCGCGGACGTTGTAGAGGGCGCGTTCGACCTTGCCCTCCTCGTCCACGACGATCGTGGAGCGGATGACGCCCATGTAGGTCTTGCCGTAGTTCTTCTTCTCGCCGAAGGCGGCGTACGAGTCCAGGACCTTCTTGTCCGGGTCGGCGAGGAGGGTGACCTTCAGGGACTCCTTGTCGCGGAACTTGGCCAGCTTCTCGGGCTGGTCGGGGGAGATGCCGATGACGTCGTAGCCCGCGCCCGTCAGCAGCTCCAGGTTGTCCGTGAAGTCGCAGGCCTGCTTGGTGCAGCCGGGGGTGAGGGCAGCCGGGTAGAAGTACACGATGACCTTGCGGCCCTTGTGGTCCGCCAGGGACACCTCGGTGCCGTCGGCGTCGGGCAGGGTGAAGGCGGGGGCCACGTCCCCCGGCTGGAGTCGCTCGCTCATCGGACCAGCCTAACCGGGGGTGCTGACGGTGCTATGAGCCGTGGAGCTGACAGACTGTCCGGCACAGGCTTTATACCGACTTCGGAGGCGACACGGTGGCGGACACGGCGGACACCAGGACCCCGGCGCAGATCGAGGCGGACATCAGGCGCCGCCGCGAGACCCTGGCCGAGACCCTCGACGAGATCGGGGTGCGGGTGCACCCGAAGACGATCGTCGGGGACGCCAAGGCCAGGGTCGCGTCCAATATCGATCACACCCTCGGACGGGCGTACGTGGGGGTCAACCGGGCCGTCACCGATGTGCGGGCCCGGTTCGTGGGCGAGGACGGGGCGCCGCGCCTGGAGCGGGTCGTGCCGGTCGCCCTCGTGGTGGTCGGTGTGGTCGGCCTGCTCGCCCTCGGCACGCGGCGGCGCAAGGGCTGACCCGACTGCGTACGTTCGCGGCGAAGACAGGTAGGTTTCAGGGCGTGAGCGCCAACAGGAACGAGCACAGCACCCATCCGGACAAGCTGCCCATCCGGATGCTGCACGACCGCGTACTCGTGCGGCAGGACACCAGCGAGGGCGAGCGGCGCTCCGGCGGCGGCATCCTGATCCCCGCCACGGCGGCGGTCGGCCGGCGGCTGGCCTGGGCCGAGGTCGTCGCGGTCGGGCAGAACGTGCGGACCGTGGAGCCGGGCGACCGGGTTCTGTTCGACCCGGAGGACCGTGCCGAGGTCGAGGTGCGGGGCATCGCGTACGTGCTCATGCGCGAGCGTGATCTGCACGCCGTGGCCGCGGACCGGTTCGAGGGCTCGGAGGACTCGACGGGCCTCTACCTGTAGTTCCAGAAGCAGAAGGGGTCGGTGACCGTTGTCACCGGCCCCTTTGTCGTGGGTTTGCTACGTTGGAGGGACCCCGACGAGACGCGCCGTACCGGGACCAAGGCAAAGACGACGCACCTACACCGTCAGCCTGTCTCTCGGAGGTGCCCGTCATGGCCTGGGTTCTGCTCGTCGTCGCCGGTCTGCTCGAAGTCGGGTGGTCGATCGGTATGAAGTACACCGACGGCTTCACCCGCCCGCTCCCCAGCGTTCTCACCGGCGCCGGAATCGTCGTCAGCATGCTGTTGCTGTCCCAAGCCGCCAAGACCCTGCCCATCGGTACCGCCTACGGCGTGTGGGTGGGGATCGGCGCGGCCGGGGCGGCGGTGGTCGGTATGGCCGTGCTGGGGGAGCCTGCCACCGCCGCCCGGATCTTCTTCGTGTGCCTGCTGCTGGTCGCCGTGGTGGGGCTGAAGGCGACCTCAGGTCACTGACCTGACCTATTCGCGGCGCGCGCCCTGCGGGGCGAAGCCCCAGCCGGGGCCGGTGGGAGCGCCGCCCGCTCCGCCGTCGGCGGTGCCGCCGCCTTCCGTGGTGCCGCCGTCGGCCGTGCCGCCGGTGCCCGCCGTCGTGCCGCCGTCGCCGGTTCCGCCGTCCGCGGTGCCGCCGCCGGTCGGGGACTCGCCCCCGGTGCTGCCGTCGGTGGTGCCGCCGTCGGTCTGGGTCTCGGGCGCGCTCGGGGTCTGGCTGGGCTCCTGGGTGCCGGTGTCCCCGCCGGTGGTCGTGCCGCCTTCGTCGGCGGTGCCGCCCGTGGTCGGGTCGACGGGGGTCTCGGGGCTGGGGGCCTCGGTGACGTCGGAGCCGGGCTGGAGCCTGAGGTCGAAGTCGGTGACCGGCTTGCCCTTGAGGGCGTCCTGGGTGAACTGCGTCCAGATCTCCGCGGGCGCCCCGCCGCCGTTGATGCGGGGCAGGCCCATCGCGCCGTACAGCGACTTGTGCGCGGCGGTGACCGGGTCCTGGCCCATGACGGAGACGACGGTGGCGAGCTCGGGGGTGTAGCCGGCGAACCAGGCCGCGGTGTCCTCCTCGGCGGTGCCGGTCTTGCCGGCGACGGGGCGGCCGGCGGCCTGTGCGGCGGAGGCGGTGCCGTTCTGGACGACGCTCTGCAGCATCGAGGTGGTGGTGTCGGCGGCCTCGCGGCTCACGGCCTGCTTGGTGCGCCGCTCGGGCAGCTCGATGGGCGTGCCCTCCTTCATGACCTTGTCGACCATCGTGTACGTGCCGTGCTTGCCGTGGTTGGCGAGCGTGGCGTACGACTCCGCCATCTCGAGGACGCTGGCGGTGGCCGTGCCGAGTGCGATGGCGGGGCCGTCGGCGAGGTCCGGGGTGCTCTCGGGGACGCCCAGGTCGATCGCGGTCCGCTTGACGTTCTGGGGGCCGACGTCGGCGGCCATCTGCGCGTACACCGAGTTCACGGAGCTGTCGGTGGCCTCGGTGACGGTGATGGGGCCGTAGGAGTGCTGGTCCTCGTTCTCGGGGGCGTACGGGTCGCCGGTCCAGCCCTGGACCGGTCGCTTGTTGGTGCCGTCGTAGATCGTGTTCGGGGTGATCACGCGGCCGTCCTGGGTCCGCGAGGCGTTCTCGACGGCCGAGGTGAACACGAAGGGCTTGAAGGTGGAGCCGACCTGGAAGTCCCTGCGGGTGGCGTTGGGGGTGTACTGCTTGACGTAGTCGACGCCGTTGTACATCGCGACGACCTTGCCGGTCTTGGGGTCGACGGCGGCGCCGCCCGCGCGGACGTACGTGTCGACCTTGTTGCTCTTCTTGTCCAGCTTGGACATGAGCTTGTCGTTGACGGCCTTCACGAAGGCGTCCTGCCGGCCCTTCTGCAGGGTGGTGGTGATGCGGTAGCCGCCGGCGTCGAGCTTGTCCTCGTCGATGATGTTGTTCTGGGTGAGGTAGTCCTTGACGATCCGGACGATGTAGCCGCGCTGCCCGGACATGCCGGTGGAGAGGGTGGACTCCTTCGGCATGGGGAACTTCATGCCGGCCCGCTTCGACTCGCTGAGCCAGCCCTTCTTGACCATGCCGTCCAGCACGTAGTTCCAGCGGGACTCGGCGGCCTTGCGGTTCTCGGGGTGGGCGACGACGTCGTACTGGCTGGGCGCGTTGACGAGCGCGGCGAGGTAGGCGGCGCGGGCCGGGTCGAGGTCGGTGGCGTCCATGCCGTAGTAGGCCTGGGCGGCGGCCTGGATGCCGTAGGCGTTGCGGCCGAAGTAGCTGGTGTTGAGGTAGCCCTCGAGGATGTGGTCCTTGCTCTGCTCGCGGTCCAGCTTGATGGAGATGAAGAACTCCTTGGCCTTGCGCGTGACGGTCTGTTCCTGGCGCAGGTAGTAGTTCTTCACGTACTGCTGGGTGATCGTGGAGCCGGACTGCTTGCCCTTGCCGAGGGCGGTGTTCCAGGCGGCGCGGATCATGGCCTTGGGGTCGACGGCGGACTCGGTGTAGAAGTCGCGGTCCTCGGCGGCCAGGATCGCGTGCTGGGCGTCCTTGGAGATCTGCGCGAGGGTGACGTTCTCCCGGTTGATCTCGCCGTCGCGGGCGATCACGGAGCCGTCGGCGTAGAGGTAGACGTTGGCCTGCTTGGTGGCGAGCGCGTTGGCAGGCGGGATCTGGACCAGCGAGTAGCCCAGGAAGAAGCCGCCGATCAGCAGCATGACGACGATGATGAAGCCGCCGAGCGTCATACGCCAGGTCGGGATCACCCGCCGCCAGCCGGTCCGCTTCCGCTTCCCACCGGCCTTGGCCTGCGGCCCGCTGCCCGGGGCGCCGGCCGCCGGCAGCTGAGCCGTACCCGGCCCGTCACCGGCCTGGCTGTCCATCCGGGCCTGAGCCGCGCCGGGGGCGCCGCCGGGCCGACCCTGTGCCGAGCCCGGCACGCCGCCTGTCCCGCCCTGTGCCGCGCCCACGGCGCCGCCCGTCCGGCCTCGCGCCGTGCCCGCGGCGCCGACGGCCCGGATCTGTACCGTGCCCGGGTCGTTGTCCGCCTGAGGTCGTGGCCTGCTCGGGTCGCCGTCCGTCCTGGCAGACGGCGTGCCGGCGGCGGCGTCCTTCCGGCCTCCTGCCGCGCCCGCGGCGCCGACGGCCCGCATCTGTACCGTGCCCGGGTCGTTGTCGCCCTGGGGCCGCGCCGTGCCCCGGAGGTCGTCCGCCTTGTCTCGGGGCGTGCCCTGAGCGGAGTCCGCCCGGGCCGGTGGGGTGCCCTGGGCGGAGTCCCTCCGGGCCGATGCCGTGCCCCGGTCAGCTTCCGTCCGGCCCTGTGCCGTGCCCGGGGCGGAGTCCGGGCCCTGTGCCGCGCCCGGGGCGCCGCCCGTCCGGCCTCGTGCCGTGCCCGACGCGCCGACGGCCCGGATCTCCACCGTGCCCGGGTCGTCGTCGGCCTTGGCCCGTGCCGCGCCCTGGCCGGAGTCCGCCCGGGCCGGTGCCGCGCCCGGGACGCCCGTCCGGCCCTGTGCCGCGCCCGGGGCGGATTCCGGGCCCCGTGCCGTGCGCTGGCCGGAGTCGGTCCGGTCCTGTGCCGCGCCCTGGTCGGAGTCCGCCCGGGCCGGTGCCGCGCCCGGGACGCCCGTCCGGCCCTGTGCCGCGCCCGGGGCGGATTCCGGGCCCCGTGCCGTGCGCTGGCCGGAGTCGGTCCGGTCCTGTGCCGCGCCCTGGTCGGAGTCCGTCCGACCCGATGGCGCGCCCTGGTCGGAGTCGGTCCGGTCCTGTGCCGCGCCCTGGTCGGAGTCCGTCCGACCCGATGGCGCGCCCTGGTCGGAGTCGGTCCGGCCCCGTGCCGCGCCCTGGTCGGAGTCCGTCCGACCCGATGGCGCGCCCTGGTCGGAGTCGGTCCGGCCCCGTGCCGCGCTCTGGCCGGAGTCCGTCCGACCCGATGGCGTGCCTTGGGCGTTGTCCCCCTGTGCCCGAGGCGTGCCCTGGGCGTTGTCCCCCTGCGCCCGAGGCGTGCCCTGGGTGCCGTCCCTCTCGGCCCGTGCAGGCCCTGGTTCGCCGTCCCCCGTGGCCCGGGACGGGCCGGGCTCGTCGTCCGTCCGGGGGCGTGCCGTGCGCGGGGCGTCGTCAGCGCGGTCCCGTGGCGTGCCCGGGGCGCCGTCCGGCTGCGGCTCTCTCGGTGCCTGCCCCGGTTTCGGCTGCTGCGGCTGAGGCTCGTCACTCATGTCGTGCACGGACTCCTGTTTCGCGTCGTACGTCGTTCCCGTACGTCTCTGCTCGCTCTTGCGCCCCTGTGATGAAGACTGTCCCATCCGGCGATCAGTTCCCTGATCGAGGGCCGTGTCGCGAGCCGTGTGGTGAGGCGGGCGGCGTGCGGGCGAACGCACAGACGGACGCAGGGGCAACTGAGCTATCCTGCACGCCTGTTCGAATCGCGATCTTGCCTGCGCGAGATTCGCCTGAAGGGGGACACGACCGAAGATGCGACTGCTCGCACGCTCCGCCCTGGCCGGCACCGCCGCCACGCTGCTCGCCCTGGCCACGGGCACCTCTGCCCACGCGGACGGAACGGATCGTACCGTCTGGGCCGGCGTCGACTGGAACGTCACGCCCCACGAGGAGTCGGGCGGCAAGGCCCACATCCAGACGTACGGCGAGGTCTTCACCATCACCGACCTGGCCAAGGACGGTCACTCGACGATCGGGATCATCTCGATCGGCGGCGAGGGCAACACGTATTACTACTGGAACCGTGACGGCGTGGACACGACCCGCACGCTCAACCTCGACATCAAGGAGGGCACGCCGATCACCATCAAGGCGTGCATCGGCGACTGGAAGGGCAACCCGGACAACGCCACCGCCGGGATCATCTGGGACAAGTGCAGCGGCTGGGCGCAGACCGACGCCTGACCGGACCCCGCGTGAGGGGGGGAGAAGGCCCGCGAAAACCCATGGCACGCGCGATCCCCGGCCCACTAGGCTCCTGCGCTTCGGTGTCCGGCGGCGAGGAGGGCTGTGGTGGCGGGCTCGGGACGGTTGTACGCGGCCGTCGCGGCGGGAGGCTTCAGGCGGTACGCGACGTATCGGGCGGCCACGGTGGCCGGGGTGTTCACCAATACGGTCTTCGGCGTCATCCTCGTGTACACGTATCTGGCGCTGTGGGACGAGAAGCCCCATCTCGGAGGGTACGACCAGGCCCAGGCCGTGACGTACGTGTGGCTGGGCCAGTGTCTCTACGCGACGCTGGCCATCCAGGGCGGCGGTGCCGAGAAGGACCTGATGGAGCGCATCCGCACCGGTGAGATCGCCGTCGATCTGTACCGGCCGGTGGATCTGCAGCTGTGGTGGCTGGCGGGCGACGTGGGGCGGGCGCTGTTCCAGATGCTGGGGCGGGGCGTGGTCCCGTTCGTGTTCGGCGCGGTCTTCTTCCCCATGGCGCTGCCGACGTCGGTCACCCCCTGGGCGGCCTTCGTGGTCACGCTCCTGCTGGCGACGGTGGTCAGCTTCGCGCTCCGCTATCTGGCGGCCCTGAGCGTGTTCTGGCTGATGGACGGCATGGGCGTCAACCAGGTCCTGATGGTCACGGGGATCTTCTTCTCGGGCATGGTGCTGCCGCTGAACGCCTTCCCCGGAGCGCTCGGCGAGGTCGTGCGGGTGCTGCCGTGGGCGGCGCAGATCCAGATGCCGGCGGATGTGCTGATGGGGGAGACCGACCCGCTGCGGGCGTTCGCCTTCCAGGCGGCGTGGGCGGTGGCGCTGCTGGCGGCGGGACGCCTGCTGCAGTCGGCCGCGACCCGGCGGGTGGTGGTCCAGGGTGGGTGAGCGCGGTGCCCTGGCCGAGGGGCTGCGGGCCTACTGGCTGATCGCCGGGATGTGGATCCGGTCCAGCATGACCTACCGCACCTCCTTCGTCGTCACGGTGTTCGGCAACCTCACGGTGACCGGCCTGGACTTCGTCGGGATCCTGCTGATGTTCTCGCAGGTCGACTCGCTGGGCGGCTGGTCACTGCCCGAGGTGGCCTTCCTGTACGGGCTGTCGGTGGCGGCGTTCGGGATCGCCGACCTGCTGCTCGGCTCGATGGACGTCCTGGGCGCCCGGATGCGCGACGGCTCGTTCGACACGCTGCTGGTGCGGCCCGTGCCGGTGCTCGCCCAGGTCGGAGCCGACCGCTTCGCGCTGCGCAGGCTGGGCCGGATCGCCCAGGGCGTCGTGGTGCTGGGCTGGGCGCTGGTCTCGGTGGACGTCGACTGGAGTGCGCCGAAGGTGCTGCTGGTGCCGGTGATGGTGATCAGCGGCGCGGCGATCTTCTCGGCGGTGTTCGTGGCGGGCGCGGCCTTCCAGATCTACGCGCAGGACGCCGCCGAGGTGCAGAACGCCTTCACGTACGGCGGGACCACGCTGCTGCAGTATCCGCCGAGCGTGTTCGGGAAGGACCTGGTGCGCGGCGCGACCTTCATGGTGCCGCTCGCCTTCGTCAACTGGGTCCCGGCCGCCTATGTGCTGGGGCGGCCGTACCCCATCGGCCTGCCGCCCTGGGCGGCCTTCGCCTCGCCCCTGGTGGCGGTGGCCTGCTGCGCGCTGGCGGGGGCGGCGTGGCGGACGGGGCTTCGTTCCTACCGGAGTACAGGGAGTTGAAGTGACCGAGGTGGAAAACGACGGTTCGGACAGCGCCTTCATCGAACTCGACGGCGTCGAGAAGGTCTTCGACGTACGCAAGAAGACCGGCTTCATGAAGCGGGAAGTGCGGCAGGTACGGGCCGTCGACTCGATCTCCTTCCGCGTGCAACGCGGCGAGATGGTCGGCTACATCGGCCCGAACGGCGCCGGCAAGTCGACCACGATCAAGATGCTGACCGGCATCCTCACCCCGAGCGCCGGCCGGCTGCGGGTCGCGGGCATCGACCCCTCCCGCGAACGCACCCGGCTCGCGCACCGTATCGGTGTGGTGTTCGGGCAGCGCACGACGCTGTGGTGGGACCTGCCCCTGGTCGACTCGTACCGGCTGATGCACCGCATGTACCGGATCCCGGACGCCCGTTACCGCGAGAACCTCGACCGCCTGGTCGAACTCCTCGACCTGGACGACCTGCTGGACGTGCCGGTACGGCAACTCTCCCTGGGCCAGCGGATGCGCGGCGACATCGCTGCGGCACTGCTGCACGACCCGGAGGTGCTGTACCTCGACGAGCCGACCATCGGTCTTGACGTCGTCTCCAAGTCCAAGGTGCGGGAGTTCCTGCGGGAGATGAACGCCGAGCGCGGCACGACGGTCCTGCTGACCACGCACGACCTTCAGGACATCGAGCAGTTGTGCAAGCGGGTGATGGTCATCGACCACGGGCGCATGATGTACGACGGTCCGCTCGCCGGGCTGCACGAGGCGGGGGAGAGCGAGCGGACGCTGGTGGTGGACTTCGAGCGGGAACTGCCCCCGATCGACGCCCCGGCACCCGCCCGGGTCGTCCGGGTGGACGGGCCGCGGCAGTGGCTGGCGTTCCCGGCCTCGGAGTCGGCGGCGCCGCTCGTGGCGCGGATCGCGGCGGAGTACCCGCTGGTCGACCTGTCGGTGCGGGAGCCGGACATCGAGGCAGTGATCGCAAAAATGTACGAAGAGCGCGCGACCGCATAGTGCCCAAGACCGGCAACTCGTAGGCTGCTGTACATGACCGACGACGCAGTCCCGGACCTCCGCGCCTCCGACGCCGACCGTGAACGGGTCGCCGGCATCCTGCGGGACGCCGTCGCCGAGGGACGTCTCGACATGGCGGAGTTCGAGGAGCGGCTGGACGCGACGTACCAGGCGCGGACCTACGGGGAACTGGTGCCGATCACCCGGGACCTGCCGGGCGCGGGCGTCGCGGTGCCCGCCGTGTCGCTGAGCAAGGAGCCCGCCACGGGGTCCGGCTGGCCCGGGCGGGTCGTCGGCGGCGAGGGCTCCTCGACCTGGGCCGTCGCCGTGATGTCCGGCTTCCAGCGCAAGGGGCACTGGACGATGCCCCGGCGGTTCACCTGTCTGGCCTTCTGGGGCGGCGGGGAGATCGACCTGCGCGAGGCGAACTTCGCGGAGCGCGAAGTCGAGATCAACGCGATCGCGATCATGGGCGGAGTGGATGTCATCGTGCCGCCCGGCGTCGAGGTCGTGGTGCGCGGCATCGGGATCATGGGCGGGTTCGACCACCGCGAGGAGGGTGTGCCGGGCGAGCCCGGGGCGCCGCGCGTGATCGTGACCGGGTTCGCCTTCTGGGGCGGCGTCGGGGTGCAGCGGAAGGTGACCCGGGCGGAGAAGCAGCGGCTCAAGGAGGAGCGGCGGCGGGAGAAGCTGGAGCGGCGGAGCAACGGCGAGTACTGAGCGTCGTCGGCCAGTACTCGGCGTCGTACTCCTACAGCTCGGCCGGTGCGGACCCCTTCAGGGTCTCCAGGTCGAACTCCTCGGCCATCCGGGCGTACCCCTTGTCGCTGGGGTGCAGATGGTCGCCCGAGTCGTAGTCGGCGCGCAGCCGGCGCGGGTCGTAGGGGTCACGCAGCGCCTTGTCGAAGTCGGCGACCGCGTCGAAGACCCGGCCCGCCCGGATCTCGGCGTTGATCTGCTGACGCACCGACTCCCGCGGGTCCGTGTAGCCGCGGTGCCCGTAGAACGGCATCAGGGTCGCGCCGACGACCTTCAGGCCGCGGGCGTGGGCCTGGCCCACCATGGTGCGCAGGCCGCCGAGTATCGCGTTCGGGTCGGCGAGCCGCGGGTTGCGCAGGATGTCGTTGACGCCGAGGTCGATGACGACGACCTTGGCGTTCGTCCGCTCCAGCACGTCCCGTCCGAAGCGGTTGAGCCCGCTGGGGTTGTCGGCCGGGCGGCCCAGCCCGTCCGTGAGGACCCGGTTGCCGCTGATGCCCTGGTTGACGACGCTGTAGCGGGGCAGGTCCCGCCCGGCGGCGATCTCCGCGCGCAGCCGCTCGGACAGCACGTCGGTCCACCGGTTGTTGGCGCCCGAGGTGGACGTGATGCCGTCGGTCAGGGAGTCGCCGAGGACGACGACCGTGCCGTCGGACTCGTTGCTCAGCACGTCCAGCGCCGTCAGATAGCGCCAGTACGTGCTCCGCTCGGTGTACGGCGTGCCCGTCGTGTCCTGGGCCTGGTTGCCCTGGGCGACGTAGGAGGTCTGCCGGGCGTGCGGGTGGTACGTCACCGGGCCGGAGCTGGTCGGCGTGTACGTGGTGATCAGGACGTCGGCGTCGGACGGGATGACGACGCGCACGACGTCGCTCATCACCTGACGGCCGGGCGGGATGACCACCGTGGGGCCGCCGTTGAAGGTCAGCTGGCGCAGGGTGTCCGTGAGCGCGGCGGGCGTACCGCTGCCCGCGGCGACCGCGATCGAGGCCTGCGTGATGCTCAGCGGCGCCTGACCGTAGAGATTGGACAGCGTCACGCGGGCACTCGTACCTCCGACGCTGGTGTGGACGACGTTGCGTACCGAACGGTCCGCCATGCCGGTCGTCTCGGTGCCCGGCTCGGCGCCGGCCGGTGAGGTGGACCAGGTGCCGACCCAGGTGCCGGTGGAGGCGGGGGCGGCGGAATTGTTCGGCAGACGGCCGTCGGCCCGGGTGTTCCGGGTCTGAGAGCCGTCGTCGGTCGCCACTCCGACATATATGGCGGCGGAAAGGGCCACAACTGCTGCGACGATCGCCGCGAGCAGGGCGTAACCACGACCCCGGGTCATGCTGTGCAGTTCTCCTCAGGCGATGGGAGCCCAAGGCTCCGATCTGATGTGCCCATGATGCGTCATGGGCAGGGGGAAGCTGACAGGACCCCTGGCATTACCCCCTTCCGACAGACGCCGGGAACTCCTGTTCCGTTCCAGTAGTCGGTCAGGAAGGGACAATGTGTGCGGGATCACCAAGCGGGTGGAGCGGATGGAACGAACCAAAGCGGAAGAAAAGGTCGACGTCCGAGGGCAGCATGCCCGTCCCGGCGTCGCGGTGAACCGTGCGATGACGAGCTTCAGCCCGGCGGACGAGGAGAAACAGCGCGGCGTACGCCGTATGAAACTCACCGCCACCGGGCTCCTGCTGTTCGTGGCCGTGGTCTACATCCTCGCCAAGTGGGCCCAGAACTCCGGCGCCGGCCCCTGGGCGGGCTATGTCGCCGCCGCCTCCGAGGCCGGCATGGTCGGCGCGCTCGCCGACTGGTTCGCCGTCACCGCCCTCTTCCGCCACCCCCTCGGCATCCCCATCCCACACACCGCGATCATCCCCACCAAGAAGGACCAGCTCGGCGTCTCCCTCGGCGAGTTCGTCGGCGAGAACTTCCTCTCCGAGGCCGTCGTACGGCAGCGGCTGCGCGCCGTCGGCATCGGCAGCCGCCTCGGCGCCTGGCTCGCCGTCCCCGAACACGCCGACCGGGTCACCGCGGAGCTCTCCACCGCGCTCAGGGGCGCCCTGACGGTCCTGCGCGACTCCGACATCCAGGCCGTCGTCGGCGAGGCCATCACGCGCCGCGCCAACGCCCAGGAGATCGGCCCCGGCATCGGCAAGATGCTGGAGAAGGTCGTCGCCGACGGCGGCCACAAACGCGTCGTCGACCTCGTCGTCACCCGCGCCCACGACTGGCTGGTCCTGCACCGCGACGAGGTGATGGACGCCGTGGAGGGCGGCGCCCCCGGCTGGACGCCGAAGTTCGTCGACAAGAAGGTCGGCGAGCGCGTCTACAAGGAACTGCTGCGCTTCGCCACGGAGATGCGCGACATGCCCGCCCACCCCGCGCGCGGCGCCCTCGACCGCTTCCTCACCGACTTCGCCTCCGACCTCCAGTCCGACACCGAGACCCGCGCCCGCGTCGAGCGGCTCAAGGGCGAGGTGCTGGGCCGCGGCGAGGTCCAGGACCTCATCGCCAGCGCCTGGACGGCCGTACGGTCCATGATCGTCGCCGCGGCGAAGGACGAGCGCAGCGAGCTGCGGCTGCGCGTACGGGCCTCGCTGCTGTCGCTCGGCTCCCGGATGGCGGCCGAGCGCAAGGTGCAGGACAAGGTCGACAAGTGGGTGGAGGACGCGGCCGTGTACGTCGTCACCACCTACCGCAAGGAGATCACCTCCCTGATCACGGACACGGTGGCGAGCTGGGACGCCGAGCACACCACGCGGAAGATCGAGGCGAACATCGGCCGCGACCTCCAGTTCATCCGGATCAACGGCACGGTGGTGGGCTCGCTGGCCGGCCTGCTGATCTACACGGTGGCGCACGCGCTGGGGGCATGACGCTTCTGGCGTAAGAGAAGCCGGTCAGGGCACTCGCCCTCGGTTCCGCTCGATGGGGAGGGAGCCCATGACCACCACCGCGCAGGCCGGGACCGGCCGAACCGTCACCACCGACATCCCCGCCCGTCTCGACCGCCTCCCGTGGTCGCGCTGGCACTGGACGATCGTCCTCGGCCTCGGCACCGTGTGGATCCTCGACGGCCTCGAAGTCACCGTCGTGGGCAACATCGCCAGCCGCCTGTCGGAGCCCGACAGCGGCCTGCCCATCACCTCCGGCCAGGTCACCGGCATGGCAGCCGCCCTGTATGTGGCGGGAGCCTGCATAGGCGCCCTGTTCTGGGGCCGCCTGACCGACAAGTGGGGGCGCAAAAAACTCTTCATGATCACCCTGGCGGTGTATCTGGGGGCGACGGCGCTGACCGCCATCTCCTTCGACACCTGGTGGTTCTTCCTCTTCCGCTTCCTCACCGGCTTCGGCATCGGCGGCGAGTACGCGGCCATCAACTCCGCGATCGACGAACTGATCCCCAAGGAGTACCGGGGCCGCACCGACCTGATGATCAACGGCAGCTTCTGGCTGGGCGCGGTCGGCGGCTCCCTGCTGTCGATCGTCGCGCTGGACACCGACATCTTCGCGGCGAACGTCGGCTGGCGCCTGACCTTCGCGCTCGGCGCGGTCCTCGCCCTGGTGATCCTGCTGGTCCGGCGGCACGTCCCGGAGAGCCCCCGCTGGCTGCTGATCCACGGCCGCGACGACGAGGCCGAACGCATCGTCTCCGCCATCGAACGCAAGATCGAGGAGGAACGGGACGAGCCGCTTCCGCGCCCGGACGGCGAGATCACCATCCACCAACGCCGCAGCGTCTCCTTCCTGGAGATCGGCCGCACGGTCTTCTCCGACTACCGCCGCCGCGCGATCCTCGGCTTCTCCCTCTTCATCGGCCAGGCCTTCCTCTACAACGCCATCACCTTCGGCTTCGGCGCGATCCTCACGACCTTCTTCGACGTCCCGAGCGGCAACACCGGCTACTACTTCGCCGTCATCGCACTCGGCAACTTCTTCGGCCCGCTGCTCCTCGGCAAGCTCTTCGACACGGTCGGCCGCCGGATCATGATCTCCGGCACCTACCTGCTCTCCGGCCTGCTCCTCTTCGGCACGGCCTGGCTCTTCGACCAGGGCTCGCTGAACGCGACCACCATGACGGCGTGCTGGTGCGCGGTCCTCTTCTTCGCCTCAGCGGGAGCCTCCAGCGCCTATCTGACGGTGTCCGAGGTCTTCCCGATGGAGACCCGCGCCATGTCCATCGCCTTCTTCTACGCCATCGGCACAGCCGCCGGCGGCATCAGCGGCCCCCTCCTCTTCGCGGACCTCACGAGCACGGGCAAGGCCGGCGACACGGCCCTGGCCTTCCAGATCGGGGCGGCGTTGATGTGCTTGGCGGGGGTGGCGGCGGCGATCCTCGCGGTGAAGGCGGAGCGTAGGTCCTTGGAGGACATCGCCAAGCCGCTGACGGCGGCGGCGGCGGAGAAGCCAGGCTAAGCGGTATATGTCACGTGTAGTCCAGTGATGTGCTGCGAAACCCTCATCTGCCGACGGTGGGCAGGGCACACTCGACTGCTGTGAGAACACCTGACATTGAGGGCCTGGAACAGCTTGAGCGCGCCGTTCTGGACGAGGACGCTTCCTTGGCCACCGCGCTTCGACGGTTTCTGCTCATAGCCGGCTATGCCCACCAGGAAGAACTTCGCGCCTGGGCGCTGAAACAACTGGAAGGGTACGAGGCCGGCGAGGAACTGCCCAGGTTTCGGGAGGTCGCGGCAGAGCTCGAGATGACGGTGGAGCCCAGCACCCCTGGCCGGTCAAGAACGGAAGACACGCGGCAGATCAGCCCGCATCAGCTTCCTCAGTCGGTGCGTGATCGCGGCATCGGGGAGCACGCACCGATCCGATACGGGGTCAGGGAAATCGAAGCTCTGGTCGCCATGGGATGGAACCTGGAGCTCAGCCCGCCAGGTTCAGCGGAGTACATGGCGGAAGTGACGAATGAGCTCGGCAACGGCTCCGCCGTCCTGTCCCTGCACTGGAGAGTGCGGCTGACCGCTCTTCGCGGAATCCTGGATCACATCAGAACACGCTTGACGCTGTTCGTCGCCGAGGTGAGAGCGTCTATGCCGCCCGGCCAGCGGAATCCCCATCCTGCACACATCGGGTCGGCTGCGATCTATGTCACGGGAACCACGATCAACATCGCCACCGGCGGCAGCACAGCCAACGCCACCGTCAACGAACCCGTGCCGACACCCCCACCACCCTGGTGGCACCGAAGCTCGGTGATATGGAGTGCCGTCGCGGCGACGGCGACCATCGCCGGTGTCATCGCCACCGTGGCCGTGGCGAAATAACACCCTGCGTTCCCATGGAACCGAAGACGGGGCGAGGGACTGATCCACCTGGGAGAGCTCGCAGCGGCGCCGGTGGAAAGCCCTCACCCCTACCTCAGCGCCAGCCCGCAGCCCCCGGCACCTACTCGCCCCCACCTCGCCGCCGAAGCATCAGCACCCCACCCCCGACAGCCGCAACACCGGCCGCCGCGACCCACCCGACTCCACCCTCAATCCCGGTCGAGGCCAGACCACTTGCGCCCGCCGGCGAAGCCGACGCCCTCACCGCCCCCTGCACCCGCGCACCCCCGTCCCCGTCACCGTCCGAAACCCGCCCCCGAGTAAACGCCAACGTCCCGAACCCAAGCTGGTCGAACCCTCCACTGTTGGGCCCGTAATCCCCACCCCCACCCTCAGGCGCAGCCTTCACCGCAGCCCGCGTCACATACGACGCCGACACCCCCCGCCGCTTGGTGTAGTGATTGGCGATCATCGCCCAGATCGGCCGAGTCATCCCCGGATCCACCGCCGCCGCAGCGGAAGCCGTCTCACTCCCCGACCACCCCCCGATCGCCCCCTTCCTCCGCGTGTTGGCCGTATACGGCACCTCACCCCCGAGGCTCCACTTGGCCACGTACTCCGCACCCTTGAGGAACCGGCTGTCGTCATACCCGTACAGATCGATCCCCTGGTTCCACGCCATCTCGCACACCGTGCCCATCAACCCGACCCCGAGCAGCGCATGCCCCTGATCGCGCCCGGCCTCGACCCACTCCGCGAGCCCGTCCTCGTGCACGACGGGAATGGCATGCCGGACCGACCCCATCCCGTCCCCGTGCTTGAAGTGCTCCACGGCCCGCCCGACCGCCGCCCGGTCATCGCAGAAGATCCCGGTGGCGAGCACACAGGCGAGGGCCGTCAGATCCCAGTTGGGCCAGTAGTTGGTGACGACGGCGTCGTTGTGATGGCTCAGGAAGCTGTCGCTGAGCGGCAGGAAGACGTCCGACAGCAGCTCCTGCGCCCGCCCGAGCTCGAAGTCGTCACGGTCGCGCACGAGTTCCGCGGCGTTGGCGAACTGATACCCGTACAACCCCGCGGCCAGGAACCGATCGGCCGAGCCCTGGATGGACGTCAGCTTCCCCGACCAGGCGTTCAGGATCGCCACGGCGGTCTCGGCATGCGCGTCCTCGCCACTGACGTGATACCGCAGGGCGTTCTGGTAGGCGGCGTGGATGTCGTTGTAGAGGGCCGCGTAGTTCTGGGGCGACCCCGCCCCCCGGTACACCGTCGCCTGCGGATTGGCCCGCCGGCCGCTCTGCGCGTGCCGGTTGGCGGCGAGCTTGGCGAACCCGGCCGCGTAGGGCTCGGCGCCCGCCTTCACCTTGGCCGCCATACGGTTCAGGTCGGTACGGGTGTGCAGCAACCCCGGGTGGGCGAAGGGGGCGTCGGCGGCGGAGGCCGGGGCCGCGAGGGCGACCGTACCGATACCGATACCGGCGCCCGCCGCACCCGCTGCTTTCAACATGCTCCGGCGGCTGATCTGTCGTGTCACGTCGTCGTACCTCGGCGTCGTAAGTCGCGTGCCTGTGGGGGACGGTGAGGAGACGGCGGGCGGTGACGGCGATAACAAAAACTGCGGTACAGTTGATCTGCATCCGGTCGCCGGAACTCCGGCTGAAGGATCGTGCGTTGGTGGTCCAAGGAAAGACGCCCCGCTTCCTGCGGGGAAATGCAGGTGCAAGGCCTGCCCGGCGCTCAAGAACAAGAACCCGGCCCTGGGATTCAGGGCCGGGTTCTTTGCTGTACCTGCTGCGGGCGGGTCAGCCGCGCCGGTCGGCCACGACCCACGACGCCACGGCCACAGCCCCCGCCACGCCGAACACGGCGGGCCAGGCGCCCACCTTCTTGGCCAGCGGATGAGACCCGGCGAACGCGGCGACATACGCGGCCGACAACGCCCCCGCGGCCACCCCGCCGGCCTGCTCCCGCCACTGCCGCGCGGCCGCCGCCCCGGCGACCGCGAGCACGGCCCCGCCGAGCGGCCGCTGCCTGGTCCAACGGGCCACGCCGTACCCGCCGACCAGCCCGCTCGCGGCGACCACCGCGCTGGGAACCTTCACCATGTTCTCGCCTCCTGCTCTTACGGGAACCCGAGGCTAACTCCCCGGCCGGGCAGTGCACGCGCCGGGGCGAGAGAAGGCGCGAACCCGACCATGCGGCCGAGCGGACCCGAGCCCGGCGCCGCGTAACCCGCAGCCCGCGTACGACGGCCACCGCAGGCCCCCGCACATCGGCTGGCGGCGGCCGTCGGGGAAGGAGAAGCTGGCCCCGTCCCTCACCGGAGGATGGCCAGTTGATGACTCCCCACCCGAAGACCGTCCGCACCACCTCCACGACCCTCACCACCCCGGACGGCACGCGCATCGCCCACCACGACCACCGCCCCGAGCGGGAATCCGCCGCCGCCCCCTTCCTCCTCCTGCACGGCCTGGCCGGCCACCAGGGCGAGTGGGACGCGGTCGCCGCCCGGCTCCTCTCCGACGGCCACCGCGTGGTGACGTACGACGCCCGAGGCCACGGCGCCAGCACCCGCACCCCCGTGACCACCACCCGCGCGGCCCACGTCCAGGACGCCCTGACCCTGATCGAGGAACTGGCCCTGGCCCCCGTCACCCTGCTCGGCCAGTCCCTCGGCGGCCACACGGCGATGCTGCTGGCCGCCTCCCACCCCCACCTGGTCAAGTCCCTGATCCTGGTCGAAGCGGGCCCGGCGGGCCCCACCCCGGAACTCCCCGCACAGATCGCGACCTGGCTGGACAGCTGGCCGACCCCGTTCGAGTCGCTGGAGGCCGCGGAGGCCTTCCTGGGCCACGAGGCCTGGACGAGAACCCTGGAGCGGCGAGAAGACGGCTGGCACCCCACCTTCGACCGCGCCACGCTCATCTCGTCGGTCGCCGAACTGGCCACCACCGCCTACTGGCCCCAGTGGTCACAGATCACCTGCCCCACCCTCCTCGTCCAAGGCGAACACGGCACCATGCGCCCCGACGAGCCCACCACCATGCTCACCCACCGCCCGGCCACCCACCTCACCCGCATCCCCGACGCGGCCCACGACGTCCACCTGGACCAGCCGGATCGCCTCTACGAGGCGATTTCCTCCTGGGAGTCCGGCCGTTGACCTCAACCAAGGTCGAGGTCCTACGTTGATCGCGTCCAGGCAACAACGATGAGGGCGAGGCCACCGATGAGCACCGACACCACCATGGACCTCAAGGAGTACAGCCACGAGGAACTGGCCGCCCAGCCGATCGGCGCATGGACCGGCCTGGCCTACCGCGGAGTGGTAGGAGCCCTCCGCGCCCAACTGGCGGTCGAGGACCTCACCCAACCCCACTGGTGGACCCTCAACCACGCCGCCGGAGCCCCCGGCACCTGGACCCGCCCCACCCTGACCCAACGCCTGCTCCCGTACGACGACCTCGACACCGACTTCGACGCGGTCTACGACGATCTGGTCACCCGCGGCTGGCTCACCGAGGACGCCGCCACCGGCACCATGACCCTGACCGAGCCGGGCGAGGCGGCCCGCCTCCGCGCCAAGGACCGCAACCTGCGTGTCCACCACCAGACCCACGAGAACATCGACCCGGCCGACTTCGTCACCACGATCAACGTCCTGCGCAGGATCGTCGCCAACCTCGGCGGCGACGGAAACCTCCCCGACAACGAAAAATAGTTCGACAGCCCCCGCCACCCCGACCATCCTGCGGAGCGCGACCACACGCCGACCACACCCACGGGGGAGAACCGTTGCAGCCCTTGCACCCGACCATCCGCCACATCACCTTCGACTGCACGGGAGAGCCGTACGAACTCGCCCGCTTCTGGAGCGAGCTGCTCGGCCACCCGATCTCCGACATCGACAAACCCGGCGACTCGGAGGTACTCATCGAGGACCCGAACGGCCCCGGCCTGCTCTTCATCCGCGTAGAAGAGGGCAAGGCAACCAAGAACCGAGTCCACTTCGACCTCAAACCCACGGGCCGCACCCGCACCGCCGAGGTCGAACGAGCCCTCACCCTGGGCGCCACCCAACTGGCCGACCACACCCGCCCCGACGGCAAGGGCTGGGTCGTCATGGCGGACCCGGAGGGGAATGAGTTCTGCATCGAGCGGGGCGAGCTGGGCTAGGCAGGCACCTGCCCGGCACTGCGCCGCTGCCGGTCACCGCTGAGCGCGACGATCCGGTGAACGGGCACCGAGTTGGCCGGGTGGCCGCCCGTGGGGGAGAACCCCACCTGGCCGGTGCCGGGCTCGTAGGAAGTCACCGTGCCGCACAGCCGGTGCAGCACGGTCTCGTCACGCCTCCCGCACTCGACGTCCAGGCCCATCGTCCAGTCCTTGAGCCAGTGGACGGGAAGGTGCTCCAGCTCAGCGGCTGCGGGGCCGGGGTGGCATCGTCTGGCACCCAGCTGTGCCTGCGACGACCAGGTCGTTGTAGACCTCCATCGAGTCGGGCCCGCTGTAGGCGGCCCGCCGCCCGAGCTGGGCAGCGCGCCGCACCGCCCGGGCCGTCGTCACCATGGCCGTGGGTTTGGCGCCCGGCCCGTCGCCCTGTTGCAGCGTTTCGTCGTAGTACGGGCTGACGGTGTCGGTGTAGGTCTGGCGGGCGGAGGCGAGGCGCTGCGGTCGCTGGCGTGGCTGTCCCACGCACGTCGCAACGTCCGAGACTACGAAACCCGCCCCGAGCACTCCGAGGCGATGCTCACGCTCGCCGCGATCACGCTCATGACCCGGCGCCTCACCCGCCAGACCATCTACCCCACGTCGGCAACACCACGTCCGACAAGGGCAGTTCGGGCCGCGTGACCCCGCGAGCCCCGACTACGTTGTCCCGTCATGGCGACAACTCATCTGCGTGCGTGTGACATTCCCGAAGTCCGACAGGACCTGCTCCAGTGGGCCGACGCCAACGTCGAGCGCGGCCTGCGGGGTTCGGGTGCGATGCAGGTCCACGGTTTCACCGACCCCCTCACGATGCGGGCGGCCGTGCGCGGCGCGGAGCAGTTCTTCGTCAACGATCGCATGACGTGGCTGGCGCGCACGACGGGCGAGGAACTGCCGGTGTGCGCGTTCGACGCGGACGACCTGCCGGACCCGCTCGGGTTCCTGGTCTGGTCCGACGACCCCAGCGCGCACACCCAGACCCTCGGGCGACCGCGGGCCGTGCTGTGGTGCCGGTCCGGGCTGACGCTGCGGGTCCTGGTCCTGGACGACGCCATGCCCTACCGGCGCACCCTGGAGGAGGCCGGGAACAAGGCCGATCCCACCTGGGCCAGCCAGATCCGGGGCTCGCTCTCCGGGGACCTGTCCATCGGCTTCGGCGCCACGATCCCGCTGAACACCGAGACCGACTGGGACGAGATCAAGCACACCTGGACCGTCGACAAACACGGCCGCCCCGCGAAGGACCGCTACGGCGTGGGCGCCGACCGCGTCGACGACGACCAGACCCGGGTCATCCGGACCCTGCTGGAACCCTACTGCTGATCCGCCAGCCCGCCGACGCCCGCCGCGCTCTCTGGCAGGCCGAACAGGTACGGCCCGACGCCGCCGCCCGCAAGCGCCTGCGGCGGGCCGGAGCCGAGCACCCCGACGCACCGGTCCGCTACATCACGCTCCGCCAGTCCATCAGGCCCGCCCCCGACGACGACCACGGAGCCCGCGACACCGCCGGCCGCATCTACCGCCACCAATGGTTCGTCCGCCCCCACCGCCGCACCTACCCCGACCAGGACGACCCCACCGGCTACTCCCGCAAGTGGGTCGGCCCCTACCTCGTCACCCCCGAAGGCTGCGAGAACGCCTCCATCCTGGGCAGGGAACGAGTCGTCAACGTCCTCCGCCGCTGACAGCGAAGCAGTCAGATCGAGGTTCAGAGATGGGTTCTCACGAAGAAGGCGGTCGCTTTTTTCAGGATCTCGATCGTCTGCTGCTGTTCACGGTTCTCCTTGCGCAACCACCGCAGTTCCTCGCGCTCCGCGCCGGTCAGCTCGCCCGGCTGCCCATCGCCGCGGTCCGCCTTGGCCCGGCGGTACCAGCCGCGCAGGGACTCCGAGCTGATGCCGAGCTCCCGGGCGACCGCGGTGACCGTCTTGCCCGAGGAGTCGACGAGCGCGACCGCGTCCCGCTTGAACTCCTCGGTGTACCGCTTCGTGTACTTGCTTCCCACCTGGTGCTACTTCCTCTGGAACCACCCAGGTCCCAGTCTCCAGGTGTCCACGATCAAGGGGAAGCTTCAGGTCCGGGCTCCACCGCTGTTTGGGGCAAGCGTCGCCTACAAGCAGGGCACGCGCCGTGACACTGCTGATCCTTTGGTGGTAGACGCGTCACTGACCGGACCGCGGACCCGCCGGCAGCGCGGGCCCGCGGCCGGGCTCACCAGGGCAAGCGTGGCGCGGTGGCCGTGCAGACGGTCCGGCCAGACGCTGCCGGGGCCGCCTCCAGGCGCTCAAGCGACGCCGGGAGGCTGGGCGATCGTCTCGTACAGGGCGGACGCCTGGCCGGTCTCACCCACATGGGCTCCGCCGAGCCGTCGCTGGCCCTTGGGCGGTGCCCAGACGAAAGTCCGCTGCACCCCTCATCACCGGTACTTGTACCAAGCGACCGCCTGCGTATTCTTGGGCCAGGCGTTGTCGGCGTCCGCGGTTCCGCTGTTCGCGGCCCGGTAGTCCCATCCCTTGTGCGCCTTGAGCGAGACCTTCTTCGACGTGCACTTCTTCACGGCAGGACAACCCTTGGCCCCACCGATTTTCACCTCCTTGAACTTTCCGTTCTTGTACGCGGAAATCCCGGCGTCAGGCCGCAGGACAAAATGGACCGTGTTGCACACCATTTTCCCTTGAGCGTAGATCTTGCTTCCGGTACGCCAGATCTTGACGCTGTTCTGACATGATCCGTACTTCTTCCCATGACCCGTGGCTGCCTGAGCCTCGGTTCCGGACGCGAGCGCGACGACGAGCACAGCCGAAACCGCGCCCACGCGCCGTATGTTCGTCTTCGTGAACTTCCTCGTCTGCAGCAAGGGAACTCCCCGTTCTCTGTGGCAGTCGGTTCGACGCCGAACCCCGTGCTGGCGTCAACCTCAGCCTCACAAGCAACCGGCAGAGTGTCGCTAGCAGAGAGTCCCCACCTGCTTGGCGTTGGGTCTCCTCCGCTGTCGGGTGGACATGATGGCCGTAGTCGCGGGGCTGTAAAACGATCGGTGTAACAGCCCGGAGCTGTCCGCCCGGATGCCTGGCGGACAGTCCGGCAGGACGCCCCTCATTTTGCAGAGCGGTAGGGGAGAACGCCTCGCAGCGGTTGGCGCTCCAGCTGGGGCTGGCGACGATCACATGGTGTCCACGTTCTGCTGCTGGAACGGCTGCTGCACCGGGATGATCTGGGGGACGGTGTTGGCATCGTGCGGTAGCTGTCTGTCGCCTCCGAGGACGATGGCTTTCGGCAGCATGACCAGCGAGGTGGTGCCGGCCTGCTCGCCGGAGGGGCGGAGCTGGACTCGGATACCGTGTCGGGCAGACAGCCGGCCGACCACGAAGAGGCCCATGCGTTGGGCGATCGCGGCGTCGATGCTGGGCGGGTTCGCGAGCTTGTCGTTGATGTCGTTGCAGTGCTCGGTGGTGAGGCCGATGCCCTGGTCGTGGGTCTCGATCATGATGCGGCCGTCGGGGAGCCTGGTCGCGGTGACGCGGACCTTGGTTTGCGGGGAGGAGAAGGTGGTGGCGTTCTCCAGGAGCTCAGCGAGTAAGTGCACGAGGTCAGTCACGGCGTGGCCGTGGATCGCGCCCTTCGGGATGCCGGAGAGCTTGATGCGCCGGTAGTCCTCCACCTCGGAACAGGCGGCGCGTAGGACTTCGATCAACGGGATCGGCTGGTCCCAGCCGCGTGCGGGCTCCTCACCCGAGAGAATCAGCAGCGTCTCAGTGCTACGGCGCACACGGGTCGCCAGGTGGTCCAGTCTGTAGAGGTCCCTCAGACGGTCCGGGTCGGCCTCGCCGTTCTCCAAGTCGGTGAGTAGAGCCAGTTGCCCCTCGATCAGCGACTGGGTACGGCGCGAGAGGGTTGTGAAGATCGCGCTGATGTTGGCCCGCAGCAGGGCCTGCTCGGCTGCGAGCCGGACGGCCTCGCGGTGGACCTGGTCGAAGGCGCGGGCGACCTCGCCGATCTCATCCCGGGTGTTGATCGGGATGGGCGCGATGCGGGTGTCCACGAGGCCCGGGTCGGACCTGGACAGCTGGTCGATCAGGGTCGGCAGACGGTGCTCGGCGATGCCTACTGCTGCGTCCCGTAACCGGCGCAGCGCCGCGGACCTTGGCACCATCGAGGGCCGGATCTTCGTCACTCTGGTCGCGGCTTCATCGATGATCTTTTTGGCCGTGGCCTCTGCCTCCTCGCGTTGGGCGGCGGCGTCCCGGGCTGCCTCCCTACGCACCTGCTCGGCTTCTCTCCGGATTCGCTCGAGATCTGCGAGGTGCTGCTCGGCGACGTTAGCCGCCTTCGCCAAGCGCAGCCGTTCTTCGGCGGCCTTCCGCTTCAGTTCTTCACGCTCTGCCAGATCCTGTGCGGTGGCGAGCTCCTCCTCCAGCTCCGCGCAGCGGCTCTTCGCGGCATCGCGTTCTTTCACCGCTTCCTCCAGCGCGGTCTCCAGATCCTGGATTTCCTTACGCAGTTGTTCACACTGCTCGTGGAGGTCGTCCTTCTGACGGCGGTGCAGCTCCAGCTCGGCTCCGCGGCGCTGCCGCTCCTCTGCGCACGCAGCTTCGATCTGCTGCATCTGGACTGACAGTTCGCCCAACTGGCGCTTTTGCTCGGAAACTTCGGTCTGAAGGTCGTGGGTCTGCAGCTCAGCCTGCTCCTTCTGCAGGATCGCGTCCTCCAGACGATCACTGGCCATCTGCTCGCGGTACCTAGCGGGCTGCTCGGCCAGGAGCGCCTCACGGTGGAGCCGGTACAGGTGCCCCTGCATGTCGGCTGTGACTTCCTGCCCTAGGGCATTGCAGGCGGACTTCATCAGGACATCAAGGAACTCTTTCTCTGGAATGCGCTCGCCCGAGAGATACCGAGAGACGGAACCGGTGCCCCTGTGGTGGGAGACGGCAAAATCACGCAGCGTCCTCCCTGTGGCGTTGAGGAGCCGCCGCATCGCGAGAGCCAGCTCGCGAACCTCTGGAGAGAGATTCTCCGACAAGTCCTTGAAACCCTTGGGGTCTTCTGCGTCATCGAAGGGAATCCCCTCACCGTCGGGTCCGTGTTTCCCCACAGAATCTTCTGCCTTTCCGTGGCACTTTGTGGCCTTTGTCGTTTTCCACTCCTGGACTGCCGTGCCGCGCGCGGAGCAGTGGTCCCAGGCGATCATCTACTCTCGAACGTCTGTGCGGGTCTCATTCGATGAGGCTGTTGAAGAAGGGCACTGCAAGAGCGATGCCCGTTATGCCGGACAGGACCGCTTCCGCAGGACCCGCTCCCGCGAAGGTGGCCAGGACGCCTGCCCCGATGCCGCACAGAACGGCGAGGAGAAGGATGAGGGCCGACCGTGCGGTCAGCAACGTACGGTTCACAACAATCCCCTTGCTGTGGCGAGTGACTGCCGGTGTCGTTCGCGTCCGGCTGCACGGACAAGCCTGCAAGTACTCGTGGGTGTTGCGGAACGGGAACAGCGCCGTTCCCGCAATTGGGAACGGTCCTTGGCGGCTGCGGGTCGGTGTTCCCGGGCGGGAACACCGACAACCCGCACTCTGGCCGTGCTCCTGGAAGCCTGTACCCGGCCAGGCACGCCAGGGGCCCCCGGGGGGGAGTCATCCCCAGGCCCGGCGTACCGCGCCCGAGCTCGCCGGTCACCTCCGTGGCATTCGACGCTGACACGGCCGCCTAGTACTCCAGCAGCGTTTCGCTATCTGGCCTGGTCAGAGGCATCGTCGGGAGTGTACTTGGCTGCTGGCATGTCAGGGGCGATCTTGCCGGAC